>JAWOHK010000021.1:0-6787 GCA_046485205.1 Chloroflexota bacterium | reverse complement strand
TTCCAGGGTAAGTGGAATCAGATGAAAGGTAAGGTTAAGCAACAATGGGGCAAGTTCACCGATGACGATCTGGATCGCATCGACGGCAAACGCGATGAAATCGTCGGCCTCATGCAGGAACGGTACGGATATGACCGCGCACGAGCGGAATCCGAACTGGATAACTTTGTAAGGGACATGGATTAACAGGTTTCCCGCTAAATGCTAAATAATGTGATGTATTGGTAATAACGCAACGCAATACCAGCCATTTTGCGGAAGGCCCTTCCCCTGATTGGGGAAGGGTCCTTTTTTTATCCACAACCCCGCCCGCTAGACAAACCGGTAAAACACCTGATTGCTGAGAAAACGTCCTTTCTCGGTCAGAAGCAAGCGGCCGTTATCCCTCCGCAACAACTCCCACGAAAGCAACTGGCTGACAGTTTCGCCGTAAACCTCATCAAACCCGCGTCCGAACCGTTCGGCGAAGGCCACCAAATCCAACCCTTCCCCCAGCAACCGCAACTGGGTGATGGCAATGTCAGACATCGCCTCGACCTCGCCAACCAGGTGGTAATCGGCTACCGCGGCCGACAGCGGGAATGGGCCGGTCGCGGGCTGTTCCATCCGGCGAATGTAAGTTCGCGGTTGGCGTACGACCTGATAGCGATAGCCAGCGGCGCTGCCGTGAGCCCCCGCGCCCAGCCCCAGATAGGGCTCGTTACGCCAGTAAACGAGATTGTGGCGGCATTCGTGTCCCGGTTTGGCCCAGTTGGAAATTTCGTAGTGCCTGAAACCCATCGCGCCAATCACCTGGCCGGCCAGTTCGTACTGGTCGGCAGCGATGTCGGGGTCGGGCGCGTGGATGGTTCCATTGTGCAACCAGCGCTGCATTGGCGTGCCCGGCTCGATGGTCAGGCAGTAGAGGCTGACGTGGTCGACAGGCAGCGGCCGGGCGGCGTCCAGGGTGCGCGCCCAATCCTTGACTGTCTGGCCGGGCAACCCGTAAATCAGGTCGATATTGAGGTTGTCGAAGCCGGCCGCCCGCGCCAGGACCACCGCCTCGACGGCCGCGGCGAAGTCATGCTCCCGACCAAGCAATTCCAGTTCGCCCGGCAAAGCGCTCTGCACGCCGTAGCTCAGGCGATTGATGCCCAGCCCGCGGATGGTCGCCAGATAATCCGGATCGACCGTGCCCGGATTCGCTTCCAGGGTCACTTCGGCCGCCGGCGCGACCGCAAAGCTTTCGTGGACGGCGCTCAGGATGCGCGCCAGTTGTTGCGGGGACAGGAGCGACGGCGTGCCGCCGCCAAAGAAGATCGTCCCCACGGCCGGTCTGTGTTCCGCGGCTGCCCCGACCTGTCGAATCTCGCGGATCAGGGCCGCCGTGTAGGTTTCCTTCAGCTCGCCAACGCTGGTATAGGTGTTGAAATCACAATAACTGCATCGCTGGCGGCAGAAGGGAATGTGGAGATAGAGCGCATGGGCATTCACAGGGTGATTATGCCAAAAGAAAGCGGCACACAACAGTTTTCCCCGCATCTGCTCAACTTTGGGCTCGATCTCCGGCCATCTTGGCCGTTCTATTTCCTCGATTTGGCCAATATAGGCTAAAATAACGATCGTCATGCCCCAATTTGAATTGCGAATCCACGAACAACAGCGTGATTTTCAGGTCACCCGCCAGGGCGATCAACTCCATATTCGCGCCGAGGGCCTGACAGTCGACGCCCACATCGTGCACCAGGCCGACGGAATGATTTTGATCAGATATGAAGATGCCGCCGGTAGGCCCCAACAAATTCGACTGGCCGGAACGCGCCAGGGCGACAAACGCCAATTGTGGGTCAACGGCCGCCTGTTGCCGGTCGAACGGGTTCGCCGCCGGGGCAGCATCGGCAGCGCCGAGTTAGGCTCGCTGGTGGCCGCCATTCCAGCCGTTGTGTCTCAAATTTTGGTCGAAGCGGGCGATACCGTGCGGGCAGGGGACAAGCTCATCTTGCTGGAGTCGATGAAAATGGTTATTCCTATCCAGGCGCCTTATGACGGCCTGGTCACTCGTATTCTGTGTGCCGCCGGTGATTCCGTTCCGGCAAATATTCCTTTAGTGGAGATTGAACCGCAATGAATCAAGAACGCTGGCAACGCCTCACCGAGCAAATAGTCGCTCATGGCCTGGACGGCCTGGCCCTGGTGCCGGGGCCGAATCTGACTTATATCAGCGGGATGAATGTTCATCTCAGCGAGCGGCCGATCGTTCTCTTTTTACCGGCCGACGACGACCCGGCGATCATCATCCCCACCCTGGAAGCGATGAAGGCGAGAGAGGCCGGCATCCCCGACGCGCGTATCTTCGACTGGAACGATGCCGAGGGATACGCGGGCGCTTTCCAGCAAGCCTGTTCTCACCTGGAACTGACCGATTTCCTGTTGGGGGTTGAGGCCCTGCACATGCGCGTGCTGGAGTTGCAAATGTTGCAACGCTACGCCCCCGGCCTGCACACGGTCCATGCCGAAGATGCTCTGTCAGCCTTGCGCTCGGTCAAGGACAAGGCCGAACTCGCCGCCATAGAGAAGGCTATCGCCATCGCCGAAAAAGCCCTCCAGCGAATCCTGCCGCGAATCAAGGTCGGTCTGTCGGAGAAGCAAATCGCCGCCATGCTGACCCAGGAGTTGCTGGCCAGCGGCGCGGACAGCATGGCCTTTGGCCCGGCCGTTTCCGCCGGCCCCAACTGCGCCTTACCGCATGCCACGGGTTCGGACCGGCCGTTACAACGGGGAGACATGCTCATGATCGACTGGGGCGTTTATGTCGACGGCTATCCGTCCGACATCACCCGGACGTTTGCCGTGGGGCCGGTCGATGACGAATTTCGCCACATTTATGAGGTTGTGCTGGAAGCTAATGAGGCCGCGCGCGCCGCCGTTCGCCCCGGCGTCACCGGCCGGGATGTCGACCGGGCGGCCCGCGACGTCATCGAAGCGGCCGGCTACGGAGATTTTTTCATCCATCGCACCGGTCACGGCCTAGGATTGGAGATTCACGAAACGCCGGATATGAGCCCGGCCAACACCCGGCCTATCGTCCCCGGCAATGTGTTCACCGTTGAGCCGGGCATCTATCTGCCCGGGCGGAGCGGCGTGCGCATCGAAGACAACATCGTGGCCACGGCCAACGGCAGCCGCACGATGACAACGTTTACGCGCGAGTTGCTGACCGTGGGATAGGCGGAAGACGATCGCCTTCTTCAAAATCCCAGCCCCAATTGCCGCTCTTCTCCCTCCACCAGGCCACCGGCCCCCACGCCGAGCAGGCGTACCGGCTGGCCGGGCGGCCAGTTGTCCTGCCATAAGGATAAAGCATGCCGGTAGAGGGTCGCCGCCTCATCGGTCGGAACAGAAATGGATCGTTGGCGGGTGAAGGTGGTGAAGTCGGCCCAGCGGAACTTGACCCGGATGGTGTGGGCGACGAGATTCCTGGCCTGCAACGCTCGGGCGACTTCCTCGGCCATCGCCTGCAATCGTTCCACCAGGACTTGCGGGTCGGCCACATCCCGGCTGAAGGTCCATTCCTGGCTGATGCTCTTGGCCGGCGCGCGTTCAGCCACGACCGCGCGCGGGTCGATGCCCGCCGCGCGCCGCACCAGGTTTTCCGCTTCACGCCTGGCAATGGGCCGCAAGACGAGCGGATCGGCCGCGGCCAGCTCGCCGCAGGTGGTGATGCCCAGCCCGGCCAGGCGTTCGGCCGTGCGCGGGCCGATGCCCCAGATAACCCGCACCGGCAGAGGGGCGAGAAATGTCGCCTCTTCCCCCGGCGAAACGACGGTAAAGCCGCGCGGTTTCTGGAAGTCGGACGCGACTTTGGCCACCAGCTTGCTCGTCGCCAAGCCGATCGATGCGGGCAGGCTCGTCGACGCCAGGACGCCATCCCACACGGCTTGGGCCTGTACTTCGGGGTCCGCGTGCCTGCTGAAATCGATAAATGCTTCATCGACGCTGATTTGTTCCAGCGGGCCGAATGGCTCCAGTATCTCCATCACCTGCCGCGAACAGGTCTTGATGCGCGGCCAGTCGGGAGACACGATCTTCAGCTGGGGTACCAGACGTAATGCTTGAGCGGTCGTCATGGCCGATCGCACGCCGAATCGCCGGGCCTCATAGCTGGCCGAAGAGACAACCCCGCGCTGTTCCGGCCGGCCGCCGACAACCAGCGGCCGCCCGGCATCTTCGGGATGGTCCAGGAGATGCACGTTGACATAGAAGGCATCCATGTCCATATGCAAGATGGCCCGCGGCCAGGCGGTTTGGCTCATGCGTTTATTCTACTCGTGAACCGGGGAAAAATCTGCTTAAAAGTGTAACCCAAATAACAACTTGTTCGTAGTAGATGCTTCAGCGCCGCCTCTGAAGAATGCGATTGAAATCGCGACTACGAACCGCTAGATTATTTTTGTTACGGAGTATTGAGTTTCTGTCAATCCGCGCTTGCGATTTGGGCATCGGTGATGTTCACGTGACGGCCGGTGTCCCGGGCGAAGGCCAGAATATCGATGCGCGAAAGGATTACCACCGCCACCGCCAGACCAATGGCCTGTAGCAGAAATACCGTGGCATAAGTGATCTCGGGTGAAAGACGCAGTTGGAGCAAGAGGAGATCGCGCACCGCCCCTCCAAAGAAGGTGCCAAGCCCTTTGAACAAGAGGATGGAAACCGTCCAAAGGCCCAGGTAGGCGCCACTGTGTCGATCGGGCGACATCACCGCCAGAAGGCTGAGGCCGCCGAAGGTATAGACGCCGAAGCCCGCGCCAAAAATAACCAGCGCTATTTCAACCGTCTGGCGCAGGCCCAGGAAGCTGGTCAATGCCAGCAACAGCATCCCCAGAGACATCACCACCAAGCCGCCACCGGCTACAGGCCCCTGTAATTCCGGGCGGCGTTTGCGCAATAAAAAGCCGGATCCAACCAGGGTGAGCACCGTGGCGAATTGCCAGTAGCTGTTGAAACGTGTCGTCGTCCCGATATCGAGGCCAAAAACCTCGCCACCGAATGGTTCAAGCACGGCATCCTTGGTCCAGGCCGAAAATGTCGCCAATGATAGAAAGGCGAAAAAAAGCTTCGTCCGGCGGTCGCGCCATATTCCACCAATCACGTCGCCTAGCTGGTTGCCACGGGGAGTCGAAACCGGCGCGCCACGAACCGCCTCCGGCAGTCGTCGCTCGACACCGGCGATGGCGAAAAACCAAAAGAAAGCCCCGACGCCCATCGTCACCAGGATGATCTGCCAGAATACGGCCTCAGAAAATACCGGCATCCAGACGCTGAAGACGACGCCGGTGATGGCGAAAAAGATGATCAGAATCGTCTCTACGGAACTGATGGCCAGACCCTGCTTCTCTTCCGGGGCGGATTCGCGCACCAGGGCCAGGAATGGACTGCCCGATATGAGCGTGCCGATCCCGTACATCAGCGATGACAGCAGGGCAAAGACCCAGCCTAACGGGTCGGTGGTTAAATTACCCAGGCGCATGACGCTCAAACCGAGGAGCGGCAGTGACAGCACCATCAGCCCCCGCCCCAGCCATATCACCGGGGTGCGCCGCAGGCCCCTGGTGAGGCGGTTGTCGGTGCGGTTGCCCGCCCACAAGCTCAACGGCGACAGCAGGTAACGGAGGGCGATGAGCAAACCCACCGGCGTGGCTGGAATGCCGAAATTAATGATCAGGATCCGGTTCCACAGGCTGGTGACAAGAATATCACCCATAGCCGAGCCGATGTGAAAGGATCCCAAGCGCAAGGCACGCCAAAAGTTAAAGTATCGTCCTTGATCATCCATAAGCACTCTATCGCCATGTAATTGTTGTAACCAGGGCCCATCCGCTATCAATTTCCGTTTCGGCGGGGGTTTCAACTAATTGAGCATGCTAGCACAACTGCTTAGATTTGGATAGATATTTTGAAAAAATCTTCGACCTGCGAATTCCATTCAAGATTGGTTCCGTGCGGGTGAACCCAGGCCAGGTGCCAGCGGCGGTGCCGGCCGCGATGCCAGAGATCAACCGTCCAGGCATGATGGCCGTATCCCGGAGCGTTTTCGTCATCCTGAAACATTTCCCACTGGACCCACATAACCGGCTCCGGGCGGGTTTTGGCCCACCGATCGAGCATTCCCCCCAGGGATTGGCCCTCGTCCGGCAGGTACATCGCCATCGTCGTGTTGTAGACAACGACCGGCGCCCCGGCCACAGAAGCCGAGTGGGCGGCCAAAAAGGCGGGTAATTCCTCCGGCAATCGCGCCGCAACCAGGCGAACCGGCGCGCTGGTCGCCGCCACAGACCGGACGGCGGCAATACCTTCGCGCAAACGTTCCAGCCGGCTGGCCTGATCACCCCACACAAAGGACGACAGGTTCAATTCATCGGCGGCCGATTGGAGATAGAAGGGCGCCAGATCGAGGCCGGTCCGCGATAAAATCTCCGGACAACAAGGTAAATGGTCCAATCCGGCCGCTTCTCCCCGACAGGTCGTGACAAACTGCGGCGGGGTTCCGGTCCCCAAGGTGAGCAAGTGGCGTGGCGGTTGGGAATCATCTTTCAGCTGGTATGACCGGCGCTCGGCCGTTAGGTTCAAACCGGCGCTCGCGCCTAGTTCGATGAGATGAACCGCCGGCCAGCCGACGTGGGCCAGGGGCAATATCCAGGCCAGCCCGCGGGCCGTCTCATTTGTCTGGACCGTTGCCCGGCGGATAAGCGGCTTCAGTGAATCACGATGGCTCAAGATGGTGTGGCGCAGGCTGTCACCCAGGCCGGCT
>JAWOHK010000391.1:0-17409 GCA_046485205.1 Chloroflexota bacterium | reverse complement strand
GCGTGCCTTGGAAGCCCTTCAAGAACCAGGCAGATCCGGATCAGCTCGTCAATATCTGCTCTTTCCTCAGCCATTTGCCTTAATTTGGGTATATGGGACACTACATTGGTCGAAGATGGTATTTACACCTTATTGCTGACGGTTATAGGACAGGATGGGACATTTTCTGAGGTTGCCATTCCCTTAACGGTAGCGAATAACGACTGAGGTTATATCCGCAGAATTCGTTTATTCATCATCCACTATTCGTTATTTTCGTAACGATTAAGAGACGATCGACGGCTATAATGCCCTCATCGTAACGTTAATTACGAAATTAGGAATTGAATGATGGGCATAGCGTCTGGTGAAAGTTTGAGAGGTGGAACCACACCTCAACCCGCAAGCAGGCCTTTGAAGGTCCTGATCGTCGGGCTTTGGCTCCTGGCCCTAGCAAGTTTCATCGCAAATGCCGCGTTGAATAGAAGCGTTCCCGGCTCCGATCTGGTGACGGCCATGGATGGTGGTCTGGTGATCGGATTGGCCTTCATCCTACTCGCCTTTGTCGGCGCGCTGGCAGCCATGGGCCAGCCGCGGAATGCTGTGGGTTGGGTGCTGTTATTCTCCGGTTTGGCCATCCAGTTAGCTGGATTGGCCGGGGTGTGGAGCGATCTCTTGCTTGTCAATCAGGGTAGTTCCGGGCCCGCGCTCTTCCTGGGCTGGCTGGGCGGGATCGGCTGGTATACTGGATTATTTTTGTTGTTGCTGGTCTTCCCCTTCCTGTTTCCGGACGGCCGGCTACCCGGTCGTCGTTGGCGGCCAGTGTTCGCCGGGGCGCTGGCGGTCGGCGGAGCGATTATCGGTATCATCCTAATAGCACCACTGTTTACACCGCAGCGATTTTACTTGCCCTCAATAGAAAGGCGGCTAGATCCACTACTTCCTGTGGCATTGCTATTTGGAGCCCTGGGAGTCGTTTCCCTGGTCGTGCGCTATCGGCAATCTCGTGGGGATGTGCGCATTCAGATGAAATGGTTACTTGTGACTGTGGGGTTTCCGGTCCTGGGTTTCCTGGTGATCGCTTTTATCGAAGATTTATCGTCGCTTGAACTCTCTAACTTTATCTGGGGTCTTTTCTACTTTTTGATTCCCATAGGTCTCGGCGTCGCCTTGTTGCGTTATCGGATGTTCGATGTCGATACGCTTATCCGCAAAACGGCCGTCTATGGCCTACTGACCGTTCTACTGGCATTGGTCTACTTTGGGATCGTTATCGTATTGCAATGGTTACTGGCTCCTTTTACAGGCCAGTCAACCGTGGTGGTAGTTCTCTCAACCCTGTTGATCGCCGCCCTCTTCCTGCCGCTGCGGCGGCGCGTGCAGGATGCCATCGACCGGCGTTTCTTTCGCCGGAAGTACGATGCCGAGAAGGTACTGGCCGCTTTCGCCGCCACCGTCCGCGACGAAACCGACCTGGACGCGCTGACGGCCGAGCTGTTACGCGTGATTCAGGAGACGATGCAGCCGGAGAGTGTCAGTATCTGGCTTAGAGACACAACCCCAAGGCCCCCGGAAAGTGTGGACACTATCAATTAACTGCCGGCCAATTATCCCCACAAATTTCAAGGATTTTTGAATCTCTTCGGCTTTGCGCTTTTGGGATAAATTCTTACACTCGCTCAATAATCGTCGCGATCCCCATACCCCCGCCGGCACACAGCGTGATGAGGGCCGTTGACAAGTCGCCCCGCTCCATCTCATCTAACGCGGTGCCCAACAGCATCGCGCCTGTGGCGCCCAACGGATGGCCTAGAGCGATGGCCCCGCCGTTGACGTTGACCCGCTCAGGCCAATCATCCAGGCCCACTTCGCGGATGAACTTCAGGACGACCGCCGCAAAAGCTTCATTGACCTCGAACAGATCGATGTCGTCGATGCTCATGCCCGCTTTCTGAAGCGCTCGCCGGGAGGCCGGGGCGGGAGCGGTCAGCATGATAGTCGGTTCGTCACCCAGCAGCGCGGCCGAGACTATCCGCGCCCGTGGTTTCAGACCCAGTGCTTCGCCCTTCGCCTTTGAGCCGACCAGCACCAGCGCCGCGCCGTCGACAATGCCCGACGAGTTGCCCGCTGTGTGAACATGGTTGATGCGTTCCAGTTGCGGGTATTTTTTGAGAGCAACGGCATTGAAACCCATGGCTCCCAGCGCCTCAAAAGCCGGTTTGAGTGCGGCCAGCCCTTCTAGCGTGACGTCGGGCCGGTGGTGCTCGTCGCGGTCGAGGATGATCCCGCCGTCGCTGTCGCGCACGGGGATGATCGAGGTGAAGCGGCCTTCCTGCTGGGCCGCGGCAGCTCTCAATTGGGAAAGCAACGCAAAGCCGTCCACGTCCTGGCGACTGAACCCTTCCAGCGAGGCGATCAGGTCAGCACTGATGCCCTGCGGCACGATATTAAGTTGGCCAATGACTTTATGGTCGTCCCACAGCGCCCCGCCGTCGGAGCCCATGGGCACTCGCGACATCGACTCGATACCCCCGCCCACGACCATCTCTTCCCAGCCGGAGCGGATCTTCATAGCCGCCAGGTTTACTGCCTCCAGGCCGGAGGCGCAGAAGCGGTTGAGTTGCGCACCGGGCAGGTCCAGGTCCCACCCGGCATAGAGTGGCGCGGTGCGGGCGATGTTGCCGCCCTGCTCTTTGATCGGCGTGACGCAGCCGAGCAGGACATCATCGATCTGGGAGGTGTCCAGGTTGTGGCGCTCGCGCAAGGCGTCGAAGAGCGTCTTCAGCAGGTCGAGCGGCCGGACGTCGTGCAGCGCGCCGTTGGCTTTGCCCCGGCCGCGGGGGGTGCGAATGGCGTCGAAGATGTAGGCGTCGGTGGTCATGGGAGGACTCCTTTTCAAGTCATTATATCATCGTGGGCAAAGGGGTTACAATCGGACAATCCACATTCCCGACGAACCGGAGACCCACTCATGCATTTCAAAACGATCATCGAGCCTTTCCGCATCAAGACCGTTGAACCTATCCGCCAGACGACCCGAGAGGAGCGAGAAGTCTTACTAAAGGAAGCGGGCTATAACCTGTTCCTTTTGCGAGCCGAGGATGTGCTGATCGATCTGCTGACCGACTCCGGCACGGGAGCGATGTCGTCGGGCCAGTGGGCGGGCATGATGCTCGGCGACGAAAGCTACGCCGGGGCGAAGTCGTTTTACAAGTTCGAAGCGGCCGCGCAGAATATCACCCACTTCAAGCACATTATTCCCACCCACCAGGGTCGCGCCGCCGAGCGCATCCTCTTCGGCTCACTGTTGAAGCCAGGTGACATCGTTCCCAACAACACCCACTTCGATACTACACGGGCCAACGTCGAGTATCGCCAGGCAACGGCGCTGGATATTCCCGTGGCCGAAGCCCATGATCCGGCCCTGATATGGCCGTTCAAGGGCAACATCGACTTGGCGGTGCTGGAGAGGGCTTTGACCGAGAACGCCGGGCACGTGCCGCTGGCGATGATCACCGTCACCAACAACTCCGGCGGCGGCCAACCGGTGAGCATGGCCAACATTCGCGCCGCCAGCGAGATCTGCCGCCGCCACGGGGTGCTGTTCTTCCTCGATGCCTGTCGCTTCGCCGAGAACGCCTGGTTCATCAAGACGCGCGAAGAAGGGTACGCCGATAAGACGCCATTGGAAATCGCGCAGGAGATGTTCAGCTACGCCGACGGCTGCACGATGAGCGCCAAAAAGGACGGAATGGCCAACATCGGTGGCTTTCTGGCCCTCAATGACGATGCGCTGGCCGCGAAATGTAGGAACATGCTGATCCTGACCGAGGGGTTTCCGACCTACGGGGGGCTGGCCGGGTACGATCTGGAGGCCATCGCCGTGGGACTGGAGGAGGTGCTGCACGAGGACTACCTGCAATATCGTACGCGCTCGGTGGCCTACCTGGGCGACATCCTGACCGCCAACGGCGTGCCCATCGTCCAACCGCCGGGGGGCCACGCCATCTATATCGACGCCCTGAGCATGCTGCCCCACATCTCGCAAAGCCAGTATCCGGCCTGGGCGCTGTCGCTGGCCTTATATTTGGAAGGTGGCATTCGCTCGGTCGAGATCGGCTCGGTGATGTTCGGCCGCCAGCCCGACGGCCATGAGAAGCCGGCGGCGATGGAACTGGTGCGCATGGCCTTCCCCCGTCGCGTCTACACGCAGAGCCACGTCGATTATCTGGCCGAGGTGATCCTGTATGTGAACAGCATCAAGGAAAGCATCCGTGGGGTGCGGATTGTGGAAGCGCCAGAGGTGTTAAGGCATTTTTCAGCCAAGTTGGAACCCGCGCACGGAGCGTTGCTGGTTGCCGCACCAACCTGACACGGCTAGCTCAGCGTGCGTACAATTTCGCGACCTGAGCCGCGTAGTCGGCCACGGTGGCTCTTAATTCGCGCGGGGCCAGCACCTCAACCGCGGCGCCCAGGCCTAGGACGCGGCGCCGAGCATCTTCCATCATCCCGAAATGAAGCGTCAGCGTGACGTGGCCGGGATCGTCCGGATCGCCGGCGCGGATCTCGTGGCTGATCGATTCCCCCACCTGGGCCGATAGCCAGTCCAGATGCTCGACCGCGACGCGCAATAGCACCGGATAGTCAGGCCGTCGCGCCGCTGCATTGCTGCACCATGCTTCCCAAAACGTAACCAGATCGAAGTCCGGCAGTCTTTCGAATTGCTCATCGCCCAACTCGGCGGCAATGATACGGCCGACGTTCAGGACGCGCATATGTCCCTCGCGACGACCGACCAGGTACCAAACACCGGCCTTGGCGACCAGGCCATAAGGCTGGACGTGCCATTCGGCGCGGACATCGAAGGCCAGCCAGTGAGTAACCCATACGACAAGGTCCTGCCGGACAGCTCGATACAACGTTTGCAGGTGATGGGCTGGCTTGGCCGTGGCCGACCAACCGCTGGGGTCCAGGTGTATGCGTTGCCTGATACGGGTTTCATCACCGCGCCGCGCCGCCGGCAATGCCGCCTCCAGCTTGCGAAAGGCGGCTTTCAACTCGCCACTGACCCCCAGTTCGACCAAGGGTTCAGGCACACTGAGCATGAACAACACCCGCGCCTCATCAGCGCTCAGGCCCGTGAGCGTCGTGCGGTACGGCTCCAGCAGAGCGCAGCCGCCGCCCGGCCCGCGTTCCGTATAGACCGGCACACTCGCCGCACTCAAAGCATCAAGGTCGCGGTAGACGGTCCGCATACTGACGCCTAATTCATGAGCGAGTTCCGCTGCGGTGAGTCGCCCTCGGGCTTGCAGAAGCATTAATAAGGATAGTAATCGATCGGCGCGCATTACACCTCCAGTGAAGACAAAATCCAGTCTAAGTATACGTCAAAATCCTGACACAAGATGTCAGGATTTGAGTGGTATTCTGTAGATACTTGTCGACAGGGACATTTGAGAATGCTGAGGTATATGAAAAATGAACACAACACATGAATTAGCCGTTGAGATCGTTGAGATGCCCCCCATGCGGGTGGCAAGCACGCTGGGTTTTGGCGCCAGCCCGGAAGCCCAGGCAATTGAGAATATGGTCGCCTTCGCGAAATCGCGGGGCATTGACTATGCCGAAACACGACACTTCGGCTTCGACAACCCTAGCCCATCACCGGGTAGTCCGAATTACGGGTACGAGGTCTGGATGGTTGTCGGACCGGATGTCAGGGGCAATGATGATGTGGTCATCAAGCAGATTCCAGCCCGGCGTTACGCCATGACCACATTTAAAGGACTGGAGAACATCGGCCAGGTTTGGAAACAACTGGTCTTGTGGCTTGAGGAAAGCCCCTATGAGTGGCCGGCTCACAGCGCTGAATGCCTCGAGGAGTTGCTAACTCCAATGGAAACGCCTCTGGAGGAGTACGTATTCAACCTGTACCTGCCGATTGCTGGCTAAAGTTATAGGCGGAAATCGCGGCGCCCAATCCGATTAGAGGCGAATTGGGCGCCGGCCAGCTCCTCTTGCCGCATAATCACCCGCAGCGGTACAAAAAGCAGGAAAAATCGTGGCCGATAAAACAGCCGGTATTCCCACGAATCGCGGGTAACGGGTCAGGCAAGCAAATTCGCTTAACGGCCCTAATATTTGTTATTTGTTGACTTAGTTCTTTTTTTTGATAATGATCTACGTTGATTCGGGGAATCTAGATCTCGTAAATAGGATACCTTGATCGCTAATAATTATTTAAAAAACCTAATCACAGATTTCTCTGAGTCAGTATGAGACGTCGCAGCAATCTTCGTTCCACTCGCCGCACTGTTTGCCGCATTCACCGTCAGCGGATTCGCGTGCACCACCCCCGTCCAGCCTGATTACATCACCGTGCTGAAGTAACTGGCTGAACTTCGCGACATGGGCGTGATTACCCCCGAAGATTTTAAAGCCAAGAAGAAACAATTACTCAGTTTATAAAGAATAGATCCGAAAGGAGTTCTAAATGGCCTCTGAAGCAAAAAGTCAAGAAGCGCGGCGCTATTCGCGCGACCACGCCGAACGTTTCCGCCGCGAACTGCGCGAGTTCCTTCGTATCCCCAGCATTAGCGCCGATCCGGCTCACGCCGGCGATATGAGCCGGGCGGCCGAGTGGCTGGCTGGTAATTTGCGGGAAGCCGGGGTGCAAAATGTCACCATCATGCCCACCGCCGGCTACCCCGTCGTCTACGGCGAATGGCTGGATGCCGGGCCGGATAAGCCAACAGTCCTGGTTTACGGTCATTATGATGTCGTCCCCGCATTGATGGAAGATGGCTGGCACACCCAACCCTTCGAGCCGGTGGAAAAAGACGGCAAGATCTACGCCCGCGGCGCGACCGACGACAAGGGCCAGTTGTTCATCCACGCCAAGGCAATGGAATCTTACCTGAGGACTGGCGGCAACGCGCCGGTAAACGTCAAATTCTTCATTGAAGGTGAAGAGGAAGTATCTTCACCCAATCTCCGCCCGTTTATCGAATCCCACCTGGATTTGCTCAAGTCCGATGTGTGCGTCATCAGTGATTCGTCGATGCGTACGATCGAAGAGCCGTCGATCATCCACAGCCTTCGCGGTATGACCTACATGGAGATCGAAGTTCACGGGCCGGCCGACGATCTGCACAGCGGGCTGTGGGGCGGCGCGGTTCACAACCCGGCGCTGGCCCTGGTTGAAATTTTGAGCAAGCTCTATAACCCGGACAACACCATCGCCGTACCGGGTTTCTACGACGACGTCGTGCCCCTGACCGACGATGAGCGGGCAATGGTCGCCACGACCGACCTGAGCGAGGAGCAATACAAAGCCTCAACCGGCGTTACGGCCGTCTGGGGCGATGCGAACTACACCATCCGCGAACGCATCTCGGCCCGGCCGACGCTGGACATCAACGGAATGTGGAGCGGCTGGACGGGACCCGGCCCCAAGACTATCGTGCCGGCCAAGGCCGGGTGTAAAATCAGTTCGCGTCTGGTCGGTAACCAGGACCCACACCAGATTTTTGACTTGATCAAAAACTACATTGAGTCCATCGCCCCGCTGACGGTCAAGGTCGACGTTCGTCTGCTCACAACCGGTCGCCCGGCTTTGTTCCCGACAGACCTACCTGAGATGCAGGCTGCGGCGCTGGCCTACGAAAAGGGCTGGGGAACGTCACCGGTCTTCACGCGCGGTGGCGGCAGTATCCCAGTGGTGGCCGACATCGCCGAATTGATGAGCATCCCGGTCGTCATGATGGGCTATGGGCTAGACGACGATGGCCTCCATTCGCCCAATGAGCGCTTCAGCATCGAAATGTTTCATAGGGGCGTTGAGACAGCGATTGTCTATCTGGAAGAGCTGGCGAAACTTAAGATATAATTTATTGGCTCCACAATATAAAACACATTTCTGAAACTTCGAAAAGGAGAAAACAATGAGTCAAGATCCAGTACAGTTAATCGTAGCCGCATTCAACTCGCCCGAACGGGCCGGCGAGGTCATGGCGGAACTAAAAGAGGAGAAAAAAGAAGGCTTAATCGGTATCATCGACGCAGCCGTTGTCGTAAAAGATGGCGACGGTAATCTGAAGGTGACCGACGCCAAACGACGCAGTACCCGCGGCTTCGTCACCGGCGGCGTGGTTGGCGGCGTGCTGGGCTTGTTGGCCGGACCGGTAGGTTGGGTCGCTTTGGGTGGCGGCGCGATCGGCGCGCTGGCCGGTAAAATGGCCGGCGCTCCTCTGAAAGCCGAGATGAAGGATATCGGTTCGGCCCTGACGCCGAATTCATCGGCCATCGTGGCTGTCATCGAGCATACCTGGGTATCCAGACTCGAAGAAGCGATGGAGGCGGAGGGTGCTTATCTGGTTCGAGAAGCCATTAAGGCCGACATTGCCGAGCAACTAAACGCTGAGGGCAATGTGGTCTACACTGCGATAGCCAGCGATGCCGGCGACAGCATAACCCGGGTGACGGATTCCCCTGAAGGGACGCATGTCACCAGCCTGATGTCCGGCGTGGAAGGTGTCTTGCTCGTCGATGCCGAGTTCACCGATGAGGAACCACTCGATGAGGCGATGGTCTAATCCGGCAGGTGAGCAGACAACAAGCTAGATGTTCTGGCGGAGGTTAACCTCCGCCAGACGTTTATGTTTGATCGTCAAACACAGGTATTATTTGTAGCTGCAGGGGTCAAGGAAAATGAGAAGGAAGCGGGGAAGATATGTTACCCGGCGCTCGATTGATTATCCCCTGACATGATCATCATCAGCGTAGCAAGAGGAAACCATGACTGCTGACATTGTCGACAGCGAACAGAAATCCGGCGGTATGTTGGATTTGATCGAACGGGTGGGGAACCTTGTTCCCCACCCGGTGATCATGTTCTTGTATCTGATCATCTTCATCATGATTCTGTCCCACATTCTATATCTAGCCGGGATCAGCGTCACCGAAGATATCGCCGTGCCCGTGCCCATCGAGCTGCTGCGCGATCTGAACAACGCTTTGGGCGGCACGATCATTCCTTATGATGTCTACACTCAGGCTGAAGCCGTTATACCTGACTTTATTATCAAAGAAGAATTCATCCCCATCCAGAGCCTCATCACCAGCGACGGGATTCGCTTCATCTTTTCCTCCTTTGTCCGCAACTTCCAGGTATTTGGCGTGGTAGCCGTTGTCCTCATCGCTATGTTGGGCGCGGGCGTGGCTGAGGAGTCAGGCTTGATGAACACCCTGATCCGCAAACTGGTGGCCGTGTCGCCGGCGGCGTTGCTGGCTTTCATTATTATCCTGGTCGGCGTGCTATCCAGCGTGGCAACCGACGCTGGTTACCTGATCCTGATCCCCCTCGGCGCAGCCGCTTTCATGAGTATGAAGCGCCACCCCATTGCCGGGGTGGCGGCAGCTTTTGCCGGGGTCAGCGCCATCTTCGGCGTCAATGTCCTAATCACCCCCCTCGACGCCATGCTGACCGAGATCACTAACGAGGCCATCGGCCTGACCGGCGGCGCACCAATTACCGTTATGGCCAATTACTTTTTCGCTTTTGCCTCGGTCATTTTGATGAGCGTTGTAGCCGTCATCGTCACCCAGCGGATCATTGAGCCGCGCCTTGGCACTTACCAAACCGACACGGTGGACGATAATCAGGATTCAAATGAGATGTCGGAAGCAGATAGGCGGGGATTGAAGGGCGCGCTATATGGCTTCCTGGGTGTTGCGGCGGTGGTGGCCTTTTTCACGTTGCCGCCAAACGCACCGCTGCGCGACCCGGTCACCGGCGCGGTCATCGGCGCGACGCCGTTCATGGACAGCCTGATATTCATCATCGCTTTGATATTTCTGGTGGCCGGCATCGGCTATGGAATCGGGGCCAAAACGTTTTCTGATCCTAATGATGTGATAAAGGCTGTTACCAAAACATTCGCCGGGCTGGCCGGATTGCTCTTCATGTTCCTGATGATCAGCCAGTTCATCGCCTTCTTCAACTTCACTAACATACCTCGTGTGGCGGCCGTGTTGCTGGCCAACGCCCTAGAGCAGGCAGCCATCGGCCCGTTACCTTTGCTGGTGGGGTTGATTCTGGTGATTACCCTGCTCAATTTCATCCTCCCGGCGGCTATTCCCAAATGGGCTATCTTCGCTCCCATCTTCATCCCGCTGTTCGTCCGGTTGGACGTAGCCCCGCAAACGGTACTGGCCGCCTATCGCATCGGTGACTCGCCGACCAACATCATCACGCCGCTGATGGTTTATTTGCCCTTCGTTCTGACCGTGGTGCAACGCTACGACAAGAAGGCCGGTATCGGCACCCTGGTCGCTCTGATGCTACCTTATGTCCTATGGATCGGTCTGGCCTGGATAGCGCTGTTCGTCCTCTGGTATGTGCTGGGCCTGCCGCTGGGACCGGGCTATCCGGTTGGCGGATAGCCTTCTATAGTATTGGCCTGGGTGGGCGATTGGCCCACCGCTCGCCAGTATCTTGAAATAAACGGAGAAGAAAATGAACTTAGCATTTAACAGCGAGTTAGAAGACCGTCTCGTACGCTATGCCAAAATCGACACTCAGGCCGACGAATCGTCCTCGACTTCGCCCAGCACAGCCAAGCAATTCGACCTCCTCAACTTGCTGGTCGATGAGTTGCGCGACATCGGCGTGGTGGACATTGAGCTTACCAGTTATGGCACGGTTCTGGCGACTATCCCGGCGACCACAACCCGCGAAGTGCCGACGATCGCCTTTCTGGCTCATGTCGATACATCACCGGCCTTCAATGCCACGGGTGTTAAGCCCCTCGTCCATCGCAACTATAACGGTAGTGATATCGTCCTGCCCGATGACCCGGAGCAAGTGCTTTCGCCGCGGCAGTTTCCTTACCTGGCCAAGAAAATCGGCGATGATATCATCACCGCTTCCGGCACAACATTGCTGGGCGCAGACGATAAGGCGGGCATCGCCATCATCATGACCGCGGCCCGCTACCTGCGGGAAACGGCCGGTATTGCCCACGGGCCGATCCGTATCTGCTTCACGCCTGATGAAGAGATCGGCCGCGGCGTCCATGCTGATCTGCCGGTTGACATGAAGGCCGACCTCGCCTACACACTCGATGGCGGGCAATTGGGCGAGATCGTCTTCGAGACCTTCTCGGCCGACAAGGCCATCGTCAGTATCCAGGGTGTCTCAGCCCATCCGGGCTACGCCAAGGATGTACTGGTCAATGCTCTGCATCTGGCGGCCAAGATCATCAACACCCTGCCGCAAGAAAGCCTGACGCCGGAGACCACTTCCGGCCGGGAGGGGTTCATCCACCTGTACCAAATGACCGGCACGGCGGCGGCGGCTGAACTTCATTTCATCCTGCGCGACTTCGAGCTGGATGGGCTGAAGAATAAGGGTGACCTCTTGCAGAAGGTATGCGATGATGTTCAGGTCAAAGAACCTCGCGCCCATATTAACTGCATCATCATGAACCAATATCGCAACATGCGCTATTGGCTGGAGAATGACACGCGGCCGGTTGATCTGGCTGTGGAGGCTGGCCGTCTGGTGGGCGTTGAACCCTTCTCTCCACCGACTCGCGGCGGCACCGACGGCTCGCGCTTGACAGAGAAGGGCGTGCCAACACCCAATCTGTTCACCGGTATGCAAAATTTTCATGGCCCGCTGGAATGGGTCAGCGTGCAGGATATGGTCAAGGCGACGGAGATGTGTCTCAAATTGGCCGAATTATGGGGCGCGGAGGATTGAGACCGTAATTTTGACAGCAAATCCGGTCTTGTTGGTTTAGGATCATGACTGAACAAAGCGAAACCCAATCAACGACAACCGCCACCGAGACAGTCTCCTGGCTGGCGTTGATCATCATCGTCCTGGCCCAGATGCAGATGGCCTTCAATGTCAACGCCATACCGGTGTCGGTCGGCCCCATCGTCGCAGATCTGAATACGTCGGCCACCAGCGTCGGCACGGCCCTCGTCGTCTATTCACTTTTTGTGGCCGCCTTCGTCATGGTCGGCGCAAAACTGGGCAAGATCTTCGGCGCGCGGCTCGTCTTCCAAGTAACCGCCCTGGCCCATGGCGTGGCTATGGCGCTCATGGCCCTCAGCCCCAGCACGCAGGCCGTTAATCTTGCCCAGGCCATGGCCGGCCTAGCGGCAGCGGCCCTTGTACCTACGCTGGTGGTTCTCATCGCCGCCACCTATCACGGCCGCCAGCAGGCCCAGGCGCTAGGCATTCTGGCCGGGACACCGGCTCTTTCCGGCGCGCTGGCCTTTTTCATCGCCGGATATCTGGGCACGGCTCTGAGCTGGCGCTATTCGTTCGGCATCCTCTTTTTTCTGTCACTGGCCGTCTTCGCCCTCAGCTTCCGCCTGAAACCGGTGCCGCGACAGGGGGGCGTGAAAATCGACTATACCGGGGCGCTTCTGTCCGGTATTGCTGTCATCCTGATCAGTTTGGGCTTCAACAACCTGACAAACTGGGGCATTGTGCTGGCTCGGCCAGCCGCGCCTTTCAATTTGCTGGGACTGTCGCCGTCGCTGCTCTTCCTTGTCGTCGGGCTGATGCTATTCCAGGCGTTTTTTGCCTGGTCCCACCAACGTGTTGAGTCGGGCAAGAAGCCGCTGCTGGCCTTGGAAGTCCTCGATTCGCCCCAAGAGCGGGCGGCAATCATAACCCTGCTGATCATTGGGTCGCTTGGTCCGGCGGTCAACTTCCTGATTCCCCTTTATATCCAGATCGTGCAAGGACGCACGAGCCTCTTCACAGCCGTGGCGGTGATTCCTTATACCCTAGCAATCGCTACCTCAGCCATCCTCATTGTTCGTCTTTATGACCGGCTGACGCCTCGCCAGATCGCCGTCGTCGCCCTGGGCGCGGTCTCAATCGGCCTAACGATTTTGGCCTTCACGATTAGAAGTGATTGGGGAACGCCTGTCGTTATTTTAGGATTGATTATCATCGGCCTGGGAGAAGGCGCCATGCTGACCTTGTTGTTCAACGTCCTGGTATCGGCTTCGCCCAAGGAGCTGGCCGGGGATGTAGGCGCGTTGCGCGGCGTGGCCAACAATATGTCCACGGCACTGGGCACGGCCTTCGCCAGTGTGGCCGCGGTCGGATTTCTGACGTTAATCGTGACCAGTCTGTTAGCCCAGTCGGCCCTGCCCGATTCGCTGCGCACGCAAATCAATCTGGATAATGTCGACTTCATTGCCAACGAACAGTTGGAAACCTACCTGGATGAGAATACTGACGCCACGCTGGGTGATGTGGCCGTAGCCGTGCAGATAAATATTGACGCGCGATTGCACGCGCTTAAGGCTTCTTTTCTAATTCTGGCGGGGTTCGCCCTGCTGGGCATCTTCCCGGCCTTAGGTTTGCCATCGTATCGACCCGGGGAGATACCGCCCGACACGGGATCGTGACTTCAGTTAGTCGGGCGCGATCGAAGGTTGTGGGACGCGATTCAGCGCTCGCTGAAGAAGGGCGATGATCGCCTGCTACGAACCATTCAATCGGCCGGTGAGGAGATGAACAGGTTCAAACCGAGTTTTTGGGAGAGGAACTTGGCCGCCAGCTGGCCTCTGATGCTGTTGCCGGCTCTGTCGAGTGGCGGCGAAAATACCCCCAAGCCTCCCTTGCCCGGCGAGACCGTCATGATGCCCCCGCCTACGCCGCTTTTCCCGGGCACGCCCATATCGAATAGCCAGTCGCCCGACGCTTCATACAGCCCGGCGGTCGTCATAGCCGCCAGCACGTGCGGACAGTGGCGCGCATCGACAACCCTTTCGCCTGTGTGAGGATTGACACCGCCGTTGGCCAGCGTGGCCGCCATGATGGCCACATCCCTGGTGGTCACATTCAGACATGATTGCTTGGTGTAGACCTCAGTCGTGCCCACCGGATCAAAGTAGAGGCGATGATGATCGTAAAGAATACGCGAGATTCCTTGATTGCGATAGTTGGTGGCCGAAGCCGAGGCATAGACTTCTTCGTTCAACGCCAGCCGCCGTCCGGCGAATCGCGATAACCCGTCGAGAATGAATTGCCATTTGTCGTCGGCCGTCTCACCGGGGATCAGGCTGATGGCCGCCAGCGCGCCGGAATTAACCATGGGATTCGTCAGGTGCTGCGGGTGCAACTCGATCGCCACCACCGATGCGAAGGGCTGGCCGGTGGCGTTCAACCCGACCCTGGCCCGCAATTCGTCCGCCCCGATCGCTTCCAGGACCAAGGCCAGGGTAAACGGCTTGGCGATGCTCATTGTCGTGAAGTGACACTCCGTGTCTCCCACAGCATATTGCTCGCCGGTCACGCTTTCGACGCAAATGCCGAAGAGGTGGCGCGGCACGCGAGCCAGCGCCGGATAGTGCGAGGCGTTCTCGCCTTCGTCATTGTCACGATAGCGCGCGTGAGCCTCGCGAATGTGGGCCATGACCTGCTCGCCCGCCGGAAGATGCCCGGTCGAAACATAGCCGGCCATCGCCGGCCCGTTAGTTCGTGTTTCCGTAGTCATAATGGGCTGTTTCCGCTCCGGCTACTCGATCTCTGTCTTTTTCTTTCGGGAATAAGCATCAGGAAAGGGAATTCTAGAGCCATTTTCAGGGCGGTCAATGCTCAATCGCCAACTCCGAATTTCGCGGCCTTTTTGTTTGCCCTCGTGGGCATGCTAGAATCTCTGGACAGCTGACTTCACCCGGTCGTTCCCTCGCTAAATCACGATGTCCGACGAATTTTGGATTGTCTTTCTCATCGCTCTGATCCCTGCTTTGTTGACCTATCTCGGCGCGCCGCTGGCCGAGCGTTTCGTCGTTTCACAGCGAGTGATAAGCGCCGCCCTGCAATTCGCGGCCGGGATCATCACCGCACTGGTAGCCCTCAGCCTCATGCCCCCGCCGTGCGCGGCAGGTCGTCCCTGGCCATCGTCCTGATGTTTTTCCTGGGCGGAGCAGGCTATGTCATTTTAGAGTATTTCTCAGCCCTTGAGCTAGCCGCCCAGGCGGGACCGGGCAAACCGATCCCGGCGTTGGAACTGTTCGTGGGCATCCTGGTCGACCTGTTTATCGACGGGGCAGTCATTGGCATCGGGTCGACGCTGACCCTAGCCACCGGTGTCCTGCTGGCCCTGGGTCTGGCCATCAGCACCACGCCACTGGCCTTTGTGACGACCAGCACCGCCAGGCAACAGGGGGTTCCCCCGGAGAAACGTCGGCTGTTGTCAATTCTCTATATTGTGTGCATCGTAGCCGGGGCAATTCTGGGTTACGGTCTGCTGCGGAACCAGCCGGAGGCGGTCCGGCTAACCCTGATCGCTTTTGCCTCCGGGTTTCTGATCACCACCGTGACCCAGAGTATGCTCCCTGAGGCCAACAAGAACGGCGAGCTGAGTTTCGCCGGCATCCTGTTCTTAGCCGGGCTGACGTTATACGCCGTCCTGATATTGACCATCAAGTAACCATGACCCCCCGCCGGACTACCCGCCATCATTTTCGCGGCGAGCCCAAAGAAAGCTTCATGGCCCATCTGCTGGACCCGATCGACCGGCTTGCAGAGACGATCTACAGCATCCTGGTGCTGCTTACCTTCACCCTGGCCTTTCGCATTTTTAACCTGGAGCCGGGCCAGATGATCACCGATGAGTACGTCAACGAACTGCTCACCGGGGCCATCATCGCCATCATCGCCTGGGGCACCATCGACGGTATCGTCTACCTGGTGACCGAGGTCTTCGAGCGTGGCGAAAAACACCGCTTCCAGCTCATTCGGGCATTCTGCGGACAGCAATCGGACAGATTAAGCGATAAAACAGACGAGCGGTGGAAATCGTCGCCATCACAACGACCCTCCTTCAAGATACCTTGCGCGCCTGGCAGCAGGCTGAAGAAGCGCCTGCCGGGCTGTTCGATCCGATATCCTCTACGACGCCACCGACAACTCGCAAATGGAACGTGAATACCGCTTGCGGGAACACGGACGGCCGATGGATGAGGCCGGATGTCTCTTCTCGCGGGTGGCTATCGAACCGGATCGCCAGGCACGCGCCGGATTGTATCGGCAGGGGACAAACTTATTGGTCGAAATAGACTGCACCGGCTGGCTGCGCGGCAAGTCGATGAAGGACCCTCCGTTGCTGCCCATGATTATCTGACCAGCGAACGAACGGAAGCCTATATGGGGCGGGCAGGGATTCGCGATCGATCCCTGCCCGCCGCCTCACTGTGAATACGCCTGCACTGCGTCGATCTTTCCCTGGGCCACGGCCTCATCCAGCAGCGCCACCTGGCCGCGCCGCTTGAAATAGAGCGCGGCATAGTTGCGCTGGTCGGGCGTGCCGTGGAAGAGATAGTGTCGTAGGCGACCCTCGCCCTCGCCCGTGTCGATGAGACCCAGGGCGAAATCGACCAGCCGCGAGGTGGCGAAGTCATTCTGCGCATGCAGGACGTGCATCAAGGCATCCACGGCCGCGCCGGTGCCCGATTGCCCCAAAGCGCGGAAATGATCATAGCGGCCGATCGATTGGTAGGTCATGGTTTCACCTCTAAAATTGGCCGTTTCCCGGCCGGTTTAATGCTCACGCCGGCGGAATCGCCTGCGTGACCCCTAAAAACTCAAGGGTATAAATCGTCGTCTCCGTCAATGTGTGGCCCACGCCGGGCAGGATCACCGCCCGCACATCCGGCGCAAGCTCCTTCAGTCGGGCGGCAATGGCTGCCTCATCGCGGATGACATCCCGGTCGCCGCCGATAAGCAGCACGGGCATGGTCAGGCGAGCCAGTTCCTCGTCGCTGAAGATAGGCAAGGCCCCGATGCGCGGCTTGAACTCAGTCATGATCAGCGTCAGGTACTCATCGAGCTCGGCCGGGATTTCAGTGTTGCCCAACACCAGGCGCTTTAACTTCTCCGTGCCACGCGAGCCAAGCATTGACAGTCCCACGGCCCGCAGCAGGAATGACGACCGGTCCTTGACCACCCCGCCGGGAGCCAGCAGGATCAGCCGCTCGACCCGCTCCGGCCAGGCTACGGCGAACTTCAACGCTGTCCAGCCGCCCTGAGATGTGCCCACCAGCACCACCCGCGGCAGTCCAAGCCCATTCAGCACGTCGGCCAGCCATTCGGCAAAAGCCGGACCTTCCCACGGCGGGCGTGCGGGGGCCGATTTGCCCGGCTCGCCGATCAGGTCGACAGCGTAGACGCGGAAATAAGGCGTGTAAGCCGCGGCGTCTCCGGCCCAGACGGCCGAGTTCGACCCGGCGCCGTGGAGCAAGACCAGCGGCGGCGCGTCCGGCGGCCCGGCAACGACGACGAATGTCTCGCCGTAGCGCGTGGGGATGGTCAGGGTTTTATGCGCCGGCCAATACGTCGCCAGGGCCGCATCATAGGCGGCCATGATCGCCTGTTAGCCCGCGGCCGTCTTG
>JAWOHK010000373.1:0-5788 GCA_046485205.1 Chloroflexota bacterium | reverse complement strand
ACGTGTAGCGTTCTCGGTGTCACCGCCCTGCATGATTCATGCGGCAACCAGCGCTTTCCGTTCCATTTTCGCACCGATTGTCAGCCCGCACGTACTTTGCTATACTGCTCTTGACACTGTCAAAGTCGGCGTGGCTGCGGTTGATACGCACTTCGACACTCGCAACCCGTGCTCAACTTCCAGGTCATAGCGCGACACGGCTTAGTTCAACAGAGATTATGCGGCGGGTGCAACCTGTCGTTGCGTTGGCTACGTCTTTTCCCGCCGCATAATCCTTTTTCGTTTTTTCGTTAGACCCGCGACCCAACGTGAATGAGTAAGTCTTTTAAGGACGTGTGCAATGGCGAAAAGGCTTGAAGGTAAAGTCGCAATTATTACTGGTGGCACCAGTGGCATTGGCGAACGAACTGCCGAGGTCTTTGTGGAGCACGGCGCTCGCGTGGTTATTGCGGGACGCTCTGTCCAGAAAGGTGAAGCACTCGCGTGGCAGCTAGGCGAAAATGCTGTCTTCATCCAAACGGATGTAACCCACGAAGCCGATGTCAAGGCCATGATAAACCTGACTGTTGAACGGTTTGGACGGCTTGACTGTTTGTTCAACAATGCAGGGTCTCCAGGACCAACTGGAATGATTGAAGACATCGCGTTTGCAGATGTTGAGGCCGGGATGTCAGTCCTCTTCGGAGGTGTTTTTCTTGGCATGAAATACGCGGCTCCAATCATGAAAAAACAGCGCAGCGGATGTATCCTTAACAATGCAAGTGTTGCCGGTATCAGAGTTGGCTATGGTCCAACCATCTATAGCGCGGCAAAGGCTGCGGTCATTCAGTTGTCGAAATGTGTCGCGATGGAACTTGCAGAATTCAGTGTACGAGTTAACAGCATTTCCCCTGGTGGGATTGCAACCCCCATTTTCGCCAAAGCCTTTGGCTTAGACGATGCTGCAGCTGCTAGGTCTGTAGACACCGTGATAGCCGCTTTCGACAAAACGCTTCCCTTGCAGCGTGCGGGTCTCGCCGATGATATCGCCTATGGTGCGCTGTATCTCGCAAGCGATGAAGGGAGTTTTGTCACGGGTCACGATTTGGTCATCGATTCGGGGCTGACGGTCGGACGAACGGCCCAAGAGCAGGCACGGGCATTTGGACAACTCGATGAGGCAATTCGTAGTGCCCTGGGAAAATAGAGGGGACCTCTGTCGTCAGGCGTTAGCAGAAGAACCGGTGTAAGGTCTTGCAAGTCCCTATTCTTGGTCTAATACTACAACCGTACTTCACGTTTCTTGGTCAATTCGACCCGATTCTTGGACGGAACGCTCTCTGGCGATGACCTGGGTCTGATGCCTTTTTCACCCGCGGCGGAGGCTAATCTCTCAATCTACGGTTGTAGTTCTAACATGCCAGTCGAGCTGACTGGCCACAGCGTAGGCCTTTTCCCGTTCGTCACAATAATCGCCTGTGGCCAGCAGCTCACCGGCGGCGTTGGCCGGCGAGTTTGCCGAAAGCGACGCGATGATAGAGCGTTGCCTGGCCATCTAGGACGACCTGGGCCGCACCACGCCAGATTATCATTCATCGCACAATCTACGGAGGGTAACATGGCAGAATGGTTTGAAGGCGACGTGATCGCCAACGGGGTCAGGCTTCACTATTATCGCACCGGTGGATGCGGCGGCAACGCCAAGCCGCCTCTTGTAATCGTCACTGGAGTTACCGACATTGGCATCGGCTATTCACGCGTAGCACGTGCGCTAGAGGGTGACTATGACGTGATCATGTACGACACGCGCGGGCACGGATACTCCGAAAAGTTGGAAACGGGCTACACTTTTGAGGAGCACGCGGCCGACTTGGTGGACCTGATCGTTGCCCTGGGTCTGGAGCATCCGAGGGTTATCGCTCACTCTGGCGGCGCCGCTGCGGCAATAATTGCGGCAGCAGACCATTCAGACCTAATGGCCGGCCTGATTCTCTACGAACCCTGCTGGGGCAGTGGGTGGGGAGGATGGGAGACGACGGTGATAGGGATGCGCGAGTGGTTCAACCGCATGGTCTCGCTGACGCGGGAAGAGCTAATCGTAGAGTGGAGCGAGGGTAACCCGACCTGGACCGAGGAAGAGCTGACCTACCATGTCGAGAGCAAGTTGCAGGTCAGCACTCACGTCGTACAGACCTTTGACCAGCCAGAGCCAATCTGGCGAGAGGCCCTGCCCAAGATCGCCTGCCCGATTCTGTTGCTCACCGGTGACCGGGAGAATGGGCTGATCGCAACGGAAGACGTGCAAGCGATGTCTGGCCTCTGGCGCGATGGCAGAGTAGTGCAGATTGAGGGGGCGGGCCATATGGTCCATTACGATTGCTACGAGCCGTTCGTCGAGGCAGTACAAGCGTTTCTGGCTGGGATTTGAGCGGGATTTGGCGCTCCCTGTTTGTCAAACCATTTGCAGTGTATGGGGCGCCCGCCAACCATGCTTCGTGGCTGACCGGTGGGTGATCGGAGCGAATAATCGTCACCACGTTTTATCGGGCTCGGGTAGCGAAGTTGGCATCTCGCTTTCCCACTGGCAGCACAAGCCGTTGTTGGGCGGCTTCCAACCCGGTACAATGCCATATCGCAATCGCCAGGGCTTTTCAAAAGTCCGTTTCTTGAGCTGGAATGACACGAATTCAGGCAGGCCACGATGCTTGCCACACCTCTCATACACGAGTGCGGCGCCAAATTGCATCCTTGCCAGCGATGTCAAAAGCGTCGCAAAGCGGCCCTATTCGCGACTTTTGAAAAGCCCTGCCCCTACTCCAAGAAGGATTGACTTTGGTACGATGCCTATGCTATAGTTGTGTCCAACTACTACATTTGACATACGATTCTCCCGCACTACGCTTAATGTCTGTTCTGATTCCTGGTAGAAGTGCTTGCCAAAAGCCTCGGTATTGATCAGGTTATCGGCCAGTCGACTGCGCTTACCATCGTATTTGGGTTTTGGCATCTGGAGACCGTCAATCAATCATAATCCCTGTCAGGGAAAAGGAGAGACCATCCATGGTGAATCGACGCACGTTTCTCAAAGCCGGCGCCCTTGGCGTAGGCGCCGTCTTTTTTTGGAGAGGGGACATCCTCTATGCGCGGTCGCGGGACAGCCAAGTTGCTTCCGCGGTCTTTCAAATTCCGGGCGGCACGCTCGATCCATTGGGGGTGCCGAAGTACGCGACGGCCATGTTGATTCCGCCGGCGATGCCGAGCGCTGGTAAGATCAAAAACAAGGGCGGCAAGAACGCCGACTACTATGAGATTTCCATGAAACAGTTCCCACAGCAAGTCCTGCCGGCGGGCCTGCCGCCGACGAAGCTCTGGGGTTATGGCGCGGTTGTGGCGGACAAGAATAATGGGTTGCTGTTACACAACGCACCCTCGCTCACCATCGAGGCCAAGGCGGGAACGCCGGTGCGGATCAAGTGGATCAATGACCTGGTAGATGCAAACGGCAACTACCTGCCCCACCTGTTGCCGGTGGACCAGACCCTGCATTGGGCCAACCCGCCCGGCGGCACGGCCGGTCGCGACACACGCTCGACCTTCTCATCCACACCTGGTCCCTACACGGGGCCGGTGCCCATCGTCACCCACGTCCACGGCGCAGTCGGCGTCGGCGACGAAAGCGACGGCTACGCCGAAGCCTGGTACCTGCCTGCGGCCGTCAATATCCCGGGTGAATTCGCCACCGTCGGCACCTGGTACGATTTCTTCGCGGTCAAGGCGAATGCAAACTTCGGCGCCACATGGGGCCCTGGTTTCGCGACCTTTGAGTATCCCAACCTGGATCGGGCCTCCACCAACTGGTACCATGACCATACGCTGGGCATGACCAGGCTCAATGTCTATGCCGGACCGGCCGGTTTCTACATCATCCGCGGCGGTCCGGATGATGTGGTGCTCGACTCGCGCGACGGCACCGCAGCCGTGTTGCCCGGCCCCGCGCCCAAAGAGAACGACAAATTCCCGCCCAACAAGACCTACTACGAGATTCCCATCGCCATCCAGGATCGCTCGTTTAACGCCGACGGGTCGCTCTTCTACCCGGACACGCGCGCCTTCTTTGACGGCATCACCGGTCCCTACATCCCGGACACCGACATCTCGCCTGTCTGGAACCCCGAGTTTTTCGGCAATATGATGATGGTCAACGGCAACACGTGGCCCTTCCAGGTGGTCGAGCAGCGGCGCTATCGCTTCCGCTTCCTCAACGGCTGCCAGTCGCGCTTCCTGATCCTGGACTTCAGCCAGATACCGGGCGTGGAGGTGTGGGCCATCGGCAACGAGGGCGGCTTCCTGGCTGCGCCGGTGAACCTGACGGCGACCAATGGCAATCGCCTGCTCATGGGCCTGGCCGAGCGCGCCGACCTCATCGTCGACTTCACCAATGTGACCGTGGGCAATTACATCCTCGGCAATGTCGGGCCGGACGAGCCCTTTGGCGGCGGCGTGCCGGGGGTCGACTTCCCGGTAGCCGACCCTGCCAGCACTGGCCAGGTGATGGAGTTCCGGGTCAGACCGATAGTTGGCGTTGACCCGACCACGCCGCCCCAGTTCCTGCAGCTCCCGGCCATCGTGCCGTTGCCGCCGGAAACGGTAACGCGTCCACTGGCGCTGCTGGAAGAGATGTCGGCCTTCTTTGCCGACGCGCCGGCAGAGACGCTTCTGGGCACCGTGGACGGCAATCCCAACGTCGCGTCGGGTGTGTGGGCCAAGCGTCTGTGGATGGATCCCATCACCGAGAACCCGGTAGTTGGCGCCACGGAGGTCTGGGAGTTCTACAACGCGACCGGCGACGGCCATCCCATGCACGTGCATGAGGTGGTCTTCGAGGTCATCAACCGGCAGGACATCTTTGTCAACGAAGACACCCAGGAGGTCCAGGTAGTGCCCGGTTCGATCCCGCTGCCGCCGGAACCTTGGGAGACCGGGTTCAAGGACACGGTGATTGCCTATCCGGGCCAGGTCACCCGCATCCGCGCCCAGTTCAACGTACCGGGCCAGTACGTCTGGCACTGCCACATCGTCGAACACGAAGACAACGAAATGATGCGGCCGTATCGAGTTGGGCCAGTACAGCCAGGCCAGCCAATCTAGCCAGTGGTCAAGTGACAAGTAATCCAGACGAGACGCCGATGGACCCATCGGCGTCTCGTCTATTGCAGCAACAATTCTTGGACTTCCTGTGTCTTGGTAAACCATGCGCGCGCCTCCTGAAGCTCGACGGCAGCTGTTCCCAGGCAGCGACTCGCCGGCGGCTCGGATTATCGCATAACCCAGTTCCCCGCTGTTTCTGCTATTCTCTGCACGGCATCAAGTTGCGCTTTTTTGCGGCAGAAATGGCTCACTTTGTGACCGTGCGCGGTATATTAGCGAATCCTGCTGGCACTGTCCCCACAAAGGATCGTCGATGCGGCCTTGAAATTTTCACCCACGGAATAGCAAATTACTTGGGAATGTATACACTACCCAGCATTTTCCGGGTGCTTACCGGATTTTTGGCGAGGACGTCCCCGGCACTGGTCACACGCAGTTTGGTTTGGCGCATCCTCTTGACCAGTGTCCGGGGACGCACCAAAACTTAGGACAGACCCCGGGGGGTGCCGGTGCCGAGGGGATTGACTTTCTTGCCGATTGGATAGATACTTGGCGGTGTCGAGGATCATATCCTTCTATCGGCGTACTATGATCCCTCTGAGGGATGATAATCGTCGATTTGCTTGATAGTGATGAGTTAGGTTTTGCAAACCCTATTTCA
>JAWOHK010000076.1:0-4993 GCA_046485205.1 Chloroflexota bacterium | reverse complement strand
GCGACCGCGATGATTATCGTCGCAGCCGTTCAGAGCGAGCCGACGCTTGAGTTAATCGAAGAAGTAATACCGACCGTGGAAACGCTGGCGAATGAAATGGAAACCAGCCTGCCGGCAGTGGATTCAATCAGGTGGGTGAGAAACTATGCCGGGTTCATCTTTATCGGCCTGGCAATTCTCCTAGCAGCCGCTATTGTCGGCCGGTATCTGGCAGGTAGTCGCGGTTAAGGTGCTCAATCACGCCCAGTTTGATCGCTGTCAGAACCAGGCACACAGGAAAATCGAGCTATTGCGTCCCCGGTGAAAAATTGTCATGGTGCGGCATGGTCAGTCAACAAGGCGTTGTCGACCTGCCTACTTCAGGTAATGGGTTGGATAATGGGTTGAATGTTGAAGCGAATGGCCGTGCGTTCCTGGTCATCGATTTCGATCTCTACAAAAGAGGGCACGCACATAATGTGGACATCTTCCTCGGCCAGATAACCTTTGGCAATCACAATGGCCTTAACCGCCTGGTTGACGGCGCCGGCCCCGATTGCCTGGACTTCGGCATGGTTGGTGTCGCGCATGACGCCAGCAATGGCTCCGGCTACTGCGGCCGTACGAGAATGGGCAGACACTTTGATGATGTTCATTGTAACCAAGTCACTTGCGTAGTTGTCTATCTGCATCGTCAAGATTAAGATACCATTTATCCGATCAAAAACCTCTCCAACCGTAAAAGCCCACCTTTGTCCAAAGGATACCATAAAATACGTGAAAATACCCCTAAGTAAAACGAACAAACACCAGCGGATCATAGTTCGTCACGCTGAAAGGGCGCGGGCAACCTGATGAACGGCTCAACTAAACCCGGCGGATTACCGTCACCACCAGGTCGAAGCCTCGTCTTTCGCGCGGCCGGCCTGGTGGGAGCGCTGGCGCTGCTCAGCCGGGTGGCCGGACTGCTGCGCGAAATCGTCGTGCGCAATTATCTGGGTGTGACAACCGTCGAGGCCACGGCATTTGATATTGCCGGACGTCTGCCGGAGACGATCTTTCTGATTGTGGCCGGTGGCGCGATCGGGTCGGCCTTCATCCCCACCTACGCGTCCTACCTGGCCCGCGACGATGAAAACGGCGGGTGGCAGTTGTTTTCGGCCGTCATCAACTTATTGACGATTGTCACGACTATCCTGGCAATCCTGGGAATGATCTTTGCCGCGCCCTTCGTCACCTTTTTCTACGGTGAAAACATCGCTCAGACGCCGGAGCTGCTGCCGCTGACCGTTTTGCTAATGCGGATCATGCTACTGTCGCCGATTATCTTCGGGATTAGCGGCGTCATCATGGCTGCGCTCAATGCCCGACAGCATTTTCTGCTTCCGGCGTTGGCGCCGACCGTCTATAATCTGGGCATTATCGCCGGCGGCGTAGCCGGCGCAGTATTTGGGGACGGCGACCCCACGACCATCGCCCTGGGGCTGGCCTGGGGGACGGTGGCCGGGGCGGTGGGCCATTTGCTGATCCAGTTGCCCGGCCTCCGCGCCCAACATGCCCGCTACACGCCCGTCGTCACCGTGCGCGACCCCGGCGTACAAAAAGTGGCCCGGCTCATGGCCCCGCGCGTCCTCGGCCTGTCCTTCAGCGAGATTAACAAGTTCATCATTCTGTTCCTGACCGGTACGATGACCTTGGGGACGCTGCCGGCGCTCAATGCCGCGTTTCGCATCCTGATTATGCCTCAGGGAATTCTGGGCCAGGCCCTGGGCATTGCCGCCTTCCCGACTCTGGCGGCGCTGGCAGTACGATCGGCTATTACCGAGATGCGCGGCATCTTCAGCGATTCTCTTCGCATCGTGCTCTTCCTGGGGTTGCCGGCAACCGTGCTCTTGATCCTGCTGGCCGAGCCATACACGGCCGTCCTGTTTGAGCGCGGCCTCTTCGATGCCGAGGCCACGCGGCTGGTATCGGCCGCCCTGCGTTTTTATGCCGTTGGCCTGCTGGCGCTGACAGCTATCGAAGTCATCGCCCGCACATTTTACGCTCTCAGCGACACGTTGACACCTGTCTTGGCCGGGGGAATTCAAATCGTCGCCATGTGGGTACTCAGCCTCTGGTTGCGGGATGTGGTTTTCCCGGCGCGTGGCTGGCTGCCGTTAGGCGGTTTGGCGTTGGGCTTCAGCCTGTCCAATATCTTGGAAATGGGCTTGCTTCTGTGGTTGTTGCGGCGCAAGATGGGTGGCATCAATGGCCGATCGCTGCTCGACGGACTGGTGCGCATGGGTGGGGCGAGTCTGGTAATGGCTGCCGGGATAATCGGCGTGCTGGCCTGGTTACCGCGGGAGGCGGTATGGGGCCGGGCACTCCTGGCGACGGCGGTGGGAGGCGGGGTTTATATGTTGGCCGCGTGGGTGTTGGGCGTTGACGAGTGGCGGCAGTTTGCGAAGCTATTGACCCGTCGATAGCACCCTACTCTTGAATCCGGCAAGCATACGGGCGAGGTAATCAGGGGGTCAGTGCCGGTTTTATCAGCAAGTGCCTTCCCGGTTGCCGTGCCTCTCCAATCTGTGGCAGCACTACCAGGCAAGAAAAAACCCGGATATGCCGGGCCAAGACAGAAAGGGTTATGAGGTTGTAGGTAGTTATAGGGTGGGGTTAATTGCCCGCCGCCACGGCCGCGTCGTTCATCGTAGCCGCGGTCTGGCCCATCAACTCGCCGTTGACCCAGATTTCCAGCGAATACGCGCCTTCCAGGAAGCCTTCTTCAGGGCTTAAATAAATGTATCCGGGACCTTCATCACCATAAGCCCACAGTTCATTGCCCCCGTCGATAATCTCGCCGTTGCGCCGCCAGACCCAGGCCCACTCCATGCCGTCGGCCATATCCTTGTAGCTGAACGTAGCGTACAGTGTGTAGGACCCTTCGCGGAAGACAGAGGCGGGATTCACCGGCTGGTAATCGACAGTTACCTTGTCCGATAAAGCGACGGCTCCCAATTCAGTTGTCGGTTTCAGATCAACGGTCGGTTCAAACTGGTTATATTGAGGCGGTAAGACGCGCACCAGTCCGGCCAGATCATTGGTGGACAGCAAGGTTTCGGCGATGGTACCGACGTTGCGGGCAACGACAGGTTGGCCCTCATCATTTCTAACCAGCGGCTCGGCCATCAATAGCCGGATCTCTTCATTCGCCGGTTTGGCGTTGGCCAGGATGGCCATGCGTGTGATGCCGTCGTCGGGGCTGCGCCAACCGTAAACGCCTACACCAGCAGCCATCAAGAGCAGTACAGCGCTCATAGACAAATAGGACTGCATGCGGCGGGAAGCCTGCTGGCGCATAAAAAAATAGGGTGACCGCTTCGTGTCTCGCCAGGATTTCATGGACAACAAAAAGACCATGAACCCCAACAGAAGCAGCAACCCCATCAGCCAGGGTAATATCGTTCCGGACAGCAATAAATTGAGACTAAACAAACAAATCCTCTTCCAGATTCGGTAACATTATAGAAAAGACACGCTTAAATCGCAAGTGGAATGACTGGTTCACGAGGCCTTCACAAGCAAAATGCCCCCAAAATGTCGCTATTTGGACCCGATAAACCACAAAGATTAATCAATTATGAGTAGGGGGTTTCCCCCAACAATCGGCACAAAAAGGCCGGAATTCCTCCCGTTCGAGGAAGAGGGCTACTGAATCAGCGTGGCTGATGGAGCCATCAAGGATCGCCTGGCGATAGGTCGCCGACCAGCGCGTGCGCACATCGCGTGACATGCGGAACTGTAACAGCGACACCACGGCTTCTGGCCCGGCTTCGGCCATGAAACCGGATGAGAAATAGTTCTGTTCGGCCGTGCTTCGATCATACGGCACGCGGCGGATCTCTGCCTGCCAACCCTGCCGCCGTGTCCAGCTCAGGCGAGCATAGGCAGCGCGGCCGTCGCCGTCCCCTGGAATCCCGACCGATCCGGTATTGACCACCCGCGTGCCATTTAAGGTGCGGATATGGGCCACATGCGTGTGGGAGGTGATGAAGACCGCTTCGGTGACGATCCGCTGCCATGCGTCTGCATCGGATGTAGACGGGTAGATGCCGGCGCGATTGCCCAGCAACGTGCCGTGCATGGCGACCACGGTCGAGCCATCGGGCGCGGTCCAACTCCAGCGTTCGGATAGGCCGGCCAGGCCACCAACGTCGCCGTTGAGTTGCTCATAGGTCCAGCGACTGAGACGGATGAGATCGAAGGCCGCTCCTTCACGGGGCATAGCTGGATCGAGCCATTCGGCTACATACTCCTCGTGATTGCCGCGCACCACTTGCCAGCCGTTGCCGGCCTGCTGTTGGGCGACGTAGTGCCAGCAGGCGTCGTTGCTGGGGCCGTCGTTGACGATATCACCGTTGACCAGCACCCGGTCGGGCTGCCAGGTGTCGATGTCGGCAGCCACCGCCTCTAGTGCGGGCCAATTGCCGTGAATATCGGAGAGAACCGCGAGTTTCATTCCGGAAAAACCGACGTTGGATATTAGGCCTGCCACGAGGGCTTGCGCTTTTCCAGAAAGGCGCTCAGCCCCTCACGCCCTTCGTCGCCGGCCCGCCGACGGGCGATTAGTTCGCTGGTGTAGTCACGCATGCTTTCCTTGGGACGATAGGCCACAGTGTGGATGAGTTCCTTGATCGCGACCTGCGCTCCAGGCGCGGCTTGCAAGAGCTGTTCGACCCGCTCGGCAACGACGGTATCCAGATAATCCTCGGCGATGACATGGTGCACTAAGCCGATGGCTTGCGCATGCCGGGCATCGAAGCGCTCGCCGGTCAGGAAGAGTTCGCGGGCGCGGGCGGGGCCAATGCGAGATAGGACGAAGGGCGAAATGACGGCCGGCACAATACCTAGCCGAGCTTCACTAAAGGCAAAGGTGGCCCGTTCGGAGGCCACTACGATGTCGCAACAGCTCACCAACCCGGCACCGCCGCCAATGGCCGCGCCGTTGACCCGGCCGATGACTGGCTGCGGG
>JAWOHK010000031.1:0-4341 GCA_046485205.1 Chloroflexota bacterium | reverse complement strand
GGCCGGACGACCGAAGAGTCATCGCCGGCCTGGCCGGAGCCGCAGCGACCCCCGGAGGGCGCGCCTAACGTGCTCTTCTTCGTGCTCGACGATGTCGGTTACGGGCAGCTGTCGAGCTTCGGCGGGCTGGTTGAGACCCCTGTCATCCACAGCCTGGCCGACAACGGCCTACGCTACACGAACATGCACACCACGGCGCTGTGCTCGCCGTCGCGCGGCTGCATCCTGACCGGACGCAACCACCACTCGATCGGGCTGGCGTCGATAACCGAGACTTCAACCGGGTATCCCGGCTACAACGGAATCCTGCCCTTCGACCGGGGCATGATCAGCGAGATGCTGCTGCAACAGGGCTACAACACCTTCTGCATCGGCAAATGGCACCTGACCCCGCCGGAACACACCACGCCGGCCGGCCCCTACGACCGCTGGCCGCTCGGCCGCGGCTTCGAGCGTTACTACGGCTTCCTGGGCGGCGAAACCCACCAGTGGTACCCGGAGCTGACCTACGACAACCACGAGGTTCAGCAGCCCAAGCAGCCGGAAGAAGGCTATCACTTGAGCGCTGACCTGGCCGACAAGGCCATCGAGTTCATCCAGGATGCCCACGTCAATGCCCCCGACAAGCCGTTCTTCCTGTATTACGCCACGGGCGCCGGCCACGCGCCGCATCACGTGCCCCAGGAATGGGCGGACAAGTACAAGGGCAAGTTCGACATGGGCTGGGACAAATACCGCGAGATCGTCCACCAGCGCCAGCTCGACATGGGCATCATCCCGCCCGGCACCGAGCTATCCGCGCACGATCCCGATGTGCCCGTGTGGGATACGCTGTCGGCCGATGAGAAACGGCTCTATGCGCGCATGATGGAGGTGTATGCCGGGTTCATGAGTTTCACCGACCACCACTTCGGGCGCATCCTCGATTTCCTGAGAGAGATCGACGAGCTGGATAACACGTTGATCATCCTCGTCTCCGACAACGGCGCCAGCTCCGAGGGTGGGCCGGTAGGCTCGCTCAACGAGATGTTCTTTTTCAACAATGTGAAGGAATCCCTGGCCGATAACCTGAAGATGATCGACCAGTTGGGCGGCGTCGAGACCCTCAACCACTACGCCTGGGGCTGGACCAACGCCGGCAACACGCCTTTCCGCCGCTGGAAGCGCGAGACCTATCGGGGCGGCACCACCGACCCGTGCATCGTGTCCTGGTCCAAGGGCATTCAGGCCCGCGGCGAGATTCGGCCGCACTACGGGCACATCATCGACTTCGTCCCGACGGTTTTGGATGCCCTGGGCATCGAGCCGCCGCAGAGCATCCGCGGCGTGACCCAGGCGCCCATCGACGGCATCAGCTTCGCCCACACCTTCAACGAGCCCGAAGCGCCCAGCAACCATCACACCCAGTACTTCGAGATGTTCGGCCACCGCTCCATCTATCACGACGGCTGGCGGGCGGTCTGCCCGTGGCCGGGGCCGAACTTCACCGAGGCGGCCAAGAAGGGGCGCGCATTCGGCATGGCCATCCCCAACGATGTGCTGGTAGACATCGAGACCCACGACTGGGAGCTGTACCATGTGGCCGAGGATTACTCCGAGACAAACAACCTGGCCGGCGAGCGCCGCGACAAGCTGATTGAAATGATCGGCCGCTGGTGGGCCGAGGCGGGCAAGTACAACGTTCTCCCGATCGACGGCGATGTCCGCAGCCGGCTCACCGTGGAGCGCCCGACCATTGCCAAGCCGAGGGACAAGGTTATCCTTTACCCCGGCGGGTCGTCGATCCCCTTTGCCGCCACACCCAAGCTGTACAACCGGCCGTGGAGCATCACCGCCGACGTGGTGATCCCGCCGGGCGGCGCGGAAGGCGTGCTGCTGGCCCAGGGCGGCCGCACCGGTGGATATGTCTTCTTTGTGAAGGACCAGAGACTCCACTTCCTGTACAACTTCATCGGCCGCGACAAGTTCTGGCTGCACTCCAACGAGACGATCCCGGAGGGTGAAGTCGAACTGCGCTACGAATTCGAGCCAACGGGCAAGCCCAACCCGGCCGAGGGGTACGGGGTGCCGGCGCGCGGCCAACTCTACATTAACCGCAAGCTGGTGGCCGACATCGAAATGCCCTACTCGATCCTGTTTATGTTCGGGACGCAGGGCCTTTCCTGCGGCTATGATGCCGGCGATCCGGCGGCACCGGAAGAGTATAGCGGCCGATTTGCCTTCACCGGCAAGATCAAGCGCGTCACGATTGATGTGTCCGGCGAGCTGATCCCGGATACAGAAGCCGACATGAAAGTTGCCATGGCGCGGCAGTAGAAACGAGTAGGATAGTTGCCATTTAGACCTGAAGGGCTCGCACGAACCCTTCGGGTCTATGGAAAAGGAGTTAAACAATGTTCGACCTTCCTCTGGAGTATGCCCTGATCGAGTTCGAGGGCGGCAAGTTCTCGGGCAAGATCACTCCGGAATTGCTGGATTTGGCCCAGCGCCAAATCGTGCGTTTCGTTGACATCGTCTTCATCCAAAAAGATGAAGACGGCAATAGGGGCACGGTCGAACTCAACGATCTGGATCCCGAGACGTACGAGGCGTTCGTGCCCGTAGGCGAGCACGTTTCCAGCCTTTTCACGACCGACGACCTGGAAATTGCGGCGAGCAAACTCCCCGTGAATTCAGCGGCGGTGCTCTTCTTGTGGGAGAACCTGTGGCTGGCCAATCTGCGGCAAGCCCTGGTGGATGCCGGCGGCCGGTTGGTGGAGCGGGCGCAGATCGCTCCCGAAGTGGTTGAACAATTCAAGCAGGAACTGGCTGCCGAACAGCAAGAGCAGTCATAACTTTAAGATTAGGAGGTGATGTCATGGCACGTAGAAGAGGACCGAATCCCCCTGGCCCGGTTGGCGGGGTTGGCGCTGGAAATCCTCCGGGACCAGTCGGTGGGGTTGGCCGTGGGCCGAATCCCCCCGGCCCCGTTGGCGGAGTCGGGCGACGCAACGGCCCCGGGTTGCTGCGATAATCGCTTGAGCCGACCTTGGGCCACTCAACTGACACTCGCCCTCGGGCCGAAGTGGCAGGTGAGGCAGGCAACTCGCCACCGGTGCGCGAATAACTTGCGCCGGTGGTGACGGGAGTTCTTACGGAGTGAATAAGGTTGTCATAGCCGCCCGCACCGGCGGCATAAGCGCATCGACCTTATTCCGAACAGCCACAGCCGGCGAGCACCGGCTGTGGCGTCAACATTACGATTGTGTGCTCGATAGTCGATTATTTATAAAGGAGAATCAAATCATGACAACTGCAACGGCATCATCATCACCAACCGCGCTTGAGTCCAATGCGCGGCCCTGGGGCTTCCTGCTCATTCAGGGTATCGCCATGGTCATCATCGGCGCGATCCTGCTCTGGGCCCCCGCTAAAGACAGGATTGAGACCTACATGCTCCTGGTAAACCTGCTTGGTATCTACTGGATCATCAGCGGTGTTCTGGACCTGGCGCACATGTTCACCGACCACACCGGCTGGGGCTGGAAGCTCTTCATGGGGCTGATCAGCATCCTCGCCGGTTTCTATATCGTGTCCTATCCTGTGGCCGCGGCCGTCGCCTTGCCGCGCATCTTCGTGCTCATGCTGGGTATCTGGGGCTTGATGCAGGGCACGGTCGCCCTGATTATGGCCTTCAAAGGCGGCGGTTGGGGCCTCGGCGCGCTCGGCATCATCGGCATCGTCTTTGGCCTCATCCTGATTGGCGACTATATGAGCCTGGGTTCGGGCCTGGCGATGGTTTGGGCGGCGGCCATCTGGGCCTTCGTCGGCGGTTTCTTTGTGATCATCCGGGCCTTCCAGCAGCGGAAAGCCTGATAATCTCGCGGGTGCCCTCGCGCATCGCTAGGGTACCTATTGGCACGATTTGCCATGAACAACGTAGCAAAATATTGACGATAGGAGTTTAGAATGTCGAAACAACAATTGGTACTGGTTTATTTTGGAAACGAAGGGGCGGCCGATGAGGCAGTCAATGCGGTAAAGCAGTGGGACAAAGCCACGAAGGAGATCAAACTCGGGGCCATCGGTATCCTGGTCAAGGATAAATCGGGCAAGGTCAAGACCCAGAAGGTCGGCAAGCGCAAGACCGGCGCCGGCGCGATCCTGGGCGTCATCGCCGCGGTGCTATCCGGTGGCATCACCCTCCTGGGCGGCGTCGTCGGCGGTGGCATCATCGGCGCGCTCTTCCATAAAGGTCTGGGCATCTCCAAGGAACAGATGGCCAAAATTGACGGCTACCTGAATGACGGTAAAGCGGCCGTTGGCGTCGTGGTGAAGCCCGAGGAAGTCGAAGCCGTCACC
>JAWOHK010000299.1:0-3155 GCA_046485205.1 Chloroflexota bacterium | reverse complement strand
TATTCTAATCGATAACTTTGACTGTGATCCGCAAGGGGATAAAAGGCAATCGTGGCCACCAGGCAGGTAGAATGGTGATTTGGGGTGCTTTTTCTAAATCATAGCGGCTGGATAATTGCTCCTGAGCTCGCTGAGGGGTCAGCCCGATCACGTTAGCGATTACCTCTTCTTTTCGAATGATTTCTCTTGTTTTGCGCCGGCCAGTTATCCTGATGCTATATTGTTCAGAAAGGTTGTTTTGTGAATCGGGAGATGTTTCAATGACCAGGCTCTCTGGTATGCTTTGTATGTTACCTGATGAATTTGTTTCGAAAACTGAGTTGAACAGCCAGGCCAGATCATCCGAAGAGACATATTGAGCGTGGTATTCCAGACGTAAACTTAGGCTGAGCTGGTTTGCCGGATTATTGCTCTCAGGCAGGTAAACTTCTTCTAAGATTTGGGACAACTTAAGGCTGTGGGGAATCAAGTAATCACCTGGTGAAAGCTGTTCATGCAGTTGAAGGATTGCTGAAGCTTGAAGTTCCTGGTGAAGTTTTTCCGACAGATTTTCCCTATCGGATTCCGTGGGTGCTGGCATTCGTCTATCTGTACCAGAAACCAGTATATTTGGATTAGATACACTGGCAAAGGTCATCAAATTACCTTCAATGGATCCGATTGAGCCCGATGGTAAATTGCCAGCGCTGCCAGGCAACAAGCTGCGAACCGGTATGGATACTATTTCTCCGGAGCCTGCCGGTATGGTGCCTTGTTCAACCACTTCAAACCGCTGTCCATTTGTGGATCTAACAACGAGGCCCTTTGGGATATCAACGGCTGAGTACTTCGCAATAGCGGCTCGGCATCAGGAACGTGAGCGTCGTGTCTGGCAAATCATGGATTTCGTGCTGCGCGGCGGCGGGATTCTGGTGGTCCGGCTGGCCGCTGTCCTCGACCACCGCGTCATTCCAAAACCGGATGGGACCGGCGGGAGCGAGCAACCGGCCACAGCGGTTGCCAAACGCGTCGATGTATTCGCTGACCGGCACCTGCGGTTCGAGCAGCAAATATTCGCCTCGCCGGACCGAGGGTCCGCGTGAGGGATGGAGGTAGAGCATCACGATGATCGGCGTCGGCGCCGGATGCTCGAAGATCATGTCGTACCCAACCCGGATCAGCATCAGCGTTCTTTCCTGTTGATGTGGAAACACCTGTTGATGTGGAAACACCTCGGCGGTAGAGCCGAACGCATCGGCTCTGGATAGGCGTTCATGATACGACTTCAGTGCGGTGCTCGCGAGCGATGACGCCGCGCATGGGGACCACCTCGCGATGTTCCGGGCAGTGATGGGTGATGATGGGATGGCCGTCGGTCGAGAAGCGGTGCTCCACCGTCTTGCGCTTGCAGTGCGGGCAGACCGGTTTCGGGCGTAAGGTCGTCGGATCGCGATGGCGCGGGCGCGGCCATTCCATGGCGGCGGCGCTGGAAGATCTCGGTAGTTGACTCATGGGACTGCCTCTACTATTGGAACGGGCCACCCGTCGGTGGCGCCACGATAAAATGCCCCAGAAGTCAACAACCAAAAAGCCCTCACTCTTGTGAGAGCTTCTCCCACACCAAGGGGCTGGCGTGGTTGCAGGGACCCAGCCAATCAGTTACACGTGCGGGACATTCGGTTTCGTGGTATCCGATGGAGTCCAATAAGAATGGATGCTCTGTGCCCACGAGTCGTCGGCCATGTTGGGCCAGTGATCCTTATCGAACCCGGGGGCATTTTTGAAGCGATCCAGTTCCACGTCGAGCACGAAGCGCTGGTTGGTCGTATCGAGCGTCAACGCGCTCCAAGGCACCGCAAACAGCTTGTCGCCCATACCGAGGAAGCCCCCGAAGGACAACACGGCGTAACATACGTTGCCGCTGTGCGTGTCCAACATGATTTCCTTGAGGTTACCGAGATCTTCTCCCTTCTGGTTGAAGACGTCGGTGCCGATGAGAGTGCTGGCACTGATCACCATGGGTCCAGGTCTATCGCCTTGGTTGCTTCTGTAACTACTACCGGTATCGCGATCGGTGTAAGTCATTTTCATGCTCCTGTTAAAAAGTGTTCGAGATTATTGATTGCAGATGTCCGATGGGTGAGCCAGAGGTCCGGCCCGCCCATCGGGACTCAAACAAAGCTCAGCGAAGATTCGCTTAGATGGCATCCTTGACGTCTTCCTTCACATCGCCGTACTCCGCTTGGACTTTGCCTTTCGTGTTTTCAATCTTCCCTTTTCTTTCCAATTCCTTATTGCCTACAGCCTTGCCGGCAACTTCCTTGACCTTGCCTTTCGCTTGTTCGGTACGACCTTTGACTTGATCTTTATTCATGATGCTCTCCTGGTAACGACTGTTGACGAAAATCCGGAGCGCCGTAGTCGGTATCCAACGCTCACCATGCGCAAAATAACCATAAAACTGGATGCGGTCTGTACGGTAGCACACACAGTAATTTGCGCATAATCCGTCAGGTGGATAGCAGGAACTCTGAATCTCACCGACCTTAGCCTGGTAGTCCTGCACAGTGTAGTGACTCAGTCAACGCAAGGTTGACTCCAGCAAGCGATAACCGCGAAGACTGCTACTGAATGCAGGACTACCCTTAGCCTTATGTATGCTACCGTACCGACGCCGCCGAATTTCTTCAATAAACTATTTATAATACTTTTATGATGCATAAAATCTAAGGGTTCTTATTGTATTAGGGTGAGTAGCCATGACTGACCGTGTCTTTACAATCGGCGAGGAAATAGCCAACTCTGGCCTTCATGGCCTGGGTCTGCTGCTAAGCGTCGTCGGAACGGTAGTTTTGGTGATCTTCGCCACTCGGCGGGGAGACGCGAAGCAGGTGACCGCCGTAAGCATTTATGGGGCAACCCTCATACTCGTCTATTTAGCATCGACTTTGTACCACGGCTTGCCGGTCTCCTCATTAAAGTTGGTATTCGAGCGGATAGACCATGCGGCTATCTACCTGGTTATCGCCGGGACTTATACTCCAGTGGCTCTTTGTCTCTTAAGAGGCCGTTGGGGCTGGTCGCTGTTTGGGATAGAGTGGGGTTTAGCCACGATCGGGGTGGTGATGACGATATTCATTCAGCCACGAAGCGAGTGGATTTCCCTGTTGCTCTAT
>JAWOHK010000175.1:0-9522 GCA_046485205.1 Chloroflexota bacterium | reverse complement strand
TTCGGCCACTGCCCGGCCGACTGCCCAGTCATGGCTTTCCCGATGATCGGGATCCCGGCTGACGTCCTCCGCCCGACTATTGATAACCTCCACATTGAGTAAACTGAGACTCGCCACAATCATTTCCAGGAAGCGCGTTTTCTTGGCGACACTTTCAACCAGGGTTAAATACATACCCGGGTACAAAATTTTCAGGGGCAGACCGGGAAAACCGGCTCCACTGCCGATATCAATCAGAGATTGATGATCCAGGGGACCGGTAATCGTGGCACAGGAGAGGGAATCCAAAAAATGGCGAATTCGAATTTGCCTGGAATCGCGGATCGCCGTCAAGGAAATGCGTTCATTCCACTCTTGCAACAGCCTTTCATAAAGGGCAAACTGCTGCAGTTGCCCGGAGGATAAGGTCAGGTCAAATTGGCCCGCCCACTCCGCCAAATCCTCCATCGTGTTCATGATCGACTGCGTTCCAGTTCTTTCAAATCAGGATTCAGAATAATTTTGTCCCATTGCTGGCCGCCAAAGGTGACCGGGTTATAGGTATCGACCCAATCATGAACAACCACGAATCGGGCACGTATGTAAAGAGGAATGATGGGAAACAGGCCGTTTTCACCAAAAAACTGCGATTCGACCTGGCGATAAAGGACAGTCCGTTGGGCGAGGTCCATTGTCGAACTGCCCTGTTGCTGGATCGTATCCGCCTCGGAGCAAGGCCGATTTGGACGGTTTTCGCTTTCGGTGCAGTGTAGCAGGTCGTTGAGAAAGTTGTGGGCATCGGGAAAAGACGGCGCCCAGGCCAATTCCCAGAAATCCGGCCGGTTGACTGAATCAGGACGCGTATTAGCCAATAATTCGCCGAATTGCGCTTGTTCGAGCACGATGTTTTCTTTCAGACAATCGAGTTCTTTAATCCACATTTCGCGGATCAATTCGGCTTGCCTCATGGAGAGATCGGCCGAGCTGACCATCATGGTTACCGGCGGCAAAAGGCGACAGCTACGAAATGAACTGGCCGTCATTTGCTGGCGAGCGTAGTCAGGGCTGTAACCGACGCCAACTTCACCAACCGGCAACGAGGCGATAATTCCCGGTACAGTGGCGTGACGCATAGGTTCGCCGCGTCCCCCATAGATCTGCTCGATTAATTCCTGTCGATCGATGGCAGCGCTGAACGCTCGCCGAACCTCTGGTTCGCTAAATACAGTGCTACCAAAGTCAAAGCCAATGTAGAACAAGACCGGCTCTGGGATCAGTAGCGCCTTATCAGGTGTTCGGCGCAAAAAATTATCCCGTTCAGCGCTTGGGAGCGGACCGATGTCTAATCCTCGCGATTGCCACATCTCAAACGCCTCATCATCCTCGGAAAAGAAGTAGATGTTGATCACGTCAACATTGCCTGTTTTGTCGATCGGCCAAAGCGGATTCCGGTGTAAGACCATATTTCGTTCCGTCAGGGTCGTCGTAAGCGGCAAATAAGGTCCACTGGTGACCAGATTGTCTGGTGTTTGCCAACCTGTTCCCACTCGACCGGCCTGAGTTCGCCACTGGCTACCCAGTTCGGTTACGCGATCGCGCGGAACCGCCTGGAAAAGCGGCATGCTGGTCATCGACAGGAAATAGGCCGACGGTTTGGTTAATCGTATTTCAAGCGTTGTGTCATTTGGGGCGCGAATGCCTATTGCGCCTCGGTCCTCATCTGTGGGTTCCGGTTTGCGGTAAAGGTCGCCGCATCCTTCAATGAGAAATAATGTGAATGCCAGCGGCGATTCAACATCTCGGGCACAAAGACGCTCGATCGCAAAGACCACGTCATCCGCTGTAACCGGTCGCAAAGATTCAACAGATATTAGGTCGTTGCTACCCGGTCGCGGCCGTTTGGGTAGTACCCAATACACATCGTCTCGCAATCGGAATGTCCAGTTGAGTCCATCGGGACTGACTTCCCATTCGGTTGCCAATTCAGGTTCAATAGAGTTGGAGCCGACGTTAAAGTTAGTAAGTCCAATAAACAAGTTCTGGACGAGATCGAGTTGGGCCGCGCTTTCGGCGCGGGCTGGATCCAAATCGGGGAGCGACCCTTGCAGGCTCAGGTCCAATTCAACCGGATCGGAGATATCTGATGACGGAGCGGCCGGATCGGGTGTCCGGGTGATGAAAGAAATTCTCTCAACAATACGGGTTACAACGGTCTGTACGCTACCCGATGTTTCAACAACAGTGACTTCCGGTTCAATGTTTTCTGCACGACCGCCGGTACAGCCGATCCCCAAAAGCAAAATCAGAGCGAATGCCCCCAAAATTTTTAAAGATCTCATTCTACTGATTATTTCCCCCCGACGTGCTCATCAGTTCGTTTCGCTTCATTTGCCTGCATGCTATATCAGACATTTGTGCGTGACAAGGCCCGGACGGTTAAGTTGCCGCGCTTCTATCGGAGTAGTAATATTGCATGGCTTGCGGCCTCAATAGTGGTAAATTTCCAGGTTAATATGTACGAACGAGTATTGGTAGTCGACGATTCTGAGGATATTCGCGATTTTCTGGTTGAGAACATCTTGCGGCCGAAAGGTTTCGAGGTTTTCGCGGCTTCAGATGGCCTCATGGGACTGGAGTTGGCCATTGCCAAAGAGCCTGACCTCATGATTACCGATCAGCAAATGCCCGGGCTGACCGGCTTGGAAGTGCTGCAAAAACTTCGCGAGCGAAATATCGATATTCCCGCTATCCTGATAACCGGGGAGGGGTCAGAAGACACCGCCGTGCGAGCTTTTCGTTTGGGTATCAAGGACTACATCATCAAACCGATTGATCCTGATGAGTTAAGCGAATCGGTTGATAAAGCATTGCGAGAAAACCGGTTACAGAAAGAAAGGGATCAACTGGTTGAGCAGTTGATGGAGAGCAACGGCCAATTGCAGCGTCGCGCTCAGGAACTTAATGTCCTTTATGGCGTGGGCAAATCCGTTTCTTCCTCGCTCGATTTGGAAGAGGTTTTACAACGCGTTGTCGAGGCAGCCGTATATGTCGTTGGTGCAGAAGAAGGGTCGCTGATGCTGTTAGACGAAGAACGTGGCGAGCTTTACATTCGCGCTTCCAAAAACCTAGATTCGAAAGCTCGATCGATGAGGAAACGCGTGACAGATAGCTTGGCCGGCAAAGTCTTGCAGACTAAGCGTGCCATAGCGATTGGTGCCGACTCGCAATGGAAACGTACCCATACAGCGCTTCTGGTCAAATCCCTAATCTATGTGCCCCTTATCCTGCAAAATCGGCCCATTGGAGTATTGGGCGTCACCAACCAGGTGAAGGATTCCATATTTGACAGCAACGACACGCGTGCGCTCTCCGCTTTGGGCGGTTATGCCACCATCGCCATTAACAACGCCCATATGTATGATACGATGGCCCGCGAAAGAAATCTGCTGCGCGAGGTTATGGAGCAAATCGATGATGCCGTAGTGGTGGTCGATGAGGATTTTCGGTTGCTGGTTCTGAACGCGGCCGCCCGCAACCTATTTGGCTTGCCGGAGGATAATTCGCTCGGCCGGCCAATCATGGATCTGATTGACGAGGTCGGTCTGGTCCGGGTAGTCGCCGAACCGAGCAGCCAGGACCCGCACTCCCAGGTGGAACAATATTTAACTCTTAGTGATGGTATGCAATACCGGGTCCGCGTGACCCTTGTCGATGGCGGCAGCCGATTTGTCGTCTTGCGGCGCTACAGTTAATCAGGCCTTACTACAAAGGCAGCATCCGGTCGAGTCGACCGGAACGGCTGCCTTACTCCCCGTTTCCGAAGATAGATGTCAGGCGCGTTCGCCTATTTTCACGGTCAGTTCCTGTGTCTGGCCGCCGCGCAGTATTTTCACACTTTCCTTCTGGCTAACAACGTCGCCAGTCAAAGCAGCCAGTAAATCCTCGTGATCGGTGATTTGTTTGCCGCCGAGATTGACAATTGTATCTCCCAACATGAGCCCAGCCTCGTTCGCCGGACTATCTGTCTCCACTGATACAACCAGAAGTCCTGTTTTCTGGCCAAATTCTGCCACTGCCGATTCGGGCAAACGTACCCGCTGGGTGCTCACACCCAGATAACCCCGCCGCACCCGTCCATGGGACTTCAGCATTTCCACAACCCGTCGCAAGGTTGTTGTCGGGATGGCCAGACTGCCACCTTGACCCAGGCCGGATGTGTTTAGACCCAGCAAACTTCCGTCTGCGCCGATGAGGGGCCCGCCGGAGAAACCAGGGTACATGGTGACATCGGTTTGCAGGTAATGATCGATTTGACCGCCCATTCGGGTTCGCCAGCTTCCGTCTAAAGCACTGACGATGCCGAAAGAAGCCTGGACAGTTTTCCCCGGCCGCCCGAGCGCCAGGACAATATGGCCCGGACTCATAGCCGCCTCATCAGCATCCTCAAGGGTAGTCCATCCATCCCCGCTTATCTGAATCACGGCCAGGTCAGTGGATGGGTCACGGCCTACTAGGGTAGCCGTGGTTGACTGACCATCAGGCAAACCGACACTGATATTTTCATCCCGGCGAATAACATGGTTGGCGGTCACAACCAGGCCGTCGGCCGACCAGATAATGCCACTGGCCGGAACGTGCCGGCGTGCTTCAATCCGCACAACGAACGTACTGCTGGCTTTTACCAGTTGGGCCGTTTCGTCGGATAAATTCATGAATCCCTCGGACATTCAAATTCTCCTTTTGTGCTTCCACCCTATGGTGACTGATAGTGTGAGAATAGAGTACGCTATTACAACATGCGATCACATCATCAAAATGACCGGGACGGCACCCGTAAAGATGGCTAGGTGGATTCAGAGGGAGATTAGACCAAGGCGTGTGGCGCGAACCACTGCATCGGTGCGGCTCTGGGCGTTGAGTTTGCCCATGATAGCGTTAACATGAAATTTGACGGTGTGCTCGCTGATAGACAGGCGCTGGCCGATGGCCTTGTTGGTCAGTCCTTCGGCCAACAGAGCCAGGACTTCATGTTCCCGCAAGGTCAGCTCAATCGCTTCTTCGTCTATTTCCGTCATGGGGTGACGAAATGGTGAGAGCGTCAGACCCGGAGCAATCACCGTCAACCCGGCTAGTACGGCCTTGATAGCGGCTGAAAGGACTTCGATGTCCAGCTCGCGATAGAGCACCCCTCGAACCTCGGTCAAATCGGCGATTGAGGCCTGATGTTCGTCTTGAACCAGGGCGATGATCGGAACATTCGTGTTGAGTGTTTCTTCCAATTCAAAGTCGATTGCTTCCCAACCAAGGTCCCATACGATCACGTCGCCTCCACTGGTCTGCAGCATCGATGTCGAATCGGTTAAGAAATCAATGCTACCCTGCTCAATCACTACATGTCCGGGCAGGGTGGCGAGGAAGGCGGCGAGCCCGGCGCGGGCCAGGGAATCATCAGACAAGACGATGATCCGGATTGGTTCATCCATAACGAGTAAGAATAGCACCTTTGTCTTTGAGATGAATAAGAAAACCAGCGTGCCAACTTCTTGCGGAGAATGTGTTTCCGGATGAGAATTCCGAGAATGCCAGCCGAGCTTATCACACCGGTCATTCGCCGCCGGATCGTCGCCACAATCTTCGCCGTCTCCAGTCTCGTCTCCGCGGCCCAAATTGCTTACTTTACTTTGACATCCATTATCGCGGCTGACATCAGTGGCACTGACAGTCTGGCCGGGGTTCCGGGAACGCTCAGTATGGTCGGGCGGGCCTTATCGGCTTATCCAGTCGGCTGGTTAATGGGCCGTGCGGGACGGCGATACGGTCTTTCCCTGGGGCTTTTATTCGGCCTGATCGGAACACTGGTGAGCGCCTGGGCCATCGGCACAGGATCATTCTGGATGTTTTCCATCGGAGCCGGCCTGGCCGGCGCGGCACGAGGCGCAGCCGACCTGGGGCGCTACGCCGCCGCTGAGGTGTACCCGCCGGAAAGCCGGGCTCGTGCCCTGGGTCTGGTGGTCTTCGCGGGCACGATAGGCGCTATCGTAGGACCATTGTTGGTCGTTCCGTCTACGGAAGCCGCGGCGACATTCGGCTGGCCGGCCGAAAGCGGCCCCTATCTCATCGGGGCTGTGTTCTCCGCGATGTCAATTCTCTTGACTCTTCTCTTTTTGCGCCCTGATCCAATGGTTCTCAGCAAACAGTATGAACCAGAGGAAGTGAAGGGCGAGGGTGAAGCAGGCGCAGGACAAGGCCGAACCTTCCGCCAGCTATTAACCCTTGACAATGTACGTCTCGGCATGGCGGCGATGGTGATTGGCCAACTCGTGATGGTTATGATTATGGTGATCACGCCTCTGCATATGAGTCATGCCGGGCACGATACCGGCGCAATTTCGCTTGTGATCATGGCGCACACGCTGGGAATGTTCGGATTGTCAACTGTGACCGGCCGGCTGATCGATCGAATCGGCTCAGAGTCGGTCATCATTATAGGCGCTGTGCTCCTGATAGGCGCAAGCATTATGAGCCCCTTTGTGGCAACCGTCAGCGGGTTGGCGATTGCTTTATTCTTACTTGGTCTGGCCTGGAATCTCTGTTTTATCGCCGGCTCTTCCCTGTTAGCCTCGGGATTAGGGACAAACGAGCGGGGTCGTGTCCAAGGTAGCAGTGATACGCTAGCTTCGGCAGCGGCGGCGTTGGGGAGTCTGAGCACCGGCCCACTGTTTGCCGCCGGTACGTTTATTTTGGTGGGTGCCGTCGGCCTAGCCCTCTCACTGGGTTTGTTCGCTGCCTCATTTATCCTGAGACCCAGAAAAATATTTCCCAAGATCTCCGATGGTTCTTATTGAATGGTGACTAGCAATGAATAAACCATGGGCGAAAAATTTAGCTCGCTGACCCGAATGGCGAAAAGGCCCGTGGACATGAGTTGGGTTGTGTAGGTTTCTCCCTGGCCGTCAAGTCCTTCGTCAATCGAATCAATGTATTCCGCGCCGGGACCATAAAAATCCAGAATAGGATCTGTCTGTGAATCGAGGGTAAGTTCTATAGTGACGTTTCGACCGCTATCGCCAAAAAAGAACCAGAAGTGCACTTCATCAGCCGGCAAGGTTATATTACTTTGCGGGCTTCCGGGCGAGATCAATCCTTTGACAGAGCGGACCGGATAATCATCCTGAAGACTACCTAAAATCACGTATTCTGCTGCTCCACCGCCCACAACACTTACCAGAACTTGATAAATTCCCCCGTCCGCTGAAGCGGGTAATGTCATGATTTCCGGACTGCCCGCTGGAGCAAAATTCTGGGGATTAACTACGATTTGTCCGTCTTTAAGAGCGGACAACGCCAAATCAAACTGAGGCGGGGCGAGGGCATAGATAGTGTATTCTTCATCCGGAAAGAGGTCGGCTGTCCAGCTATGAGTAACCCCTGCTGAGATAGTTACAGCTGCAAACTCCTCGTTCAATTCAAATAAGTCGCCTTGTTCAACTGTCGGTCCCGAGGTACCAGAAGGTGGGGTAGGCGTCGTGGTGCCGGGCGTGCCGGTTATTCCGGGTAGAGGGGTTCCCATGACCGTGCCGGCTTGTTCAAGGGTTGGGGTTGCAAGAAGCCCAACTGACGTTGGAGATATTGGTGATTCATCCTGGTCCCCTTGGTTCGGACCAGGGTAAGGCGCTACGGGTGGCGTGGACTCAGGAAATCCGCTACCCGGTGTTCCTGGAGTCCCACCCGCTGCAGGCGTGGAGAATTCATCTTCCGAACCAGGTGGTCCCGGCAATTCCCCGGTATCCGTGCCAGACCCCCCTTCCGGGAGTTCGGAGATACCAATCCCTGCCTCGCCAGATGAGGGGGTCAATGTGACCTGCGTGATGGGGCTGGGAGAGATGATGCGCGAGACGTCGAAAAACCATATCGTTTGCGGTTGGGCACTTTTACCGCAGCCCACAATCCCTTCCCATTGTCGCCATCGACCTTCGGCCGTCATCATCAGCCCCTCGGGTAGGAGAGTGCGCAATTCTTGATCATACCCTTTGGCTGGGATTTGCACGCCCTCTTCAACCAATCCCCAGGTTGCCGGCGGCGCAAAAGTTTCGGTCTCGCAGACGAGTATCGGTTGCCTGTAAAATTGACCGGTCAGTTGTAATTGAACGTCTTTGTACAATCCGGGTGCGGCCGCTAGTTCGGTCAGGGTTAGCACGACAGGCGTATGACTGATCTGTGTACTCGTTCCGGCGGGAGAAGGGAACGGTGTGGGAGACACCGCCTGGCGCGAACCGCAAGCGACCGACGATATTAAAACGATAATAAACAGCACCAACACTCGCCGCATAATAAGACCTAGTATACCGGAAAGAAAAGAGATGGGGATGAGCCGGTGGTGAATAAACCAAAAATCTGACGAATCAAATCAATTCGCGAGAATTGAGTTAATGAACTTCGACATTATTTTATATGTTCGATATTCGAATATCATGTAACCTTGACCGTCTCTATAAGCTATCAACGTACTGGAGGATGCCTTGATTGTCCATCCGGATGAACTTTCCAACCGCGATCGTTATAAACTATTGATCGGTTCCATCTTGCCCCGACCAATCGCCTGGGTCAGCACGATGGACCGGATGGGACGGTTAAATCTGGCTCCTTTTTCTTATTTTACCGCGGTATGCCCATCGCCCATGACTCTTCTGTTCTGTCCCGGGGTCCATCCAGACGGCCGAAAAAAGGACACCTGGGCCAATATTGAACAGGTGCCGGAGTTTGTCGTCAATATCACTAACGAAGATACCGCCGAAAAGATGAATCTGACGGCGACATTACTGCCCAGCGAGCAGTCCGAATTCGAGTGGGCCGGAGTCACCCCGACCGCCAGTGAGACGATTAGCGTCCCGCGCGTTGTCGAAGCGCCAATCGCCTTCGAATGTGTACTGGACCAGATTGTGGTTATCAGCGATCAACCAGGCGGTGGCGCGACGGTAATCGGACGCGTTCAGTGTGTCCATCTTCGCGATGATCTTTATCAGGATGGACGGATCAAGACGGCCGTTTTAAAGCCCATCGGGCGCCTGGCCGGAGATGAATACACCCGGACGGGCGAAGTTTTTCATATGAAACGAGTCCCTCCCAACCTGGAATAAGCTCCACATTACTGGCAAAAGCTAGACAACAGGCTAGACTTTGGCAATGATAGGATCATCCGGCGGATGTTGAGTCGGACGCCATGATCGTGGAAGAGCAAATAGAAACAGGGAGCAGAAATATGGACTATCAAAAGATGAAGCAGGAATTGGACCGGCAAGGCTACACGGTTGTTCGCGGTCTGCTGACCCCAGAGGAAGTGGATTACTATATCGGTCGCATGGAAGCTCTGTCTGGTATTACTCGCGCGGGTATGCAGGGCGGTGAAGAATGGAAGGGAAGCGGCCGGGGGTCGGGTGGGTCTTCGTGGACTTTGCCCGACGGCGTGGCCAAATCGCGCGATTTTTGGCCGATTATCTTTAACGAGCGTTTGCTGGAAATCGTTCGCAATATTGTCGACCCGGA
>JAWOHK010000093.1:0-17165 GCA_046485205.1 Chloroflexota bacterium | reverse complement strand
GAAACCAGCCTTTGTGATTACGGCTGTTGACCGGGCGACACGGTGTATTGTGAGTTGGGATGTGGTCTGGGAACGCACAACGTCGACCATGCAGGCGATGCTCGACCGCGGTCCGCGAGCGGAACAATACTATAGCGACCTGTTCAACACCTACGGCACTCTGGTTTATCGGCCCGGACAGCATGAGTATGTCGATGACAAAAGCGAGACTTACTCCGTTGAAGGCGACAACGCCGAACTACGGCACTATCTGGCGCGTTTGGGACGTAAGTCGCGCTGCTTTTCGCGCTGCATCCGCGCCTTGTGGCGGGCGGTCAAACTGTTTGTTTATGCCTGGAATCGCCGCCAACTCTATAAACGTCAACATCCCCACTATCCAGCTCATTTGGCCGATTTCGTCTACCCATGAATTTAGACACTCCCTTGTTAGGAAGTGATTAAACGAATGGGCATGGGGGATCTTCTCGCCTTACCGTCATATCCTGAGTGCCGTCCCTAATTCACTTGACAGTCACGCAAGCTTCCGATAAAATGGCCATCACCATTAACAACAGGCTCAATTCCCACTGGCCGGGATAGCTCAGTTGGTAGAGCACTGCACTGAAAATGCAGGTGTCCCCAGTTCGAGTCTGGGTCCTGGCATCGGTTCTGGCAAGAACATCCATAGTAAATGCGGGCGTGGTTCAGTGGTAGAACGTCTCCTTGCCAAGGAGAAGGCCACGGGTTCGAATCCCGTCGCCCGCTCTGATACAACGGCAGGCCGGAAGGCCTGCCGTCTTGCTATGGCGACGTGGCCAAGTGGTAAGGCAGAGGTCTGCAAAACCTCGATCACCGGTTCGAATCCGGTCGTCGCCTTCGGACGTCATCGTCCTTCAAGCTCTTGCACGCCGCAAGAGCTTTCTTTTTAGGTTTTTGTTGATTCCTGATTTCCGCTTGAAAACTTTGTAATATAAGATTTTATGATTCGTAGTCACGAATTCAGTCGCGTTCTTCAAGGATGGTGCTGAAGCGCCTCCTAAGAACAAGCTATCTTATTTTTTGCTACAATGTATTGAAAAATCGGACGAGGTTTAATCTTCATGTCACTGTCTCCAATCCCCAATCTACCCTATTCGATCGACACCACCCGCTGGGATGAATTTCAGGCGCGTTATGCCGACTTGCAACAAAGACCGTTGGACGAAAATAACTTGAGTGAGTGGCTGCACGAGTGGTCTGAACTGAACAAATTGGTCGAGGAAATCGGCTCCATCGCCTATATTGAAACCAGTCTCGATACCGCAGATGAAACCAAAGAACAGGCGTTTCTCAATTTCGTCGAAAACATGGCACCGAATTTTCTCATGGCCGATCAGGCGCTGAAGGAGCGCCTGCTATCAACGATGTCGAATGGAGCAGACGGGTTGGGAGCCGATATGATGGTCCCGGTTCGCAAAATGCGCAACCAGGCGGATCTGTTTCGAGAAGCCAACGTGCCCCTTCAGACTGAATTGTCGAAGCTGGCCAATGAGTACGACAAGATCACCGGCGCTCTGAAGGCCGACTGGGAAGGCGAAGAAAAAAACCTCAGCCAGCTAGATTCGCTCTTACGCGAGCCGGAACGCGCCGTGCGAGAGCGCGCTTGGCGCACCATCATGGATTTATGGCAAGGGCAACGCTCAGCGCTCAACGATCTATATGTGCGGATGCTTGACCTCCGCCAACAAATCGCGGCCAACGCCGGCCAGCCTGATTTCCGCGCCTACACTTTCCGGGCAATGGATCGATTTGATTACACACCCGAAGACTGCCTTCGATTCCACGACGCGATCGAAAAGGTAGTCGTCCCGGCCGCCGCGCGTGTCTGGGAACGCAAACGTCGGCAACTGAACCTGGAATCCTTGCGGCCGTGGGACATGCTCGTCGACCCCAGCCCTGAACCACCCTTGAAGCCTTTTAAAGGCCAGGATGAATTGATCGGGGGCAGTCTCCGCATTTTTGACCGGATCGATCCGGATTTATCGCGTCAATTTGCGATAATGGCCGAGGAAAACCTTCTCGATCTGGATACCCGGTCGGGCAAGGCGATGGGTGGCTATTGTAATCCCCTGGTGATGCGCGAACGGCCGTTTATTTTCATGAATGCTGATGGAAAACACGACGATGTACAGACCATGCTCCATGAAGCGGGACATGCTTTCCATGCCTTTGCCGCTTTTCGCCTGCCCTACATTTGGCAGATGGATGTGGCGCTGGAGTTTTGTGAGGTAGCCTCGATGGGGATGGAATTGCTGGCGGCCCCTTACCTGGCAGCTGACGAAGGTGGCTTCTATACTTCGGCTGAAGCCGCACGAGCCCGGATTGAACATCTGGAAGGAATCTTGACTTTTCTGCCCTACATGGCCGTCGTTGACGCCTACCAGCACTGGGTATACACTCATCCCGAATTAGCGTCAGACCCGGCCAATTGCGATGATGCCTGGGACGTGCTCTATGTGCGCTTTATGCGCGGCATCGACTGGACCGGTTTCGAAGCCGAACGGGAAACCGGCTGGCATCGGAAATTACACATCTTTCGCATTCCGTTCTACTATATTGAGTACGGGATGGCTCAGGTTGGCGCGCTACAGGTCTGGCGCAACGCCTTAAGCGATCAGGCGCAGGCCGTCGATACTTATAAGGCCTCTTTGGCATTGGGCAGTTCGAAAAACTTGCCGGGATTGTATGCCGCCGCCGGGGCAGAATTTCGTTTTGATGAAGCGATGTTGAGCGAACTGGTCGCCATGATTGAGGAGACCCTGGAACAACTTCAAGTAGAAGCTTAGACGGATCATGAACCAACGGGACAGCATGGAACCTAGCGCTGCTATGCGTGAATACCTGGCCGAAATCTACCGGCTTCAGGAGGACGCGCCAACCGTCAGCACGACCAGCCTGGCCGACCGGCTGGACGTTTCACCACCGGCTATCCCACGCATGCTAAAAAGGCTCCAGAGCGCCGGGTATGTCAAGCATGTGCCTTACCAGGGCGTTGAACTGACCGCCTACGGGCGCGAGACAGCCTTGCGCGAGATACGGCGGCATCGCATTCTGGAGGTTTTTCTGGTCGATGTGATGGAGTTTACTTGGGACGAAGCACACGAACACGCTGACAATCTTAGCGCGGGTCTGAACAACAAGTTGACCGAACGAATGGCCGAGATGACGGGTTTTCCCCAACGTTGTCCTCATGGCGAGCCTATTCCGGATGATGAGGGCAAACTGCCGGAGGTCGATGATGTGTGTATCGTGAACCTGGGTGTCGGCTATAAGGGTGCTGTCAGCCGGGTACGTACGCACGAACCGGAAAAGCTGCAATATTTCGCCAGCCTAGGGTTGTTGCCCCAAGCACCGCTGGAAATCATGGGTCGTGCTCCTTTCAATGGCCCAATGCGTTTGCGGGTCGGTCGCGAGGAAGTGGTGATCGGCTATGAACTCATGAAATCGTTGTGGGTGACGGTCGCGGCATAGCCAATGTCCGCGCGTAAACTATGAAAAAACCGGCGACAAGCCGGTTTTTTGGTGGGAGTTTATATATCAGCACTAGGGCTGCGGTGCATCGCTGAGCAACCGCCACCAGGCTTGCCACGGTCGCGCGTCATAGGCCGGATCGGGCGTGGGCGGAGGCAAAGCGGTCGGCTCTGCCGTCGCTTCCAGCAACAAAGGGACGATGCGCCGCTCGCCCGGTAGTAACATGCCGCCTTCATTACGCGCGTAAAAGGCGACGTAGTCGTCGCTTTCAACAAATTCCAGCGTGGCCTGGAGTTCAACCTGGCGGGTCCCTTCGCGATTAATCTGAACCATCAATGCTTCTTCGCCGATGCCGACCAGCTGGCCGGATTGGGCGCGCCGGTTAAAGTCAATGGCAAACGTGATAGCGATCCCAATCGCCAGCAGAAACAGCACCTGTGGCAGATTGAGTAATGGACGCGAACGAAACACGCGCGAATCGAACAATTTCCTGGCCATACCCAAAATCTTAGCCCCAAAACCTGGCTTGCGCAACCGCCAATTTGCGACTTTTGTTGCCCCATACCTCTTGCGGTTAAGGCGATCTGTTTCCTGGCCGGTGGGTTGGGGGACTCTTTGCGACACCGGATTGCCTAAGGTAGAATGAAGCCATGTTCGCCGACCCTGCCCGTGAATCACAGATGATCGATTTCCTGAGCATAGGGCATATCTGCCATGACCAGCTGCCGGAGGGCAAAACCGTGGGCGGGGCGGCTGCTTATGCCTCGTCGGTGGCGGCTTCCCTGGGTTGCCGGGCGGCCGTGGTCACCAGTGCCGCGGCCGAAGATGATTGGCAGAAGTCATTTCCAAATCTGGTGATACATCAACAAATTTCGCCGATGACAACTGTTTTTCAAAATGTTTACACGCCTGAGGGGCGGGTTCAGACTATTCGCGGTGTTGCCGGACGTCTTTCAACAGAAGATATACCATCTGAGTGGATGCGCGTTCCCATGGTTCACATCGGGCCCATCGCTAATGAAGTGGATCCGGCTGTCATCGAACGTTTTACAAACAGTGTAATCGGCATCGGCCCCCAGGGGTGGATGCGACGTTGGAATGATCAGGGCCACGTTTATCAGGTTGCCTGGGATAAAGCCTCAGAAATTATTCCCCTGGCGACTGTGACCTTTCTGAGCTTGGAAGATTTGGCGACCCCCGAGGAGCTTTACATCTATCAGCAGTTAGCCTCCGTACTGGTTATCACCGATAGCCATCGCGGTTGTACGATTTTCACGGATGGGGAAGAGCGGAAATTTCCGGCGCCTGTCGTCGAAGCGGTCGACACAACAGGCGCGGGTGATATTTTTGCCGCGGCTTATCTGATTCGGTTCTATCAGACCCGGGGCGATGTTTGGGAGGCGGCCCGTTTCGCCAACCAAATCGCCGGCCATTCGGTGACGGTTCGTGGATTACCGGAAAAGATGAAGCAGGTCAAAGCTTTGATCGAGACCACTTTATGACCCGGATATATGCGGTGGCAAATCAAAAGGGCGGTGTTGGCAAAACGACAACCGTTGTCAACCTCTGCGCCTATCTGGCGGGCAACGGCCGCCGGGTCTTGTTGGTCGATATCGATCCCCAATCCAATGCCACCTCAGCAATGGGTTTTGACAAAAATCGGATCGATCCGTCCACCTATCATTTGTTGTTGGAACAACTTCCCGCCGGCCAGGTCAGACGCAGACAGGAGGAATTCCACGTAGACGTATTGCCTGCTAATCCCGCCCTTTCCGGAGCGGAAATTGAGCTGGTTCACGTGATTGGCCGGGAATATCGCCTGCAACGAGCCCTCGATGCGATTCGGGATGAATATGATTACATCCTGATCGATTGCCCGCCCAGCCTCGGTTTGCTGACAATCAATGCCCTGACGGCGGCGCGAAATGGCGTCCTGATACCGGTCCAATGTGAATACTTGCCACTAGAAGGGCTGACCCAGCTAACGCAGACCATTCACCTGGTGCAGGATTACTTGAACCCATCCTTGTCTATTCGCGGGGTGATGATGACCATGTATGACAGCCGGACGAATCTTAGCCGTCAAGTGGTCGAAGAAGTGCGGCGGCATTTCCCGAATAAGGTGTTCCGGACCATCGTGCCGCGCAATATTCGCCTGAGCGAAGCACCCAGTTTTGGCCGGCCGATCAATTTTTACGCGCCCAGTTCGCCCGGTGCGGTAGCGTACCGGTTGCTGACAACTGAGTTAATCAACGGCGATCGCCGCAATGGAGACGACACGCATGACGGCTAAGCGACAGGCACTCGGTCGGGGCCTGGATGCCCTCTTTCCCACTGGTGACCGTCCGGCTCGGAACGATCTCGTTCGCCAGATTTCTATCGACCAGATAGTCCCTAATCCACGCCAACCGCGAACCAATATTGATCGGGAGAGGCTTGAAGAATTAGCCGCCTCCATCACCGCCCATGGCCTGATCCAGCCCTTGCTCGTCACCGAGACCGTGGAGGGTTTCGTGCTGATCGCCGGGGAGCGCCGTTGGCGGGCATCCCGGTTGGCCGGGTTAGACCACGTGCCAGTTATTGTCAAGGAGACAACGCCGCAGGACATGCTGGAACTGGCCTTGATCGAGAATATTCAGCGAGCTGACCTGAATGCGCTTGAAGAAGCCCATGCCTACCGGCAGTTGATCGATGAATTTGGCCTGACTCAAGAGACCGTGGCCAAGCGGGTGGGCAAGGCCCGTTCAACGGTAACTAACCTGGTGCGATTGTTGGCCTTGCCGGAGAATATTCAGGCGGCGGTCAACGACAACCGCATCAGCGGCGCTCATGCACGAGCGTTGTTGCCCTTGGCGGCGCCGGAGATACAGACGGCGGTCATGAACCAGATTATCAAGATGGATTTGAGTGTGCGACAGACCGAGGCTCTGGTCGCCCGGATGCTGTCAGATAAACGCCCGGCCCCGAAACCCCGCAAGCAGTTGCCGCCGGAATTGAGCGAATTACAGGATCGATTCGAAGCAACCCTCGGCACGCGGGTGACCATTGAGCAAAGCGCTAAAGGGGGTCGGGTGGTGATTCACTATTACTCCGACGAAGAGCTTGACGCGATCTATGCCGCCATCACCGGCGAATAATCATCAACAAATTTGGCAAAATAACGGGAGCGAGATGGACGACCGGCAATTAATCCGCGAAAAAATTGAGCAAGCCACGGCGATATTGGATGAACTAGATATCGATCTATGGCTGACATTTGTTCGGGAGACCTCTATGCAACCGGACCCGGCGCTGGAGTTGATCTTCGATGGCGATGTGACCTGGCAATCGGCTTTTTTCATCAGCCGTGACGGCCGGCACAAGGCCATCATCGGCTATTACGATGCTGAGAACGTTCGCAACCTGGGCGCATATGCGGAGGTGTTAGCTTATCACGAAGGAATCGGTCCCCATCTCCTTGAGGCGCTGGCAGACTACCAGCCGCGAGCGATTGCCGTGAACTATTCGGAGCATGATGTGGCCGCCGACGGTCTGAGTCACGGCATGTACCGTTTACTGGAAGATTATCTCCGGGCCTCGCCTTATGGCGGGAAATTGATCTCGGCCGAACCGATTATTGTGGCTCTGCGAGGGCGTAAAAGCCCGAGCGAGGTCGAACGTGTGCGACAGGCAATCGCTACGACGGAGATACTGTTCGATGAGATAGAGGCGTTCGTCCGGCCCGGGATGACCCAACGCCAGATTGCGGAATTCGTCCACCAACGGATCGATGGCCTGGGATTGGGGTATGCATGGCCGAAGCCCTATAATCCGATTGTCACCTGCGGGCCGGAATCAGCCGTCGGCCATGCTGCACCGGGGGATGTGACTCTACAACGCGGGCATACCTTGCACATCGATCTCGGTATCCGGCAAAATGGCTATTGTTCCGACATCCAGCGGATGTGGTATGTGTTGGAAGAAGGTGAAACTGAGGCGCCGGCGGAAGTTCAGCGCGCCTTTGACGTGGTTCTGGGGGCGATACAGGCCGGCGAAGAGGCTTTGAAACCGGGCCTGCCCGGCTGGCAGGTCGACGAAGTCGCTCGTGACTACATCGTCGATAACGGCTTTCCGGAATATATGCACGCCTTCGGTCACCTGCTGGGCCGGGCTGCTCATGACGGCGCGACGGTTCTAGGCCCGCGCTGGGAACGCTACAAGGGAATCTGTGATTTCCAGGTGGAAGCGGGCAATATCTTCACCCTCGAATTACACGTGATCGTACCCGAACGGGGTATGATGAGCCTGGAGGAGGATGTGGTAGTGAGTGAAAGGGGAGTGGAATACCTGTCAACCCCCCAAACCTCCTTGCGCTATATTCGCTAACTTCGTGTCGCTCTGCGGCTAGATTTTTTGATTCAGTACGGCATAATTGAATCATATTACTTCTCAGGTGACCGATGATAAGCTGAGTTCGCAATAATCCTTGTAGTAGCGAATCCGTTTGCCGTTGCGGCAGTATCGCGGAGACGATTAGGCCACTAGAGGTGGGAATAACCGTCGCCACACAAATGTGAACTCATGTTAGCGGCTAACCGTATATCCAAGTCTTTTCACCTTGACACCATCCTCAACGAAATATCCTTCTCGATCGCGCCCGGCGAGCGTGTGGGGCTGATCGGCCCCAACGGCAGTGGCAAGACAACGCTGCTCCGGATCTTGGCCGGAGAGCTAGCGCCTGATACAGGCCATGATGCGCTGACGCCTTCCAACCTGCGATTGGGCTATTTACCTCAAGGATTTGCATTCGATCCCGGGGCTTCAATGGTCGAGATTTTGCACCGGCAAAGCGGGGATATGGCGTTGCTGGAAGCGGAACTGATGATCGCCGCCACCGCCTTGGCCAAACAACCCGACGAGCCGGATTAGCAGCATCGTTACGATCGTTTGCTGGAACAAATAAACCGGATGGATTCGGGAGTCACCCGCACCATTCTAGCCGGCTTTGGGCTAGATGACGTTGATCCTCAACAACCGGTGGGGACGTTGAGCGGAGGGCAAAAGACCCGGCTGTCGTTGGCCTTGGTGCTGATAGGTGACCCGGACATCTTGTTGTTCGATGAGCCCACCAATCACCTCGACATTGCCATGATGGAGTGGTTGGAGGGCTGGCTGAGCAACTATCAAGGCGCGGTCTTAATCGTTTCCCATGACCGGACTTTTCTGGACCGAACGGTCACCCGCATACTCGATCTCGATCCAATCTCCCGGACGATGGCCGAATACACCGGCACCTATTCAGACTATGTGATTGAAGCCCAGCGGCGGCACGAACGACGATGGTCTGTCTGGAAGGATCAGGAGTATGAGATCCGGCGCATGAGGCAAGACATCACCCGCACCAAAGAACAGGCCCGCCATGTCGAGATAACAACCCAATCCAACCAGCCCGGCGTTCGTCGCATTGCCAAGAAAGTAGCCCGGAAAGCAGCCTCAAGAGAAAAGAAACTGGATCGCTACCTGATCGATGAAGAGCGCGTTGACAAGCCGGAACGCAACTGGGATATGAAGCTGGATTTCACAGAGGCTGCTAATTCCTACATCAGCCGCGACGTGTTAGTTCTCGACGACCTGTCGGTCGGCTACCCCGGCACGGAACCACTACTGGTCAATCTGAACCAGCGCATCATGGCCGGTCAGCGGGTGATCCTCACCGGCCCGAACGGGGCTGGGAAAACTTCGTTATTGCGGACGATTGCCGGCCAATTACAGCCCATAGCGGACCGTGTGAATTTGGGAGCCAGCGTGCGGCTGGGTTACATGTCGCAAGAACAAGAGTTACTCGACCCGCAATCCTCGGCATTAGCCACGATTCGCGAGGTCGCCGCTCTGAACTAGACCGAAACCCGGTCATTTATCCATTATTTTCTGTTCGAGGGCGACACCTCCCTGCGACCAATTGCGAGTCTCAGTTTCGGCGAGCGCAGCCGTCTGGCATTGGCCCGGCTTGTAGCCGATGGGTGTTCGTTCCTGTTGCTGGACGAGCCAATCAATCACCTGGATATTCCATCGAGGACCCGGTTCGAAGCCGCATTGTCGAACTTCCCCGGGACCATCCTGGCCGTGGTACACGATCGCTATTTCATCGACCGCTTCGCCACTGATGTATGGGAGGTCAACGACCAACAGATTGATTGGCAGGTGAGGTAACCGGTGATTTGGAGATGCTTATCAGCCTTCGGCCAAGCCGGCGGCATCGGCAATCCACTGTTCGATGTCGGCCCGGTTGCCGACGATCTCGCTCAGTTCCTCGGTCGTCATTTGGGATAAACGGGAGAAGGTTGTGATCCCGTCTTCAGCCAGACGACTGGCGAAGGTAGGGCCAATCCCGGATATCTGTTGCAGATCATCCGCCTCTTGATCGGCCGGGGAGGTGGCATTTAGATTTTCTTTCCCATTGTTCGCGTCTTTGGTTCGGTCATTGGGGGTTGCAGTTAATTGCTCTTCCAGATCACGAACCCGCAGTTGAGATTTTTGATACCGATCCAATACGTCCAAAGCGCCGTCTTCGGCCGACGTGCTCTTTTGGTAGTACCAGATAATCAGCGCGACTAGCGAAGCGATAGTGAAACCCAAAAAGAAGGTTGATCGTCGAATGTGGTGCATGTTTTCCCTTACCTTACTCTTTCGCGGCCTGAGGGCCTCTGTCTTCCAGGGAGTGGGCGATAAAACAGGTCCGGCTAACTATGGTCTGCCAAATAACGGTTGATGGCCTCGCGAGCCGCGGGCAAATGTTGCATCAACTGCCAATTGCCGGGAATCGCTAGCGGATTTGGAAGGCCCAATAATAACCGGAAGGGGTCAGTCTCAACCGCCTTGCCCGCAACTTGAGTGTTCGTCCAATAAGGCATCAAGATTTCTTGCCACTTTTGATATCGCTTGCCCAACCTGGGCCAGACCAAATCAAATTCAGCAGCGGCCGCTTCGGGCTCCAACTTGCCGCGATAGACGCTGATGACCAGCCGTTCAAGCCGGTCCCAATCATCAATGAAGGCAGTTAACTCTGAATCGCCTGACCATTGCCGTAGATATTTAGTGAACGGGTTCATCGTCTTAGGCTGAAAACTCCCTGTCTATTCCTTCACAATTCATTATATCGGATTCAGTTACCTTGACATCAAGCGCCGGAAATTTCCCATTAAGATTAGGATTTTCTGGTCAATTTGCCCGTTGACTAGCAAAATTCCATATGCTAGACTCTTCCCAATGTTAAAGGCTGATAGTTTTCAAGTTGGCAGTGACCCGGTTTCCCACCATCATCATGGTACCGTAAAATTACGCCAGCCCAACTTGAGGTAACCGGTGCGAGAAAGCCGGCCGAGATAACGAATACAACCCTCCTCAAGATCTGGGGAGGGTTTTTTATTAGCGGAAATTCATCAGGCAATTCGTCAGTTAACTAGTGGGGCATCATGGAACGATCAGACATACGATTGGCTTTGCCGAGTAAAGGCATCCTTCAGGAAGGGGCGATGGCATTCCTGGAAGCTTGCGGACTGAAGATCTTTCGCCCTAACCCGCGCCAATACGCCGCGACGATTCCGGCCATGCCCGATGTGACCGTCCTTTTCCAGCGACCGGGCGATATTGTAATGGGTGTCCGGAGCGGGAGCCTGGAATTCGGCATCACCGGGTTGGATGTGCTGGCTGAAAAAACGGTCGCCGGTTCTGAGAACGGCAACGATGTGAGCGCTGTGCTCGTGATTCACGACGCGCTTGGATTTGGGCCTTGCTCGCTGAAACTGGCGGTTCCGGAAGCCGCGCCGGTGCAGTCGGTCGGCGAACTGGCACGGTGGGCGCAGGTTAGAGGACATCCGCTACGGGTGGCAACAAAATTTCCGCATCTAACCCGGCAGTTTCTGCAGTATTCGAACGTCGGACCCTACAAATTAGTCCAGATTGAGGGTACGTTGGAGATAGCCCCGGCTATGGGCAATGCCGATCTGATCTGTGACCTGGTGTCTTCCGGCATCACGCTGCGCGATAATCATCTGCGGCCGCTGAAGGATGGAGTCATTCTGCACTCCCAGGCAGTTCTGATCGGCAACCGGCGGGCTTTACGGGAACGACCAGAAGTTCTGGCCGCCGCTCGCTATTTGCTCGAATATATCGAAGGTCATATGCGTGGTTCGGGATCGTACCTCATCACGGCCAATATCCGCGGTGAGTCGGCCGAGGCGATAGCTGGATGCATGTTTGAGCAAGCCACCATCGGCGGCTTACAGGGCCCAACCATAGCCCCGGTCGTGGTGCGGGATCATTTACGGTCGGACACCAATTGGTATGCGATCAATATCGTCGTCCGGCGAGACAAGCTTTTCGAGGCCGTTAATGAGTTGCGGGCCATTGGCGGCAGTGGTGTGGTTGTCGTTCCTTGCGCCTATATATTCGACGAGGAACCAGCCCGTTATCAGGCGATGTTATCGGCCTTGCAGTTTGAGTCCCCTGTTATCTCCCGCGAGAATCCTCTTGATTCTTTAACAGAAGTGAATGTAAGATGATCAAGATCTTTACCTCAGATGAAGCGAAAACCACGATCTTAAGGCGCGATTTGACCTTTAACTCGCCGGTACCCCAAGCGGTCCGGACGAGTCTGCAGCGGATATTCGGTGAGGATTTAACTCCGGATGAAGCTGTTAGCCGTCTTTTGAAAGATGTACAACAGCGAGGGGACAAAGCTCTCCTGGAGTGGACAGAACGAATTGATGGTGTGGTGCTAGACAATCTGGCCGTTCATCCGGCGGATATTCAAGCTGCTCATGCGTCCATATCCGGCGATCTGCGCGACGGCCTGCAACTGGCAGCGAATCGCATTCGTGACTTTCACGCCAGGCAGCGGGTTCAATCCTGGACAACCACGTCGCTGGGCGGCCGGTTGGGGCAACGCGTCTCGCCGCTCCGCCGTGTAGGCGTCTACGTCCCCGGCGGGACGGCCCCACTTCCTTCGACCTTGCTGATGTCAGCGATACCAGCCCAGGTGGCGGGAGTCGATGAAATTGTCGTGGTTACTCCACCGGGACGGGATAATGGTAAGGTTTCACCGATCATCCTGGCTGCGGCGGCGACGATTGGAATCGACACGATCTACACCCTCGGCGGCGCTCAGGCCATCGGCGCGCTGGCTTTTGGCACCAATACCATTACCCGAGTGGACAAGATCGTGGGCCCTGGAAACCTGTTTGTCACCCTGGCCAAACGGCAGGTTTATGGCCTGGTGGGTATAGACGGCCTGGCCGGTCCAACGGAGACGATGGTCATCGCCGACGATTCCGCTAATCCGGCGTGGATAGCGGCCGATCTCCTGGCCCAGGCCGAGCACGATACTTTGGCCACAGCCGTATTGCTGACCCCATCCATGAAGCTGGCTCAGGCCGTGCAGGTGGAAGTTGCTCGCCAGATGGAAAGCCTGAGTCGCGGGGCGATCATCGAAGAAGCGCTGGCCAATCAGGGCGGAATAATCATCACCCGCGATGTGGCGGAAGCGGCCCGCATAGCCGATACGTTCGCTCCGGAACATCTATGCTTGGCGACCGAGAATCCGGAATCATTGATCGATTCACTGCGTCATGCCGGCGGTCTCTTTGTAGGCGAGCGGTCCTTTGAGGTCCTCGGCGATTATGTGGCCGGCCCCAGCCATACCATGCCCACCGGTGGCACGGCTCGGTTTGCATCGCCGCTTTCGGTGGTCGATTTTGTGCGGATCACCAGCATCATCGAGCTAGATGCCCGCACGACGGCCGAACTGGCTCCGGCTGCCGCGCGGCTGGCTCACGCTGAGGGTTTAACGGCCCACGCCAACGCGGCCGAGATAAGATTAGCTGGGGATTGAGCGATGCTCGAAGCAAAATTACTGCGGCCGGATATACGGTCGATGGAACCTTATACGCCTATTGTCCCTTTTGAAGTTTTATCGGTACGGCTCGGCCGGACGCCGGAAGCGATTGTCAAGCTGGACGCCAACGAAAATCCGTATGGCCCCTCGCCGCGCGCGCTTGAATCATTGGCGACAGGAGCTTATTATCACATTTACCCCGATCCGGAATCAAACGCGCTCCGGGAAGCCATTAGTTTCTATACCGGCGTGCCGAAAAACTACATCCTGGCCGGAATGGGTGCGGATGAGTTGATCGATTTGGTGCTGCGGGCGGTCATATTCCCGGGCGATGTGGTCATCGATTGCCCGCCATCTTTCGGAATGTATCCTTTCTCAACGGCCGTCAATGCCGGACGATATGTCACCGTTTCGCGCCGGGATGATTTTAGCCTGGACGTTGCCGGCATCGAGCAAGCCGTCGCCAATCATCCCGACGCCAAAGTCTTGTTCTTGTGCTCGCCTAACAATCCTGACGGCAGCCTGATTGACGATCCGGCCTTGTTGCGGTTACTGGAATTACCGGTATTAATCATCCTCGATGAGGCTTATATTGACTTCGCTGAAGCGGATGGCTTTCCCAGCCGGATAGATTGGGTCATGGCCCGAGATAATCTGGTCGTGTTGCGGACCTTCAGTAAATTGGCGGCGTTAGCCGGTCTGCGAGTCGGCTATGGCGCGTTTCCTGAATGGCTATTGCCGCACTTATGGAAAATCAAACAACCCTACAATGTAAACGTTGCGGCTTCACTGGCCGCTATCGCCTCGTTGGAGGATGCCGAACGGTTGCAGGAAAACGTGCGCCGGATTGTGGCTGAGCGGGAGCGAATGGTTTCAGCCCTGTCGCCGGTCACCCAGTTACAGCCCTATCCCAGCCGCTCGAATTTTGTGCTGTTCCGCGTGATGGAAGGCTGGTCAGCGGCCACACTGAAACAATCTCTTGAGGAGGCGGGAATTCTTGTGAGATATTTCCAGAAGCCGGGGCTTGAAAATTGCATTCGCATCAGCATCGGCCGCCCGGAGGACACGGACCGGTTGGTCGCTGCCGTTGGTGCAATAATGGCTTCAATGGAGGTTGTCAATGGCTGAGCGGCACGCCGAGATTCACCGGCAAACTTCCGAGACGGATATCACCATCAGCGTCAATCTGGACGGCACCGGCAAGTACCAGGTGGAAACCGGTATCGGATTTCTCGACCATATGCTGGCGGCCTTCGCTGTCCATGGCCTCTTCGACCTGGCGGTCAGGGCGGTCGGTGATTTACATATCGATCCCCACCATACCATTGAGGACACCGCTATCGTTCTCGGCCAGGCAATTGATAAAGCGCTGGGCGACAGGCAAGGCATCAATCGGGCCGGGCATGCCTATATGCCGATGGATGAGGTGCTGGCATTTGTGGCGGTTGATCTGAGCGGGCGGCCTTATACGGTGTTTCGCGCCGAATGGCACACACCGTCCATCGGGCAGTTTCCAACCGACCTGGTAGAGCATTTTTTTGAATCACTGGCCGTCCATGGACGAATGACAGTGCATGCCCGGTGTGAATACGGTCGTAATGATCACCATCAGGCGGAAGCCCTATTCAAATCCCTGGCTCGCGCCTTGCGAACGGCCGTCGACCATGACCCACGGCGGAATGACATTCCATCGACCAAAGGCTCTCTGAATCGATAAGCTGAATTTCGACTGGGCATATGAACGAATCCACTATCACGATGATCGATTACGGTGGCAGTAACCTGCGATCCGTCCAAAAAGCCTTTGAAGCGGTTGGCGCCGATGTGTTGGTAACTGCCGATCCTGAGGCCATGCGCCGGGCAAGGAAGCTCGTATTGCCTGGTGTCGGCGCTTTCGGAGCGGGCATGGAGGCGTTAAGGCGGCGAGGGCTGGATGAGGCTACGATTGCAGCTGTGGGAGATGGAATACCCTTGCTCGGAATTTGCCTGGGAATGCAATTTCTGCTGGAAGGCAGCGAGGAAATGGGTGACCATACCGGATTGGGTCTGATCACGGGTCGGGTTGTCCGTTTTTCGGAAAGCGTTTCTGACGACGGCCGGCCGCTTAAGGTGCCTCACATGGGCTGGAACCGGATTCTTCACGACGGCCGTCATCCCCTGCTGGAAGGCGTTCCCCCCGGCGCTTATGGTTATTTTGTCCATTCCTATTACTGTGCTCCCGAAGTCACCGATTATGTTCTCGCGGAAACAGATTATGGTGGCCGGTTCGCTTCCATTATTGGCAGTGGCCATAGGTTCGGCATCCAGTTTCACCCGGAGAAAAGCCAGAGTGTCGGCCTGCAGATTTTGCGCAATTTTGCCTCGATGAAGGTTGCTAAAGTCTATGGCATTTGATATCTTCCCGGCTATTGACCTGCGGCATGGGCGCGTGGTTCGCCTGCAGCTAGGCGATCCACGCCGCCAGAGCGTTTATAGCGATGATCCGGTTGAGGTTGCCCGGCGTTGGCAAGATGCCGGCGCGACCTGGCTGCATGTGGTCAATTTAGACGGCGCGTTCGACGAGAGCGGGTCGTCGAACTGGGAGGTACTTCCGGCGATAGCGAATGTGGGCATGAAGGTTCAATTCGGAGGGGGACTGCGTTCAACCACGGATATAGACCGGGCGTTCAGTGCCGGGGTTAGTCGCTTGGTCCTGGGTACAGCAGCATTCGAATCTCCCGCTCTTGTCAGTGAGGTGATTGCCCACTTCGGAAGCGAGACCATTGCCGTCGGTATCGATGCCCAGGATGGACGGGTTAAAACCCGTGGCTGGCAGATCGGCACAGAGGTGTCCCCGTTGGAGTTGGGCAAAGCCATGCATGATCGCGGCGTTGAGATCGTCATTTATACCGATATCAGCCGGGATGGTATTCTGGCCGGCGTCAATGTTGCCTCAACCGTAGCCCTGGCGGATGCGACGGGATTGACGGTTATCGCCTCCGGTGGCGTACGGGCTTTGAGCGATGTTGAAGCACTTCTCGCCACAGCTCATACTGGAATCGCCGGGGTTATTATCGGGCGCGCATTGTATGAAGGTCAAGTTGACCTGGCGCAGGCTGTCGCTCTAACCCGGGAAGAATAAGATATGCTGGCCAAACGGATCATTCCCTGTCTGGATGTTCACTTAGGTCGAGTTGTGAAGGGCATCAATTTTGTCGCGTTACGCGACGCCGGCGACCCGGTAGATCAGGCGCGATTCTACGACGCCGAAGGCGCTGATGAGCTGGTTTTTCTGGACATTACCGCTACACACGAGGCCAGGCAGACAGTTTTCGCCATGGCTCGCGCGGTGGCCGATCAGGTGTTCATCCCCTTCACGGTTGGCGGCGGCATTCGTACCGTCGACGACATGCGCGGCATTCTTCGCTCGGGCGCGGATAAGGTCAGCATTAACTCGGCCGCGGTGCGCGATCCTCATCTTATCAGCGCCGGCGCGACTGAGTTTGGCAGCCAGGCCATTGTTGTGGCGATCGATGCCAAGCGGCGCGTTTCTGATTCGGCCGGATGGGAAGTGTATGTCAGCGGTGGTCGGGTTCCCACCGGTCTGGACGCCATCGAATGGGCCCGGAAGGTCGCTGCCATGGGGGCGGGCGAGCTATTGCTGACCAGCATGGATGGCGACGGGACCCGGATGGGATATGATTTGGAACTGACCCGCGCAGTGGCCGATGCGGTTAACATCCCGATCATCGCTTCCGGCGGCGCGGGTACGCCGGATCACTTTGCCGATGTCCTGACGACTGGTCGGGCTGACGCGGCCCTGGCG
>JAWOHK010000092.1:0-2647 GCA_046485205.1 Chloroflexota bacterium | reverse complement strand
TTAGATATCGACTCGGCCGGGGAGCTGGCCGAGGTGATGGCTTGCGTAGGGCTGGCCCAAAACCTGGCGGCGATCAAGGCCCTGGCCACGCACGGCATCCAGCGCGGCCACATGCGTCTGCACGCCCGGCAGGTAGCCTTGGCCGCCGGGGCGCAGAACAGCCAGGTGCAGGCGATCGCCGACTTGCTGGTGGCCGAGGGTAACATCCGCGTCGACCGTGCCCGCGAACTACTAAACGGATAGCACGCAAATGAAACGCTGATGACGTAGATAGAGTGCTGATTTTCATAGATTTAGAAATACAAATTTAATTATCAGTTTCACTCAGCATAGAAATCATCGTCATCTGCGTCCATTTCTTAACTCATGAGGAATTACAATGTCTGATTACAGCAATGGATTATTAAAGCCCGACCGGCCGGTGGGCATCGTCGGCTACGGTGCTTACGTGCCGCGTTATCGGCTGCCGGCGACGGAAATTTCGCGTATGTGGAAGGGCGGTACTGGCGGCACACCCATCGAAGAGAAGGCGGTCAACGGGCTGGATGAGGATGTGGTGACTATGTCGATCGAGGCCGCTCGCGACGCGCTGGATCGGGCGCAGATCGACCCGCGCGAGATTCGCGCCGTGTGGGTGGGCAGCGAAAGCCATCCCTACGCCGTAAAGCCGAGCAGCACCATCGTGGCTGAGGCTATCGGCGCGGTGCCTAATACGCAGGCGGCCGATTGGGAATTCGCTTGTAAGGCGGGCACTGAGGCGATGCAGGCGGCGATGGGCTTTGTTGGCTCGGGTATGGCCAAGTATGCGTTGAGCATCGGCATGGACACGGCTCAGGGTCGGCCGGGCGACGCGCTGGAATACACTGCCGCCGCCGGCGGCGCGGCATTGTTGATCGGCCCCGGTGACGAGGCTGTAGCCGTCATCAACGGTTCGTTTTCCTATGTGTCCGACACGCCTGATTTCTGGCGACGCGAGCACGCTAATTACCCGTCGCACGGCGACCGGTTCACCGGCGAGCCGGCTTATTTTAAGCATGTGACCGGCGCGGCCGAGAAGTTAATGGAACTGATGGGAGCGACGGCCGCCGATTATAAGTGGGCGGTCTTTCACCAGCCAAATGTCAAGTTCCCGCAGCGGGCGGCCAAGCTGTTGGGCTTCAGCCAGGAGCAGATCGCGCCGGGGCTGCTCAGCGGCCGTATCGGCAATACCTATTCCGGTTCGACGATGATCGGGCTGACAGCCATCCTCGACGTGGCCGAACCGGGCGACCGCATTCTGATGGTCAGCTATGGTTCCGGCGCGGGGTCAGACGCATTTGACATCACCACCACCGACCGGCTGCCGGAGGTGCGCGACCTGGCTACAAGCACCGAGACCTACATCGCCCGCCGCACGCCAATCGATTACGCTACCTACACACGCTATCGTGAAAAACTGAAGATGAATTAATCCAAGATACGAAATACGAGATACGAGATATGGACCAATCGGTCGACTCGTATTTCGTGTTTCGTATCTCATATCTTGATCTTGCTATGACTAACACATCCATCATCGGCATCGGACAAATCGACGTCCGCGAACACTGGGAGACCTCTATCCGCCACCTGGCCTGGTACGCTATCGAGGCGGCGCTGGACGACGCCCATATTAGCACCCTCGACGCCATTTATGCCGGCAATATGCTGGCCGGGCAACTCAGCAACCAGAATCATCTGGGCGCGCTCATCGCCGACTTCGCCGGTTTTCGCGGCGCTGAGGCCATGACCGTCGAGGCGGCCGACGCCTCCGGCGGGGCGGCGCTGCGCCAGGCGGTGTTGGCCGTGCAGAGCGGTTTAGTGCAGACAGCCCTGGTTGTCGGCGTGGAAAAGATCACCGACCAGACCGGCTCACCCATCACCGCGGCGCTGGCAACGGCGCTAGACGCCGATTATGAGGCCATTCACGGCCAGACCCTGAGCGGGGCCGGGGCGGTGCTCATGCGCCGCTACATGCACGAGTATGGCGTGGCCCTGGAGGATTTCGCCGGCTTCAGCGTGAACGCCCACGCCAACGCGGCCGGCAACCCGCGGGCCATGTATCGCAATCGTCTCAAGCCGGAAGCCTTCGCCGGCGCGCCGATGGTGGCCGATCCGGTCAGCCTGTTTGACGAAGCCCCGGCCGGCGACGGTGCGGCGGCGGTCATCGTCACCAGCAGTGACCGAGCGGCCGACATGGTGGCCCGGCCGGTGCGCATCGCCGCTTCGGCGCTGGCGACTGACGCCGTGGCCCTGCATGACCGAAGCGATCTGTTGTGGTTGCGTGCGGCTGAGTTGAGCGCTCGCAAGGCGATGGACGCGGCCGGGGTTACGCCCAACGACATCGATGTGTTTGAGCTGCATGACTCGTACACTATTATGGCCGCGTTGTCGCTGGAGGCTTGCGGCTTCGCAGCGCGGGGCACGGGCTGGCAATTGGCCCGCGACGGGGAGATCAAGCGTGACGGTTGCATTCCCATCAGCACCTTCGGCGGCCTCAAGGCCCGCGGCAATCCCATCGGCGCGACGGGCATCTACCAGATCGTCGAGTTGGCCCAGCAGTTGCGGGGCGCAGCGGGCGACTGCCAGGTAAGTGGCGCGAAAATCGCTATGGCCCAGAACCTGGGCG
>JAWOHK010000080.1:0-3792 GCA_046485205.1 Chloroflexota bacterium | reverse complement strand
CAAACCAGCGCCATAGTGGGTTAAACTGAGTAAGGATACGGTTCATAGACTTTCATCACTCGGCTCCGGACTTATTCCCAGTTTAGCACGAGCGAATAGAACGCACACCAGCAGGGCCACGGGACGGAAGTTTTCTTCCCCGATTGACACCTTAGTCCTAGCCGGTTATTAGCCGACCGGGTAAGAAGTCTACCCGGTTGAGATACCGGATGACGATGCCATTGTCATCCAGGTCGATACGACTGATGGAAGCATTACTGATACCAAACCCTATTCCAGTCTTACCCACCTTCTGCAACAACTCGCCTTCAGTAATGGCGATGGAAAGCAGTGATTGAAAGAATCCACCGTGGGTGACGAGCGCGACTCGATCCTCATCATCGTGCCGCTCAACCAATCGCTCCCAAACCAGCCGAGCGCGGTCGATGGATTCTTCGATTGATTCACGCGACCGGCTCCACCAGCCGCTTTCGCCCACAGACGCCGGCAAGATCAGATGCGGGTAAGCGCCATGCAGTTCAGGCCTGTTAAGTCCTGGCTTACCCGTCACCTGGCCTGCTTCGTCTTCGGTGTAAAGACCTCCACGCTCATGAATTTCCGGCCAACCGTATAAAGAAATATCAATCTCCTCAACCATATAGGTAGCGGTTTCAATAGCCCGGGTCATCAGACTTGTGTAGAGATGGGTTAATTGGAAGCCATTCCGGTTGTGAAGATGAGCGTTATAACCTAGTTCTCCGGCTTCATAACCGGCCAGGAACTGTGCTAGAAGCCGGGCTTGCTCGTGACCGATAGCGGTAAGGGGTGGATCGGAGTGGCGGCCAAGGGTCGCTCCCGTCCGATGATACAGTTCATTGTTATCTGATTGTGCATGGCGGATTATGTAGAGTTGCATCTCAAAGAGTAGATAACAGGTGATTCATCAAATGAGATCAGGCCAAGACCACCAGGAAGGCGGTGGAATGCCTTCGGAAATAAACAGGAAGACAAGGGCGATGGCGCACAACGTCACAATCAAAAAGTAAACCTTGCCGCCAATCGAGCCGATAGCCGAATGATCCCATAGCATAAACGACAAACCTAACATGATTGCCGTAAGGAGTAAGAGAATTAGAGGCAGCCACATCAACGGGGCGGCCGATGAAGGAATGGCCGAAGCGGTGGCATAAACCGGATCGCTCAGGCTCAGGAAGATATATGACACCAAACCGACTGTGAGCGTCAAGGCCAAGATGCCAAACAGCAAAATAACCAGCCGACTGACAAGACGCAGGCGTTTATTTTGGGGCGAGATCGTCACTGGACGATTGGCAATGGCTCTGATGATGTATACAGCCGGCCACACCACAAACGGCGAGAGAACGATTATCAGGAGAAAAGCGCCTAACCCCGCGCGAGCCAGAAGGCTTTGATCCAGGGTGTTGACACCGGCAATGGCCGGCAAGACGATCGCGTTCGGTGGCACATATGGGGGTAGCTCGGCTTGGGCCAGGCAATCGCTAGTCGGCGTAGTCCGCGGATCTTCGAGAAAGGCCTGTATGACATCATTAATGCACGGGTCGAAAAAGGCAATGCCATGGCTGCCGACGGGATCGACCAGATTGGTGGCATTGCTCAACGTGGCGGTCACTTCCTCGGCAAAGGCCGGCGGTGTCACCGGATCGAACTGCCCCGAGAGAAGCAAGGTGGGGATATCACTAAATACCGGGTCATCTACATCCGCTGCGAGCCGGTCAACCGTCCAGCGATCACATCGATCGACATAGCTCTGAAGATCATCTACGGCGGTAGCGGCAATTTCTGGGCGGATTGATTCGAGCGGCAGCATTGCCGGATCAATGTCGGCATCTTCAGCGCAGATGACTGAATAATACATCCCTTCGACCACTGTTTCCTGAAAGGCAAACAAGGCCCACATCGCCTGAATATACCGCCAGTCGCCTTGTTCTAAATCGTGGATAACTTTGGGTAACACCACGTTCATCCCGCGTAGGTATTGAAGTTGGTACAGAATGCCCCGCAATCCCTTTCCATCCACATACATCTCGTACGATTCGCCTGTTTCTGGATCAACGATGTTTATCAAAACCGGGTTGTCGTTAAACTTTTTAATCAGCGCGTAATAACGTTCTTCCAGGTCAGGATACTGTTCCCGGCATTCCGGATTTGCTTCGCAGGCAGAGAACACTTCACTAAAGACACGATCTTCACTGGCCGGAATTTCAGCGATGAAATTAATGTTGGTCGGCACGACACTATCCAGGATGACACTACGCAGTCCATCGGGATGATCGCGCATGAGATGCAAGGCCAGCAGAGTTCCGTAGGAGACGCCGTAAAAATTATATTCGTCATAGCCTAATGCCTCGGCGATAAGGGGCACGTCGGCCGCGTTTTCCAGGCTGTTGTAGGCTGAAAGATCGATCCCTTCTGCAACCAGCCGTTCGTAGCACGCGTTAACCGCTTCGTTGTAAAGTCGCTCGCCCTCGTCGGAATCAGCGCGCAGGAATTCAGCCAGATTCTCCTTCGTTTCCGGGCAAGAAAGCTGTGGTTCCGCATAGAAAGTGCCTCGCTGATTAAAGAGGACGATATCTCTCTGAGCGGCGATAGTAGATGATGGTGTCAAAAGGGTATAGGCTTCAAACACATCACCCCCTGGCCCGCCCTGAGCGATGATCAGCGGATCCGAACGGGGGTTGGCAGCGGTTGCCCGCCGGATGGCGACCGGCAGGCGGATGGTCGCGCCATCCGGTTCGGCGTGTCGCGCCGGTAAGGTCACATACCCGCACTCAAAACCAAGAAGCTCTCCGGTCAGATTTGTCAGGAACAGGTCAATACCTTCAAACATGCACGGGGCCGGCTCAAATGTCCCTACTTGTCCTTGAGCGAGAAGGTAGCTTTGCCCGCCGATTAGGAGACCAACCAAAACCAACCCCGGTATAAGTAGACGTTGAATTGTTGAAGGCCGTGACGATTTAGTCATTTGATCTGTCCATATCGATCTATTAATGATTCTTACTCAGTTTTCGGAAGAAGCGAAATTGATACTTATATGGATGATTTTTAGCAGACGAGTGGATAGGCGGCAACCTGGGCCAAATATTGATTGACACACTTTTTAATTCATTCCATCATATTTAGTTAGCTGCCTAAACAATATCATCCGCCAATTGAGCACTATGAATATCAATTTAAACGAATCGCTCGGGTTTCTAATCGTACAGGTATGCCGGGCGCACCGCAATAAGGCGCAAGAGTTGCGGGTGGGAATAGGGTTATATCCGGGACAGGAATTCCTCCTTCTAAACGTATGTCCAGCTCGTGGCTTTACCCAAACTGAACTGGCCGAACGTCTCGGTGTACGACCGGCAACCTTGACTAGGATGTTAGATCGGATGGAGAACGCCGGATTCGTTGAGCGCCGGGCGAATGCGAGCGACCGGCGGGTCACCCGAATTCACACAACTGTTCTTGGCGGTTCTATGGAAGAACCGATCCTCTCCTTACGATCTGAATTAGATCAATTGTCCTTCGAGGGATTTAATAAAGAAGATGTGGAAACTTTGGTTACCCTTCTCGGTCAGGTGTTGAAAAACCTGAGTTAAAGTATCGAATCGAGATTTAATTCCAAGTTGTGACGAGCAGGACGCGGAGCATTTGCCAGGTTTCACTGTGATGCTTGCATAGATCGCAAGACGAGTGCCAATTGCATCTGCACCGCGCCGTTTTGACGACGCGGTGCAGATGCAATTGGCACTCGTCTTGCGATCTATGCAAGCATCACAGTGAAAC
>JAWOHK010000072.1:0-13516 GCA_046485205.1 Chloroflexota bacterium | reverse complement strand
GCTCGCATCGAGGATAAAGACAACCTGCACGCCCACCTCGGTCTCCGTCAGAGTAAAGGGAACCTGGCGACCATCCTCCTGCAGCCTGAAATCGCCCTCGCCCAGCCCGGCAACGCGGCCACGCGTATCGTCAGACACGATCGCCCTGCGATTAGAGACCATGGCTTCCCGCAGAGCTTCCGCGGCAGCCGATACGACGACCGAGACATCTTCCTCCGTCATCCCAGGATAGAGGGGCAAGGTGACCTCGCGCCTAGCAACGGACTCCGTTACAGGCAGACTAGGTGGCGCTACCAAAGATTGATAGTGACTGAATTGATGGATAGGCGGGTAATGAATGCTGGTCTGAATCCCATGGGCCTTCATTATCTCCATGAAATGACGTCGGTTCGCGCTGTCCGGCAGCAGAACGGGTCGTAAATGATAGGCGGAAACGCCAGGATGTGACGGGTGGTATGGAATGCCAAGTTCCGGTACGTTAGCGGCCAGCCCCTGACGATAAAGGGCATCCAACGACTGACGGCGTTCGTTGAAGGCTGCCAATTTCGACAGCTGGGCTCGCCCGATAGCGGCCCGAATTTCATCGATCCGGTAATTATAGCCTGGCAAAACGACGTCATAACTCCACGCATGTCCCTTATGGCGATCCCAGGTCATGGCGGTCATACCGTGGGAGCGCAAGAGGCGTAATCGCTCGGCTAGCCGATCGTCATCCGTCGTGAGGATGCCACCCTCGCCGGTGGTCATATTCTTGTTGGAGAAGAAACTGAAACAACCGATTCGTCCCCAACTTCCAAGCGGCCGGCCGTCCAGCGTGGCCCCCGGAGCATGGGCTACATCCTCAACAATATCCAGCCCATATCGCTCGGCCAATTCCAGGATAGCGGGCATGTCAGCCGGGTAACCGGCGTAGTGAACGACGATGATCGCTCGTGTAAGGGGTGTTATGCGGCGTGCAATGTCCTCCGGCGACAGGTTTAAGTCGGTCTCACTTGTAATATCGGCAAACACCGGCGTCGCGCCAGTGTAAACTACGGCGTTGGCGGTGGCGACAAAGGTGAGGGACGGAACAATAATCTCATCCCGCGGTCCCCAACCGAGCGCCAACCCGGCCAAATGAAGCGCGGCGGTACAATTAGTCACAGCGATGGCATGAGCAACTTCAACCAGGCGAGAAAAATCGGCTTCGAATTCAGCCGTCACGCCACCCATTGTCAGCCACCGGCGACGCATGACCTCAAGGACGGCCGATTCTTCTTCAGGGCCTAAGTCAATATCAGCCAAAGGGATTCGCCAAATATTATCCAATGCTGCCTCTCTCATCTCCCTACTGACTGACTAGATAGGCATAGTTGCCCGAACCATTGGCTGAAAAGGCCATCGGACTCTCTTCCAACAGGAATTCATTCTTCATCCGGTCGAAATCTTCGACGGCATGTTCGTAATCATCCGGCCGGCCCAAATCTTGCCAATATCCATCAAAAGGGTAGCCAACTACTTTTTCTCCGGCGGTAATCAATCGCTTGACCAGGTCAGGAAAATCGAGATACAGGTTATTTTGGATGAAATCGAGGACACGCGGTTCGAAAACATAGATGCCCATACTTACCATAAAATCATAGGTCGGTTTTTCGATATACCCGGTAACTCGCCCTTCGTCATTTTGCTGGATGACACCCAAATCAATATAAACCTGTCGCCGGTGCATGGCAATTGTCGCCGTTGCCCGGGAATCGTAATGGTAGGCAATCAGCTCGGCCAACGGTAGGGTTGTCAGGACATCGCCATTGGCCACCAGGAATGATTCATCCAGTCCCTCGACCAGAGACAGGGGGCCGGCTGTGCCCAACGGCTTATCCTCATAGCTGTAGGCGATGCGCATACCCAGGCGCTCGCCATCCTGAAAAAAGAGTCGCAACAATTCAGCGAGATGACCCACGGTCAGGACCGCTTCTTGAATTCCGGCCCGCTTGATCTGCCGCAGCAAAATTTCCAATATCGGCATATCACCAATGGGCATGAGAGGTTTGGGCAATATGGTTGTGTAGGGCTTGAGTCTGGTGCCTTTTCCACCGGCCAGGATAACTGCTTTCATGATCGTTTCGCCTCCCTGTTACTGCTCTGGCATCTAGATTTCGTAGCGCCCGACCTGATAAAATTCGAGGTTCTCGCCAATCCAGGCGATGGTCTCGTTCAAACCATCATCCAATGACCATAGTGGCTGCCAATCAAGAACCTGTCTGGCCAGGAGATTATCAGAAAGCAGTTGCCTGACTTCTGATTGTTCCGGGCGTAGCCGTTCATTCTCGGTCATGACTTCGACCTTCCGGCCGGTTATCTCCACAACCTTATCAACCAGTGCGCCAATGCTTACATCAACGCCGGTCCCGAGATTGATCACACGACCCAGGACAGCCTGAGCGTCGGCGGCCTTCATAAAACCGTCGATGGTATCCCGAACATAGGTGAAGTCGCGTCGGGCATCCAGATTTCCCAAACGAACGCAACCGGATGTTAACACCTGGGTAATGATCGTCGGGATGACGGCTCGGGCGGATTGCCGCGGGCCATAAGTATTGAACGGCCGTACCGTCACGGCCGGCAAGTCATAGGAACGATAAAAGCTCTCGACCAGTTTGTCCGCGCCGATCTTGCTGGCCGAATAGGGCGATTGGCCCTGGAGCGGGTGAGCCTCGTCCATGGGCGTGAATTGGGCTGTCCCATAGACTTCGCTCGTTGATGTGTGCACAAGCCGTCCAATGTCGTGCTGACGACTGGCCATTAGTACATTGAGCGTACCCATGAAGTTTGTTTCGGCCGTTTCAACCGGATGCCGGTAGGAATAAGGAATTGAGATAATCGCTCCCAGATGAAAGACGACATCTGTACCGTCAACAGCCCGATCGACGGCCGCAAAATCCCGCAAGTCACCGGCAATGATTTCTACTTCTCGTAACAGGCCAGACGGCAGTTGGCGCAGCAAGCCGGAATCGCCACGGGAGTTGTAACGCACAAACGCGCGCACATTGGCTCCGGCCAAAACCAGTTCTTCGGTAAGCTGACTGCCGATAAAGCCACCCGCGCCTGTGACCAGCACGCGCCTGCCTGTCCAATTACTCATGTCAGTTGGGTTACTCCTGATACTGTTTCGTTAGGCGGATTATCCGAACCGCCGCTCAAACCAAGCGTTGCCGTCCGCCTCACCCATGACCCGGATATTCCTGGATTACCAGATCTCGGCGCATAGCTTGAATCCGGGCATGGGCCGCTTCCCAAGATTCGGCCTGCACCAAGCTATCCAATTCTGTTAACCAGCCGTCCAGACCCATATCATCCGGTGGATAACCGTTACCGCTGGTATCTGAACCCAAATTCGTGTGACCTGCCAATTGTCCCCGCAACGCTTCCAACACATCCGGCAGGACTATGGTTTGGATACCGGTTGCACGACAGGCACGCAAGATACGCTCGCGGGACATCGGGTTAATGTTCTCAATGGCAAACACAATCAGGCCGATATCGTGCAGGCTAGCCAGCTGGGGTATTTCCGATGAATTGCCCAACACCTCAATGCCGCCAATGCGCGCGCCCTGATTTCGAGGCGCATCGTCCACCATTCCAATGATCGAAAAAGCCTGACCAAGCTCAGCTTTGCGCAACAGAAAGGCGGCCAGATGGCCTGTTTCACCCGCGCCGACAATGAGCACCCGCTCAGCGACGACCGATGACTTGCCTCGGAGGGTGATCCAGTGCGACGACAGACCAGTGATGATGCGCATGCGGTAGCGCATAAAAACAAAGCCAATGAAGGCCAGAATACCACTGACTATAATCATCGCCGGGGATAGAAGGTGCCGTCCAAGATAAGGGACGGGGAAGGTTCGCGGTTCCCAAACCATATTGACTAAAACCAGAATGGCAGTCGTCAAACTAGATGAGATGGCCAGGGTAATGGCATCGTTAATATCGGCTTGGGACCAAACTACACGGCCGATCCCCAAGAGAGCGTTGACCAGGCTAAAAATGAGAGCAATGGTCAGCGCCACGCCGATGGCCAGACCCCAACCCAGCTCCAACGGTGCAGTGCTGCGCCATATCACAGCCGTGATAGCCACAGCCGCAAAGGCCGAAAGGCTATCCAAAACGAACCAGGAAAAATAACGGCTGATGAAGCGAGCCATCGGCCCCCAAAATAGCAAGTGCTCCGGTACATGCTTGGTTTTCAATTGTGGCAACAGTGCCAAAACGGTCCAAAATATAACATCCAGGTCGGTCAGGAAAGACCGGTGATGCACATAGAGCAAGTCGAGGCGCATCTTGCTGGGAAGAATAACTTTAAGATACTGGTCTACCACGTTTCCAGCCTGGAGCATGTTCTCTTCATCCCGGTAGAGGACGGAGGCCGGGCTGGTGATGCCGGGACGTACCGCGAGCAGCACGTCCCGTACTTCTTGCGGCCAATGGGCGACAAATTCGCGATCCTCCGGGCGTGGCCCTACCAGGCTCATATCGCCCTTTACCACATTGACCAACTGCGGAAGTTCGTTGAGCTTTGTATCGCGAAGCCATTGACCGATTGGTGTGATGCGTGGATCGCTGTGGCCGGTCACTTTCGGCCCTTGATAGCTGTCCGCCGTCTCATACATCGTGCGAAACTTGAGGATACGAAACGGCCGGCCATTCTTGCCAATGCGCTCGCCCCAATAGAAAATCGGACCGGAAGAGTCACGCTTGATCAGAACAGCCAGCAAAAGGAAAATAGGTGAAAGGAAAATAATCCCGAGGCTGGCCAAGGAAAAATCCAGCACACGCCGGGCAACGCGGTCGATTAAGCGCCATCCTTCGGAGAATCCGGATTGGAATTTCACGTTCACTTCCTGCGGTTTTGTGATGACACTTTCGTTCATGACTCATCCACCGGGCCGTATAGTCGCCAGATAGTGAGTATTGAAGAGTCGCAACTTCTCGAGCAATAAGGCCCCTACCCAGGTTTTCGGTACCAACCTTCTCGCGAGCGGGGGAGCCAAAGTAATCCGCTCAAAGTTCAGGCGGCTACCCGGAAAATAATCCCGGATCTCATGAGGTCTAACCCCTCTGGTCTGCTTGTTAAACGGATTTATCCAGAAGTCATACCAGAGAATGAGGCCATCAGGCTTCAACACGCGAACTATCTCTTGCGAAACAGTATAACAGACAGGTTGATCCAAAATCGATGAAAACACCGTGAATTGTAGAACCAGATCAAAAGACCGATCCGGGTATGGTAACCGGCCCCCGTGGGCGCAATTCAACGGCAGGTGCGGCAGGCGCGCGCGGGCCAGCGTCACTCGTTCCGCGAGCAAGTCCGTTCCGTGAAGCAAGGCCGGGGTTCCCCCAAATGCCAGGAGCTCCAGCAAAACGCCGCCTGTCCCGCAGCCCAACTCCAGTATCCTTTTACCGGCCAAGGGCCATAGTCCCTCTCGCTGCAAGGCGCTTAATATCGCCCGTTGGCGTTGCTGGATGGTGAAGAGGTAAGCGGGGTTAGCCAAAGAATAGGAATCCCCACCGGCCAGTTTCGTCTCGCGATCGGCATAGGTTCGCCGGATGCGAGCCTTTTCAACAGCCCACAAGTCAGTTCGTTCGGCCACGGTTATGTCTGACATACCAATTTTTACTCAGGGCACGACTGTCCACATTCCCTGATCTGAAGCATAAAAAAGTCTCGCCGATTGGCCGGCGGCCACATCGCTACGAGTGGCGCGATCGAGAAACTGGATATTGCCGCCCGTGACTAGCGAAAAAGGCGTACCGCCCACCAATGTGATGGTGCCGCTGAAGAGTGGGTCGGAAAGGCCATCTTCCGACCACCAGTGCAGGTGATTAACGTCGGCCGTGCCGATCACTTGATACGTATCGTAATTACTGCTGATGACCATCGATGACCCGGCCGAAAGCGGAGTCGGCGATTGGCCGGGAGCCGGAGCCAGACGCCCATAAACCGGCGCGGCCGGTTCAACAACCAGCATCGGCCGGCCCGTCAGCAATCTGATAAACCGGTTATTCTCACCGGCGATTTTGTCACTCCAGCTATGAGGTGAATTCGATGTTACAAAAAACACGCTGCCACCGCTGATGTCTTGAAAAAAGGAATTGTCGATTTGCAGGAAAGAGTCGGCCGACGGACCGGACTCGGTGACGGAGCACATGATGACGCCCCGATCACCGGTGGCCCGGCCAACAAAACGACAACGGTCGATCGTCGCCTGGCCGTTATCGATTGCAATTGATACCGATTGTGAAAAGTTATCTGACCGGTTATAGAACAGGCAATCGCTCAGTTTGTAGGTATTGGCCGGGCCAGTGCCTAAGTTGATCATGACCCCGGAACCCTGATTGTAGAACTGACAATTCTCGATGGTGACATCGATATTTTCCAGACGAAAATCAACCTGAGGTAGCGTATTGGCCAGCGGAGCGAAGATGCAATTACGAACAACCGCCACCCATGGTGAATTACTGTAAGCGCTAATAAACGGCGCCGAAGTTTCGCTATCGACGGGTGATGTAAAGTAACAGCCATCGACCAAAATGTCTGACCGAATCTGGACCGCCGGCCGGCACTCAAATAGGCAATTCCGCACATCGACTTGGGTTACAACGGTTTCGCGATCTTGGGTGATGATGCCCCGGCCGTTGCGCGATCCAAACCAGCACCCAACGAAGCGCTGGTATTCAGGGTTGCCGGCAACCGCCGATCCCTGGAACTGGAAAGCCCATGAAGTCGCGCCATCGAAGCGGGTATTTTCGACGTAGACTGAATTGTGCGGGTGGCAGTAAATCAAATGCGAGAACTGGTTGTCATGCAGGAAGCTGTCAAACACATGCAAACGTTTGTGCCCTTCCGGCACGGCCCAGAATGCAATGGCATATTGCCACCATGGGTGCAGGTCGCAATCGCGTACCACCAAAAACAACTCGCCCTGCCCGCCATTTACTCCCGATGAAGGCGTATACAAGCAGTGGGTAAAGCCTTCGACATCAACTCGTTCAATCACACATTGATGGTCGTGGCCTCCTGATTCAAAAAACACACCCATGAATTCGAATTGTTCAACAGGTTGGTGCAAGTCTTCTTCCAAACGGATGTCAGTTAATTGGAAGCGGCTGCCGCCAACCACAAAAAATCCCGCATAACTCTTGCCTTCCCCTGCATTTTGCACCGTAAAGCGCAGGGTAGCCGCGTCCCGACCCTCCCCCTGAATAGCGATATCACCATTCACGAAAAGATTGGCATGATTGGGCTCCAAAGCGATCCGGAAGAATTGAGGTGGTCTAGGAATGAAGAGCGGTCGTTGTTGTTCAATGGCAGCATCGATGGCCGCCTGAAATGCAACCCGATCATTAGTCTGTCCATCTCCCCTGGCACCGAAGACGGGGTCCATCACGTTTAAAGCGTCCGTGCTTTGAGATAAGCGACCTTGAGCCAATCCGCCGGCGGTCGCCTGCTGCGGAATACGCCGCAAAGCAAGAGCGCTCAGACCGGCGGCCGTCCCTTTCAGGAAAAGCCGCCGGGAGATGTTGCCCTTTTTCTCAGATTGCTGAGGTTTGTGTTTGCCGTTCATATCCGGTGACAATTGTTCATTTGAAATCAGCGCCTGTTGCCTCCGAGCTTAATTGGATTCCGCGCGGTTCCAGGCCGGGTAGACAATGGAATTTTCCTTATCCGGCTGGCTTCAAGATTCTCGGTTCGTTTGAGAACCTCCCGGCAAAACGCATCATTCCGGCCAGGAATCCCAAACCATAACTCAAATGGAGGATAGGATGAATGACCAACAACCGAGGCACAAGACGTCTGCCATGGGAACGGCCGAGTGATAGAGACGCCGCCAGGTTAGCTAGCAAATACAGGAGAACGATGACGGACAGCAACCACCACAACGGCCGGAAAATCACTCCAATTAATGACGACATCAAGAGCGCGCCAACATACGTTGGCGGAACAAACTGGCGCCACCGCATCTGTCGCGGGTGCTTCTGCATGACCCTCACCTTCCAGTAACCGTACTGGTAATATTGGCGCCATAAGGATCGCAGACTGCTGCGGCTGTAATAGCGCGAGGTGATGTCAGGTGAAAGTAAAATCTTGCCACCCTGGGCTAACAACCGGTAGTTGTACTCATCGTCCTGGTTCCGCACCATGTCTTCGACGAACGGACACAGACGCTCCAAGGTCTGCCGGGCATAGGCCGGGAAGGCTACAGTTTCCACCAACAACGAGCGGTCCTTGACGGTACGGAAGGCCGAACCACCAACGCCAAACCAAGAACTCATTGCCAGGGCAATGGCTTGGGCTTCCTCTGTCTCACCGATGGTTTCAATCGGCCCGCCGACGGCATCGACACCATCATCCAGTAAATGCCGGACGCACTGGCGAACATAATCCGGTGCAATTTCACAATGGCCATCCACGCGGACGACAATATCCCCCTGGGCCTGAAGAATTCCGATGTTCAACCCCGGTGCGACGATTCGATCAGGGTTGTCCAGCAGACGCAGGCTGGGATAAGCCGGTTGCATGGATCGGATATATTCTCGCGTGCCGTCATCGGAAAGGGCGTCTACGACCAGGATTTCCAACTTGTCGGCCGGGTAATCCTGGCGGAGCACCGCGCCCAGACTGCGTTCAATATAGGCCATCTCGTTGCGGACAGGCATGATAACGGACACCAGGGGCAGACGTTCCATGCGCTAAGTGTACGCCGGTACGGAGAAGACTTGGGTATAAAAGGCGTGAATGCTGTGTGAGGAATTAGTAATCCGAGTTCACGGGCCGGCTAACAGGTGAGCGCAAGGTACGGCGACGTGCCTGAAGCGAGAGGTAGACTCCGGGCAAGGCCAGCATAAGCAGGCCCATTACTGGCAGCATGTAGCGAAACAACGGGATCACCAGCACCGTCATGGCCCAGAAGTAGAAAACGATCAGCCAGTTACTCCCTATCATCCGCCGCATGTTACCCCCTTGCCGGAAGGCGAAGGCCGTTCCCCACAAGAAGAAAATCAGATAAGTGATTTGAATGATGATAGTCGGTAATTCAAAGATGCGGCTGTCAATACCATACCAGCTACGGGTTATCTTGATCGCCATCAATTTGAGGAATGCCACCGGGTCGCGCCGCGCTTCAGCCACCACCACAGCGGCCGCGTCGCCGGTCGACACCATTTCCGAGCGTCGCTCGTGGAAAGTCCACATTAACGCTGCTACATCATCGGGAATTTTGACCTCACGGCGATATTCTTTAGGAACGGCCAAAAATGTAAGTCCGTCTTGAATCGTGATCGCCCCGCCGGAACTCAGTGGGATAACTTGGCCCGTGCGCGCATATACACTGGCTTCCCATGGCAACACGGCCAAAAGATTGCCCAGCAGGATCAGGCCCGCCGCCCAAAATCGTGCCCGAAAAGCCAATTCCTGACTCCCTATAATCAAAACCAGCCCGCCCATGATTATTCCCAAACCCAGCGCCGACGGACGGATCAACATGGTCGCCCCGATAGACAAACCGGCGGCCAGGTACAGCCCCCAAGCCCGTGGCTTGTGGAGAACAGCCAGCAAGAAGAGGAAAAGGGAAGCATAGAGAAAGGGTATGAACGGAACCTCGCTATTGGGTTGTTTGGTCAGCCACAGGAAAAAGGGATAAGTCAACCAGGCCAGGGCCGGTATTAACGCAAGAAGGGGATTCCAGATCAAACGGGCCAGAGCATAAACTAGCACGACCGACAACCCCGCGAAAATCAGTTGAAACGCCAGCAAAACGGTCTCATCACCGCTATTTAATAGGTCGCCTATGCGAAAGGCTCCGGCCAGCAGTATCGAGAATCCCGGTGGGTAACGCGTGGCGATCTCCCCCTTCAGGGTGATGCCCTGCCCACCCAAGATGGCGCGAGCAACCGGTTCGTAATGATTCAAATAATCCGTGCTCTGATTATCACGAAAACCAGCCGGCAATATCGACCTGAAAACGGTCGAAACGATAAGAGTCAGCACAAACAATCCGATCACCAATAACGATTCGTGTTTTTTATTTATTCGCGTCATGATGAGGTTCTTCAGCAGTCAGGATGCCATCGGGTTGGAATTGTTTAACGTGGGAAATGACGGCTCGAAATTTCCCGTTGGCAGTACGCGGGATTTCCGTTACCGGCTCCAGAATAACTCTCATGTCCTCACCGGTCCGGTCGTGGATCCGTTGGATCAACACTTCGCCATCCTGGTTGGAATAGGCCGCCGCTGGCACATACAGTACTCGCAACACGTCCCAATCTTCCTGGATGATTTGCGCTTCCCGGACGGGTAAATCGGCCTTGAATACCGGATCCAAACGACCAATATGACGACCATCCCTGGTGATTACAACATCGTCAACTCGTCCCTCGATGGCTTCCAGTAGCGGCAAGGTACGACCGCAGCGACACCTCCCGGCCGACAGAGTCGCCCGGTCGCCTGTTTCATAGCGGATCAGGGGCATATCGGCGTTGAGCAGGCCGGTCGCTATCAGGCGGCCGGCCTGCTCAAAATCGTAGGGCGCGTCGTGGTCATCGGCCAAAACTTCAGCGTACCCGGCTTCCGGCCAAATATGCAGGCGACCAGCCTCGCATTCACCGGCAGCGGCGGCGATCTCGGCCATGCCGTAAGTCTCGCGTACCGAACAGCCAAAGGCCGTGGCGATCGCCTCTCGCTGGTGGTCGAGCAGAGGTTCGGCGTTTCCAATAGCGACCTTGAATTTGGGAGCCGTCAGGTTTTGTTCCAGCACCACCTGCGCCAGCCGGTAAAGTCCCGATGGATAGCCCAACAAGTATACGACCTTATGCTGTCGCAGGGCATCCAGGTAATCAGGAACATTTTCAGGGGCCAGATGATAGGCCGACAGATACAGTTGGTTCAACGTAAAATTCCAGACCCAATACGGCGGGCGCTCGCGATCAACCGGCGCGACCAGTTGGCCGCCCAGGATGGCCCAGCGATCATCACGACTGACGCCATGCCAGCGGCGGGCACGCGCTTCGAACAAAGCAAACCACGTGGTAACTGTCTCCCTGCTAAGCCAGATGTGCAGCGGCATGCCCGTGGTGCCGCTGGTGTGCTCGTAAAACATGGCCCTCGGATTACAATCGTCCGCCAGGAATGCGTATGGTTCCTGGCGGAGCACTTCTTTCTTGAGGACCGGCCAGTTTTCAAGCTTTTCCCAAGCGGATCGATCGCCGGCGCGTCGGCGGCGATTCCACTGATCGCGATAGTAAGGCACCCGGGTGGCCGCGCGATGTAAAACAAAAGCCAGACGTTCATCTTCCCAATGCCGCCACTGCGCCTCACTCCATCTTTCGCGTTCGAGAAACGTCTCGATGAGCGCTTCGGTTTTCGCTCCGTAACGCCAGCGAGAAAGGTAATGCCCGCGAACGCTGGCGGTGGCTACCTTAACCGGATATGGCAAGCGGTGATAAACCTTGAGCCAGTCAGGCATCGAGCATCTCCTGGAATAAAGCCTCCCATTGGCCGTGAACTGTCCCCCAGCCGCAAGATTCAGCCAGCACGCGACCATTAGTCGAAAGGTCCGCTGCCAAACCAGGAGTAACCAGGAGCCGGCGTACGGCCGACGCCATCGCCGCCACGTCGCCGCCGGGCACAAGCAAGCCGGTCTCTTCTTCGGTTAACAGATAGGGAATGCCACCGACTCGGGTCGCTACGACTGGCAAACCAAATGCGGCCGCTTCCAGAATACTGACCGGCATATTATCGACCCGGTTGGTGTTAAGATAAATGTCGTGGGCGGCAAACTCGCGCGCTTTATCAGCCGCGGTCAGAAAGCCGGGAAATCGAACGGCGTCGGCCAGACCCATTTGCTCGGCCTTAGCCACCATAGCCTCGTGCAATCCCTTCTCCTGTCCGGCCATCGTCAGTGTCGCTTGGGAGTGAGTTTGACGCAAGTCGGCCAGTACCTCGACCGCCATCTCAGGGTGATAAACCTCATGAAAAGTGCGCATCCACAATAATCGGGGTTGCACAGCGGCCCGATGCTTAAAGGTGTACTGTTCCATAGCCAATACATTGGGAATGATCCGTACGGGGCGTACCGGTTTGAGGATTTCATCAAAAACATGCGCCAAATAGGTCGAAGGCGCTACGATCCGGTCAGCGCAACGCATGACCCGCCTGACCCATCCCGGGTGGGCGGCAGCGAATTCCGGCAACGCCCCGCCGTGGAGGACAAATATCTGCGGCAATCCGAGACGGCGGCCGAGCGCACCGGCCATGTCAGTGATGCCAAATGCCGCGCCGCTGTATACCTGATGGATGACCAGTTCAATGTCATATCGCCAGGCATACAAGGATCGTAACGTATCGGCCAGCCGCGGCAGTCGGGCACGGATATGGGACGTCTGGCGAACGGGATAACCTTCTCCGGCCAGCAAACCGGCCAGAATCTCGCCCTGGGTCGATACCCACCCGGGGTTAACTCCCAGCATCGGTCCGACGAAACAGAGGAGCGGAAATTTATTTTTCTCTGTCTTGAGCGGCCTTGGGCCATCAGCCACATCATTGGGTTTGACAATATCAATTTCGATCATAACCATTTCATAGAGGCAACCGAGGTAAACTCCCAGCCCCCAACTCATTCGTTTCCCTTGGCTCAAGCCCAGAATGTTCAGAAGAATTCACAAGTTGAAGATCCCAAGTCTCAGCGAATAAAGATGAAACAGCTTCCTGATAATAACGATAAGTGAAATTCCTCGCTGCTTTCAAACCTGCTCGACTCATTTCCAACCAGGACTGCGGGTTGTCTACAAAATGACACATCGCAGCAGCCACGCCATTCGTGTCATCTGCTGCTAATGACACACCGGCCTTAGTCGCCAGAAGAATCTGGGGGATACTCGACACCGAACTGGCGATGGGCACTGCACCAAAAGCCATGGCCTCACTTAACACTTTCGGCCACCCCTCTGATGATCGGCTAGGCAACAAGATGAAATGAGATTGGCCTACAAATCTGGGTATTTCCTGACGGGGAACCCAGCCGTGAAAGAAAACATTAAGTAGACCTTGTTGAGCTACCCATGCCTCGTATCGCACCCTATCTGACCCATCGCCTACGAGACTAAGGTTAAAGGGGATATCAAGCTGCTGAAGAGCCAGGCAAATCTGCAGGACACGATCTACTCCTTTGGCGTCATTCAAAGCTCCAACAAATAACAATTCCAGAGGCAGAGCGAGGGTTTTATCGGCGGCAACTTTTTGACCGAGGGTTAGTTCCTCATCCATTAATGAAGGGTTGAAAAAAGACTTAACATGATCTGGTTGGTCGGGCCACTGACCATTGACTGTCACAACGCCGCGGTGTCGATTTCTTGTTAACCATCGCCGTTGAAGGGTATAAGACCAAGCCTCGCTTGCTTCCGGACTCCAGTTACCGGCGTACTTGACCCAACGAAAAAGCGGGCGTTGTACACGTTGCAATAAAAATAGAGTTAGGAGACTAAT
>JAWOHK010000059.1:0-7211 GCA_046485205.1 Chloroflexota bacterium | reverse complement strand
CGCGCCACAAGCGACAGCGGTCGTCGCGAGAATGAATGTCAATAGCAACAGAATATACTTCACGTTTTTGCTCCAAGTAGGTGATTAGAACCCGGTTGATAGCGAGCGGTAGATTAGTCCGGGATTATAGCACATTGGAGAAAATGTTCGTGAGTTGGCTCGCCGATCGGGCCGTCTCGAAGAACGCGACTGAAGTCGTGACTACGAGCTATAAAAATCTTTGATTACAAGATTAACCGCGAAGTGAGGGGTTCGATAGGTCTCTGACCATGTTCTCGATGGCCGCGAGCGCCCGCATGATACCGCCCGAGTTGCCTTTGAAATCGCCGGGCCTATTGCTGGAACCGTGTCGCTGAACGATGCGCAGGTCGGCGCACAACTCGATTTGCGCGCCATGTATCCCTACGTAATCCCGGATATAACGGGTTACTGTGTGGCTCCTCAGCCCGCCGGTAAAGCGGTGGTGGTTAATGACAAAGCGCTCCCACTGCAGGATAGGGAACTCACGCGCTTGCGCGGCCGTTGTCGGCTGAAATCCTTCAGCGATCAGCGCGCCAATGATTAAGGCTTCGTGCTGTTGCGGACAGCTCGCGCCACAAATCGTGCCGACGGCAACACCGAACTTGTGGCGATTAGACATGCCATGAATATCGAGTACAAATTGAATATCGTGTTCGGTTACGATGCTTTGCAGAAAGTCCTTGTAGGGGGATTGCCGGTCCCAATTCGGGTCGTCGTCCGATTGGGCCCAGGAATAGAGGGCGTGTGCGCCGGTGCGCTCGGCTACCAACCGGGCCAAGGCGGCCGTGTATTCATCTTCCTGCTTGATATGGCCGTCCCGGAGATGGGCTGCTCCGTGAGGCGCGGAAATCAGAATGGGTAGCCGGCCTGGCGTGTGGCGGAACGACCACTCACCAATGGGTGGTGGTTGGGTATAAGTAACAGACGTTTCCAACTCTACCAGGCGATTGAGAATATCGTTCACACAATGCTCCCTGAAATTATAGCAAACCCATCACTTGGCGGCTTTCACAGATGAATAGCCGTGAATGTGATCCTGGTAGCGCCAAGGCCTGCATCAATCTGCGTCCTATCAGCCATTGTGGTATCTTTCCACCACAATAACATCTTGATGGAGAGCTCTCATGACCGAAAACCAGACCGTTGATGCTCCGAAGCTGACCACCACAGACGACTTATATCGCTTCCAGCTGCCAAGCGACCCGCAGATTTCGCCCGATGGCAGGCAAGTCGTTTACTGCGTCCAACGAGTGGAGCGTGAGACGGAGAAAAAATACATTAACCTGTGGCTAGCCACGACCGACGGCCGACGCACCCGGCAATTCACCTATGGCAAGCAGAAAGACAACCATCCCCGGTGGTCGCCCGACAGCCGTCACATCGCCTTTCTCTCCAATCGCGGCAACGATGAACAGGCGCAGATCTATCTCATCTCCATCGATGGCGGCGAAGCCCGGCCGCTGACTGACTTGAAGGGCACCTTCTCTGCGTTCGAGTGGTCGCCCGATGGGACGAAAATCGTCTGCCAGTTCCGAAAGAAGGACGCCGACGCCCTGGAGCGCGAGGAGAACGAGCAAAAGAAGAAACTGGGGGTTTCCTATCGCCATATCACCCGCACCGATTACAAGTTCGATGGCGCGGGCTACCAGCCTCAGGAGCGCTGGCACATTTGGGTGGTCGATGCCGGCAGTGGCGAAGCGACACAACTGACCGAGGGCGATTTTCACGAGACCGAACCACACTGGTCGCCCGACGGCAGGCGCATCATGTTCATCTCTAACCGCCACCGGGATTACGACATCGAAATGGACGAAACCGAATTGTATTTAATCCCTACCGCCGGCGGCGAGATGGAACAACTGGTTACCCGCCCCGGCCGCAAGTTTGCCCCATCTTTCTCTCCGGACGCGCAATACGTGGCTTTCCTGGGCCGCACCCAGCCCGGCCGTTGGTACCAGAACGCCAATCTCTACATCGCCCCCCTTAACGGGGGCGGTGCGGTGCAAGCTGGAGAAGGGCTAGACCTGCACCTGGTGGGGGCCACAACCGGCGATCTCGTCAGCGAATTCGCGCCCATCAGGCCGGTGTGGTCGGCCGACGGGGGACAGGTATTCTGCCTGGTGACGCGGCACGGCAATCAGTGGCTGGTGGAGCTCAATGCCTTTGAGCCAACACCGGAGCCGCGGCGATTTTTGCACGGTGTGGGAGTGGTGTGCGGTTTCACCCTGGACCGGGCCACAGAACGACTGGCCGCTGTTTGGGCGACACCCGATGACCCGGGGCAGATCGTCGTGACCGATTTATCCGGCGGCAAGCCAAAGGAGTTGACGACACTCAATCGGGATTGGCTACCCGAGATCCGGACCGGGGCTATTGAAGAAGTTTGGTTCAAAGCCGCCGACGGCTGCGATTTGCAAGGCTGGATCTTGAAACCGCCCGGTTTTGACCCCGCGAAACGCTACCCGTCGATCTTGCAAATCCACGGCGGGCCGCAAATGCAGTACGGCAACGCCTACACCCACGAATTCCTCTACCTGGCCGCGGCCGGCTACGTCGTCTATTGGAGTAACCCCCGCGGCAGCCAGGGTTACGGCGAAGCTTTCGCCGGAGCCATTCACGGCCAGTGGGGCACGGTTGATTACGATGACGTCATGGCCTTGACCGATTATATGGAACAACAGCCCTATATTGACCCGGGGCGCATGGGCGTCACCGGCGGTAGTTACGGCGGTTACATGACGACGCTGATCATCGGCCGCACTGACCGCTTCAAGGCCGCTGTGGCCCAACGCGTCGTCAGCAATTTCATCAGCTTCTACGGCTCCAGCGATCTGAATCTGGGATTGGAGCATTTGGCCGGGTCGGCCGCACCATGGGAAGACATGACCGGTTGCTGGACTGCCTCGCCCATCAGCTACATCGGCAATGCCAAAACACCGACGCTGGTCATCCACAGCGAAAACGACTACCGCTGCGATCAGGAACAGGGCGAGCAGGTTTTCATCGCTCTCAAGCGGCTTGGGGTGGACACAGAATTATTGCTGCTGCCCGGTGAATCTCATGGTGTCAGCCGCGCCGGCCGCACCGACCGACGGGTTGCCAGACTGGAGCATATGTTGGGGTGGTTTGACCGGTATTTGAAGGAAGCGCGGTGATTCTCCGTTTTCTTGGTTTATAATGACAACATGCAAAACTCAAATCAAGTCTCCTCGAGCAACTTTGAATCTATCAAAAGGTTGATAATCGCTCGCGTCTTGGAGCACTACCCACACGTCCAAGGCATCTATCTCTTCGGCTCATTTGGGACATCCGGGGAGTGGCTTGATAGTGACGTGGATATCGCCCTCCTTTTATCACCTGACGAAGCGCTCAAGGCAAGACTGTTGATCATAAGTGACCTGCAGCAGGTGTTAGCGAATACGCTTGGCCGTACGGTGGACTTGCTGAACGCTCGTCTGGTGTCGACAGTTTTTCAAAAGGAGATCATCTTTGGCGAGTTGATTTACTGCGGTGACCGGTATGCCGTCGATGAGTTTGAGATGCTGACTCTGTCTTATTACCAGAAGTTGAATGAAGAGCGGGCAGAGATACTGGCCGCATTCCAAAAGACAGGGCGGGGCTTACGTCGTATGAACGACCTTGTAATCAATAAAATTCAGAGTATTCAACGTTGTATTCGGCGCGCACGAGAAGAATTCTTCGCTGATCTGGAAGGGTTTGAAACCAATTTCACCCGCCAGGACGCTGCCGTACTCAATATCTTGCGTGCTTGCGAACAGTCGATTGACTTGGCCAATCATATTATCAAGATTCGCAAGTTGGGGATCCCGACTTCCAGTAATGAAAGCTTTGATTTGTTACAAAACGAAGGCGTGATTAGTCTCGAATTGGCAACAAACTTCAAAAAAGGTCGGCTTTCGGAATACTATCGTGCATCACTACCAGCGGATGGATATTAAAATTGTTCGCTCGGTGATAACAAGTGGGCTAGATGATCTGATACTATTTGGCGAACGTGTCCAGGCTTTTCTCGATGATTAGGTATTCTTGAGATTTCTTGGTTGTTTCTCAAACTGAATATCGCAATACGTACGGCACATATCCGGTTGAACGATCCGAGATAAGATCGATATCATGACTGCGAAAGCAGATGCCCCTCATACTGTTCTAGCGCGTTTAGGAAATTCACCCGTCCAAACCCAAAACGTATGCTCTGATCGTCGTAGCCCAAGTGCCTTCCCGGCAGCAGCAGCACTCCCGCCTCGCGGGCCAAGTCGCGGCAGTAGGCCGTGGCCGATGGCATATTCAGCCCGACCAGCGCTACCGACCCGGCAAGCGGCGGCCGCCAGTGAAATAAATCGGCGTGCCGGTCAAAGAACGGCTCGACCAGCGCTAGATTGCCGGCGATGATGGCCCGGCTGCGCTCTACCAACGTCTGGTGCGCGCGCAACGCCGCGGTCGCCAGCAACTCGCTTGGGGCGGGAGGGCAGATAGTCGTGTAGTGCTTCCAGTTGATCAGCGCCTCGCGCACGACCGGATCACGCACGACCAGCCAGCCGGTGCGCAAGCCCGGCAAGCCGTGGGTTTTCGACAACCCGGCCAGGATGATGGCGCGTTCATATTGGTCTACCGCTGAAGGCAGCCGGTCAACTGAATCCCGCTCCAGACCGCGATACATCTCGTCGCAAAATAGCCAGGCTCCCCGCGCGCGAACGATGTCGATGAGGGCGGTGAACTCGTCCGGGCTTGGCAAAAGACCGGTCGGGTTGTGGGGAAAGTTGACTACCACCAGCCGCGTTTCGGCTGTCACCAGGCGGGATAGTTCATCCAAATCCAGCCGCCAGCCTGTCTTCGTGGGACGGATTTCCCAACGGCTGACGTTGCCACTGACATGTTCGGCCAGATTGAGCAGCGAGTCATAAGCGGGCGTCAGGACCACGATGTGGTCGCCCGGCTCCAGCAGTGTCCGCATGAGCAGGTAGATACCCTCCTCCGGCGCGCTCAGGCAGACTACCTCATCCGCCGTCACGTGGTCGTATTGCCCGGCGATTAACTCGCGGAGAGCCGGATTGCCTTGCGATTCGGTGTAGCCCAGGCGTAGATCGAGCAGGTCGGCCGCGTCCATCCCGGCCAATTGGAGGACCTCAGTGTCGGTGGTCGTCTCACAGTCCGAGGCGCACAAGTTATAGGGTGTGGAAAATTCATATTGGGCGAAGAATTGCTCGGTGGCGAAGGGGGCGATTTTCATAATATTGTGATTATCGCCTAAATCGCCTCTGAGTGCCGCTTGTTAGAGAGTGCTCCCCGCTATACAATCCTCAATTGGGATCTTAATCATTCCCCCTGTGAGTTTTAATGCGTCTATGAGCACTGTTTTTGACAAACTGGATAAGGTCGTGACCCGCTATGGAGAGATAGAGGCCCAGATGGGCGATCCGATCGTGCTGACCGACCATGTCAAATTAACCGAATTGGCCCAGGAACGAACGGAATTGATGCCGGTCGTCGAAGCTTACCAGGAGTATCGCCAGATTGAGGGTGAGTTGGCTCAGGTCCGCGAACTGGTCGATGCCGAAGAGGACGAGGAAATGGCCGCCTTGGCCAGTGAAGAAATCGAAGGGCTTTCGAGCCGGCTAGGCGATTTGGATCTTCGCCTGCGCTCCTTATTGGTGCCTAAGGACCCGCGCGATGCCAAAAATGTGTTTATCGAGATCAGAGCCGGGACAGGCGGCGACGAGGCCGGTATATTCGCCGCCGATCTGTTGCGGATGTACATGCGTTACGCTGAGCAGCACCGCTGGAAGGCGGAAATTATCGACGAAAGCGACACAGGTGTCGGCGGTTACAAGGAAGTCATTGTCGCCGTCAAAGGCAAAGGGGCTTACTCGCGACTGAAGTATGAGAGCGGCGTTCATCGCGTACAGCGAGTACCGCAGACGGAATCGCAAGGCCGGATCCATACCAGCGCGGCTACCGTGGCTGTCATGCCCGAACTCGAAGCGGTTGATATCACTCTGGATGAGAAAGATTTGGTCATCACAGCCGAGTTTTCCTCTGGTCCCGGCGGCCAGCATATGCAGAAGAACGCCACCGCCGCCCGCGTCATCCACAAACCGAGCGGGATGATGGTTAAAATCCAATCCGAACGCAGCCTGTCGCAGAACAAGCAGCTGGCGATGGCCATTATCCAGGCTCGCCTGGAAGAGATGGAGATCGAAAAGCAGAGCGCGTCGGTGGCGGCCGATCGCAAAGCTCAGGTGGGCAGTGGCGACCGCAGCGAAAAGATACGCACCTATAATTACCCACAGTCGCGCGTGACCGATCATCGCGTCGGTTTCACCAGCTATAACCTGCCGGTGGTGATGGACGGCGACCTGGATCCATTCATCGACGCCCTGACCGTGGCCGACGAGACCGAAAAACTGGCCGCGGCGACGGAGTAGGAGAGAATGGAACGCACATAACGCTGATCGAAGACGCAAATTAGCAAAGAAAACTCAATTAAATTTTCAGAGAAAATCAGCGGGGACCATTTTCTTTCCCCGATGGGTATTTTTTCTATTCCCTCGGTCTTTATCATGGCGTCGTATTCGGGGGTGTCGAAGAACATGATAAACACCTCGAGGTAGAACTTCACCATCTCCAGGACGCTTGAACCGAACAGGGAATTGAAGGCGTCATCGTCAATGTAGGCATCCGCCAGGTACATGAAATCTTTAGCCAAATAGTTGTTGTTGTAAATTTCAGCGAAGCCGCTCAGCGCGTGAGCGGCTGACGTGTTGCGCTCGAATCCGATGGTGTTGACGACGATATCCGCCTCGATCTGGCGCTGGCCGTCAACGCTGACGCCGGTGGCAGTCATTCCGCTGATTTCACCGCTAATCGTTTCAATTTTTTTCAGGTAATGCCCGACAAACCAGATGTCAGACACGCTGATCGTGTGTCCCGCATGCTTGATCTTGCCCATCCAGCACTCGGGTTGGGTGGCGCCACTCAACTCATACATTTTTTTCCAGTACATCATGTTCAATAGATTGCTTTTTTTGTCGTGTTTGAAGGCCTCATCATACGGGGTGATAAAATTCAGGTAATCTATGATTTTCGGGCAAATGGTGCCATGTCGCCGGCACACCACAGTCACATGGCGCGCACCGCCCTCCAGGGCCGTGCGGGTGTTTTCGACCGCAAAG
>JAWOHK010000035.1:0-17726 GCA_046485205.1 Chloroflexota bacterium | reverse complement strand
CCCAAGGCTATTGGACGACCGGCTTTCTGTCTAATGCCTTCGAGAATGGCACCGTTACTCTGTTCCTGGTCAAAGGCTTTTCCGGTGCTATCGGCAATGACCTGGACACCAACAACGACGGCATATTTGATACCACTCCCTGGGATGAAGTTGTGGATGACGTGGCCGTTAGCGATGGCGGGGCCGGTGATTTGACCTATTCCACAACTGATCTGGGCCCTACCTTCTCTGGTGGTAACTTTTCACCAGGTGGCGCCTCACGCATTCCGAATGGCGTTGATACGAACAGCGATTCTGATTGGACGCTAAATGACTTTGAAGGTGCAGGTTTGCCCGGATTCACCGGCGGCCCAGATATCGGCGAAGCGTTGAATACGCCCGGTGCGTTGAATGAATTGGTTACTCAGACGGATACCGCTCCGGACGTCAGTAGCACGAACCCGAACGACGGCATGACCGATGTTGCGACAGATACGAACATCACCATAACATTCACCGAAGCAGTGAACGTGACCGGCGACTGGTTTGATATTAGCTGTTCAATATCGGTAGCCGTAACTGGTACCGTTTCCGGTGGGCCCACGTCATTCACTATCGATCCAGATACGAATTTTGTGGATGGCGATGATTGCACCGTCACTATCTTCAGCGCTAATGTGAGTGACCAGGATACTGACGATCCGCCCGATAACATGGTCGCTGATTTTATGTTCAGCTTCTCAGTGACCAATCCAGGGGTTGCCTGCGAAACGGGTTTTACGCCGATCTACGAGATCCAAGGTAGCGGATTGGTAACCCCGCTGACCGGTCAGGTGGTTACAACCCAGGGCGTGGTCGTCGGCGATTTTGAGGGATCGTCGCCAGCTCTCCGCGGGTTCTACCTGCAGGATCTGTCCGGCGATGGCAACCAAGCTACTTCGGACGGCCTCTTCGTCTTCAACGGTAATAATGACGTTGTCGCTGTGGGTGATGTGGTCCGTGTCACCGGCACCGCTAATGAATTTCAGGACCAGACACAAATATCATCTGTCACGTCGCTCATTCAATGTGGTGACGGAGACGTAGCCCCGGTCGATATCACCTTCCCCCTGCCCTCGACGACTTATCTCGAACAGTATGAAGGCATGCTCGTCCGCCTGCCGCAGACGATGGTCGTCACCGAGCATTTCCAATTAGGACGGTTCGGTCAGGTCTTGATGTCGCCTAATCAGCGTCTGGCGCAGCCGACGAATGTGGTACTGCCCGGCGCGCCGGCTATCGCCCTACAGGAAGCCAACAATCTCAACAAGATCCTGGTTGACGACAACCTGAACAACCAGAATCCCGACCCGATCCTCTTCGGCCGTGGCGGATTGCCATTGAGCGCGTCCAATACTTTGCGCGGCGGAGATTCGGTCACCAATTTGGTCGGTGTGATGACCTATACCTGGGCCGGGAACGTCGCCAGCGGCAATGCCTACCGGATCCGGCCGGTCAACGCTCTGGACGGTGGCGTTCCCGATTTCCAGGCTGCCAATCCCCGGCCGGAGCCCGCACCAACTATGGCGGGTACGCTGCGCGTAACCGGCTTTAATGTATTGAATTACTTCAATACATTCTCCGGCTGCACCAACGGCGTGGGCGGCGCGCCAACGAATTGTCGCGGCGCAGAAAGTTTAGCTGAATTCGAACGCCAGTGGGTCAAGACGGTTGCAGCCATCGTCGAATCCAATGCCGATGTCATCGGCCTAAGCGAGATCGAGAACGACGGCTATGGCTCTGACAGTGCCATTCAGGATCTGGTAGATCGGCTGAACGCCGCCACCTCGGCGGGCAACTATGCCTTTATCAACGCCGACGCGAACACCGGTCAAGTCAATGCCCTGGGCACGGACGCGATCAAGGTCGGGTTCATCTACCGGCCGGGAGCTGTCACGCCGGTCGGCACGACGGCCGCGCTCAACTCTGATGAATTCGTCACCGGAGGCGACAGCGGCCCGCGCAACCGCCCGGCTTTGGCTCAGGCCTTCGAGGAAAACGCGACCGGCGGCCGGTTCGTGGCGGTGGCCAATCATCTCAAGAGCAAGGGCAGCGCCTGTGACGCGCCGGACACCCTCGACGGGCAGGGCAACTGTAATCAAGTGCGTGTGAACGCCGTGCAACTCATACTAGAGTGGCTGGCCCTCGATCCGACCGGTATCGCCGACCCGGATGTCCTCATCCTCGGTGATTTGAACAGCTATGCCATGGAAGATCCCATCACGTTGCTTAAAGATGCCGGGTATACCAACCTGATCTATGATTACAACGGCGACTCGGCTTACTCCTATGCGTTCGATGGGCAGTGGGGTTACCTGGATCACGCGCTGGCCACCCCGACAATGACGGGCCAGGTTTTGAATGTGGTCGAGTGGCATATCAATGCCGATGAGCCGAATGTACTCGACTACAACACCAACTTCAAGAGCCCCGGCCAGGTTGCGAGTCTCTTTGCTCCGGATAAATTCCGCAGCTCAGACCATGATCCGGTTCTGGTTGATACGACATTGAACGGATCGCCAATCTGCTCGGATGCCTTCCCAAGCCTTGATATTCTGTGGGCGCCGAATCACGAGATGATGCCTATCCAGGTGCTGGGTGTGGTTGACCCGGAGAATGATCCGGTCTCGATTACCATTACCAGCATCTACCAGGACGAACCGGTGAACGGCACCGGCGATGGTAACACTGCCCCCGACGGCATGGGGATCGGCACAGACACCGCCTACGTGCGCGCGGAGCGAGATGGGAACGGCAATGGACGCGTGTATCATATTGCCTTCATGGCAGCCGATGCGACCGGGAGTTGCACCGGAACGGTGACGGTCAGCGTACCCTTGAGCCGGAATCGCGCCCCGGCAATCGATGACGGGCCGTTATATGATTCCACACTCCTGCCTTGAGAGAATCATGAAACCAGCTTGATGTGAGCGGTAGTTGCTACTCAGATGAGTAGCCCGGTTAAACAGGGTGGCATTGGAACAATTCCAGTGCCACCTTTTTTATAGGGAAGACTCGCAGCAGGATTATTAGATCGCCGTCGAAAGCCGACGAGTGCCGGGTCTCAATTTTGACGTGCGATTGCTTTCATCAAGAGGCCATCCCTGGGACGTAACGTAACCAGGGCATCGACTTTTACGACCTGTTCCGGTTCCAAGTCGAGGTGGAATCTCTGGGCCACGGTCGCCAGAATGAGCGGCCCTTCCATCAGGGCGAACCCGTCGCCGATGCACAGGCGCGGCCCGCCACCAAAGGGGATATAGGCGAAGCGCGGCCGACTGGAGACAACGTCCGGATCGTAGCGCGATGGATCAAATTCCGCCGGGTCAGGCCAGTAGGCCGGATGGCGATGGATGACATACGGGTTCATAATGATCAGTGCTTTGGGTGGAATGACGACATCGCCCATAGTATCAGTGTTCAATGCCCGGCGGGTGATGAGCCAGGCAGGGGGGTAGAGACGCAGCGACTCATTAAATACGCCGCGAGTATACGGCAAATCTGGCAGGTCATCGACGGTTGGCGGCCGCCCGTTCAAGACCTGATCGATTTCCGATTCCATGGCCCGGCGAGCTTGCGGGTTGAGGGCCAGGAGATACCAGGCCCAGGTCAGGGCGCTGGCCACCGTTTCATGCCCGGCGATCAACAAGGTGACCATCTCATCCCGGATCTGGATATCCGTCATCGGTTCGCCTGTTTCTTCATCCTGGGCGGCCAGCATCATGGATAACACATCGCCATAATCCACCTCGCTCTGGCGTCGTTCGGCGATAGTCCCGTAAACCACTTCCTCTAACTTGCCCATGGCGGCGCGATAGCGCCGGTTGCGACCCGTTGGCCAGGATAAGGGCGGGGCGATGGGCGTCTGGGAACGATAAACGACATACGCTAACATTTCCAGAACGCCTTCAGTCATCTCGTGTGCTTCATGTCGCAAATCGAGATTGAAAAACACCTTGCCGACGATCTCCAGCGCCACCTGCATCATTTCAGCGTCGACATCCAACGGTTTGTTTCCATTGATGGTCTCGTCCCAGCGTGAAAGCATGGCTGCTGTCGCGGTCGCGATCACCTCGCCGTAGGTATGAAGCCGGCGGCGGTGAAAGGCGGGTTGCATCAACCTGCGTTGCCTGAGCCACAACGGTCCATCACTGGTTAAAAGGCCGCGCCCCGTTACCTGGCTCAGTGTATTGTATTGAATAGTGTTCTTGCTGTAATTGCGGTGGTTGTCCTGCAGGATATGCTTGATGATGGCTGGATGGTTAACCTGGAATACCTCCCAGAGACCTAACGGGTAGTGAATGAAATCGCCGTGTTTGCTCGCGTTGTCCAGAACGAACCGCAACGGATCGCGTATGATCTCCGGTATTCGTGTCGGCAACAATTGAACGGTCACCAGGGGTGGATATTCCAAGGAAACATCCATTCCCGGAACCGCCGGAGAAGATCTTTCATCTGGCGGATCAAGTCGGGTCATGGCTGGTAAGACGCTGTTGCCGGGGTAAAACACCGACCACTCTGAGTTGGTCGCGCAAGAAAAGTTCATCCGGCACAGCCGGCCAATCGTATACGACGACCGTTCCGGCTAATTTATCGTGCCAGCCCTGGTGGCGAGGATCCCATAATGCCCACAGAAAGCCGAGAAAAACGACTATACCCGAAATGTAGGCGCCAATGATACGCAGGACGGACCGCCCAAAGGACACGCGAGAGCCATTGCTTCGGATGACGCGAACGCCTACCAAAAAATCACCGAGGGTTTGACCGCTCAAAGACCAGAATAAAACGCCATAGACGACGACGAACGATATCCCCGCCAAAGCCGCCAACCCTCCAGTCACTATCCGGATGGCGTCGTCATTGTTAAATACCTGGCTAAAAAACGGCTGTAAATTGAATAAATCGATGAAGGCGCTGATAAAAGTCGTGGTTAGGGATAGGGAAAGGATGAGGATAATCAGATCGATGAAAAATCCTATAAGCCGGCTGATAAATCCGGCGTATTGCCCGGCCATCGTTAACTCCACCTGGGATATTTGGAAGAGCGTCGGCCGGTTTCTGATATAATCCGGGCGAAAAGGTGGAGGGGGCAGTTCTCCCCGGGTCGGCAACCGTGTCAGCCGGGTCGTATGATTTTCTAAAAGAATGTCCAGAGTGACAATTCGTTCGCGGATTTCTTCAACAACTTCGCTGAGGATGCCAGTGCCTTGGCTGGCTACGACCTGCTGAACGAGGACCTGAACATGAGGGCTTTCACTCAAATCACTCACCGATTGTTGAACCAGACTGCCTAATGTGGCTTCGGCTATGGCCCGGCTTTGCATCTCTTCCCTTTGCCCAAGCGCCCCCCAGCGGGAAATGACACCCTCCCCACGTTGCTGATAGCGCAAAAACCGAAGGCGCACCGGCCGCAAGGGCCTACTTCGACGAAAGTTACGGGTTGTCTTTTCGAAAATACGACCGGCGGCATCGGCGGCCTCGAAAAGAGTACGGCCGCTTTGTCCGACGCGGCCGCGAATATCCTTCGTCGCTCCGATGACTACAAAGCGGCCTTGCTCAAAAGCATTGCCCGAACTTTCCCACTCACCTACCGGCCGCAGTACAGATTCGCGCGTTGGGGTTTGAGATTCAGCCGTTGGTTGGGCATCACTAAGTCGTGCACCCACGGTATCACCCAACAACAGGGCGCTGCCAAGCGCCAGCCGGCCGAATGTCGGTTGCTGTGGATTGCTGCCCTTCGACTCTGTTTCTGATGGCAACTGGGGCGAATCAGAGCTCAGGTTACTTTGATTCGTTTCTTCAGCCGGACCGTTCGATTGCTCGTCGTGCATGGCTATTTCTCCTGTGGTCGGTGACGAAAGCTTCCAAATATCATAAGTTTTCAGTAGCTGCCTCAGGGGATAATCGGGCTACAGTTGATTCTGTGCGAACCGGAGGTGCTTCTGATAACTGGCGATAATAGCGGGCCAACCAGCGATTCGACCAACCGAATAACTTAGTCTCAGCTACGATCCGATGGATTTCATTGCGGGTCATTTTCGCTTCACCGGTCAAGACATCTGGATTGTTGCGGCTGATGGCCAGCGTTCTTGCAGCGAAGAAGAATGGCCACATCAAGGACAAACGTATACTGTGTTCGCTTCGGGGAAACTTTGTGACGAATTCCAGTCCATTTTCCAGGTGGCGATCGGCTTTATCGGCCAGCATTCCCACAACCGACAGCGCTTGAGTAGACATTTTTGGATCCAAAATCATGTCGACGTTCAAGCCGGCTCGTTCATAGTAGGTGCGCGGGATGAATACCCAGCCCCGTTCGTAATCTTTGCGTATACCACGAATGACATTTACGGTTTGCAAAGCCAGACCGCACTCACGGGAAAGGGGCATCAATACATCTCTTTGTTCCTCGATACGAGGTGAGTAAAGGGCAAATAGATCAGTAACCAAATAGCCAACTCGACCCGCTACTTCGTGCATATAGTCGTCAAGCTCCGCCTCGTCTTCGACAAACGGCCCATGCGCTTGCCAGCGGGCCATTCCCAGGGTGGTGGCGTGAACATGATGAATGATCGGTTCCTGATAGGCCGGGGGTAGAGCACTTAGCCAATCGAGAATCAGAGGTGTTTCCTGGATAACCTCCACTTCCGGGTCGTCGTGATCCAGATCGGTAACAGATCGAGCCAGTTCGAAACCCTTCTCGCGACCTTCCAAAATCCCGGCCCATTGCTCCAGCAACGCGATCTTGCGAGCAAATGGAATTTCCGGGTGGTCTTCGATCCCATCTGAGATGCGAAACATGAGATAGGCAATCGATATTGCCTCCCCCAAGAGATCGGGAAGTTGTTCAATTGACAAGGCAAATGTCCGGCTAACCTGGCGGACCATGATTTCACGTTGATTCATAAGCGGATTTCCATCCCTCCCATTCTGATCCTCCTTCGACTATTGCTTGCGACCAGATCGCCATATTGACCACAATAACCAAAATGCCAGCACGACTGTCGCCGCTAAACCAAGGACGGCCGCCCACGTTAAGGCGCTCCATGGCCAGTTCAAATTCAGACTCGGTAGCAAAAGTGCCAGTCCAATTGTCAAGGAGCCGATCAATATGGCCTGAATAACGCGATTGGCGCTGCGGTTCAATTGACGCGCAAGATTATCGGTAGCCGGGTCATTCAGACGAAACTCAATCTGACCACTTTCTAATCGACTCATTAGGCGGTTAGTTTGCCCGGGCAGATCATTGACAAACGAAGCCCAGCTGCCGAGGCTCCGTAGTGCTTCTGGTCCCCAACTGGTAGGCAGAGCCAATTGAATGAGAAACCGCCTGACGTAAGGGCCGGAAACCTCGAATACATCAAAATCCGGGGCAATTTGTTTACCGACCCCTTCCATAATAACCAGGGTTTTAATCAGCAGCCAGTAGTCGCTGGGCACGCGCAGGTGGTACTCATAGATGATGGGTTGAATCTCATTTAAAAGCTCACTCGCGGAAATATCTTTAAGCGGCAAACCCTTGTATCGACGCAACAACCGGCGCAAATCCCGTTCGAGACCTTGCTCGTCGACCGAAGCATCGGCGATGCCCATGCGGATCAATTGAGTCACGGCTGCTGACGCATCAAACTGGATTACAGCGATATATAGCCGGATGAGGTTGGCCTTGTCCCGTTCATCCAGATAACCGACTGTGCCAAAGTCGATCAGCCCTATCGTCTCGTTCGGCAATATAATCATATTGCCCGGATGTGGGTCGGCATGGAAGAAGCCATCTTCCAGCACCTCTTTGATAACCAACCGCGATGCGTGCATGGCAATGCGATCCCGATCGTATCCGGCGGCGTCCAACGCATCAAAATCATCGATTTTGATGCCGCGAATGCGCTCCTGAACCATAATTCGGCGAGTCGTATATTCCCAATAAACCCGGGGAACATAGAGATGATCTTCGGATTCGAAGTTAATCCGGAAGCGGTCAGCGTTGCGGCCTTCACGTCGGTAATCCAGTTCTTCGCGAAGAGCAAGAGAAAATTCGTCTACCAGGTCCACTGGATCAAATGGAGTGAATCCGGGCAACCGTTCTTGCACCAAACGCGCAATATCCCGCAAGATATCTAGATCGGTATTAACGGTCCGTTCCACGTTCGGGCGTTGGACCTTGACCACAACATGGGTGCCATCCGGCAGCATTGCCGGATAAACCTGGGCAAGCGAGGCTGAGGCGATCGGGGTAGGGTCAAAGGCGGCAAATATATCTTGAATGGGCTGGCCGAACTCCTCCTCGATGAGCGGTAATACTTTCTCCCACGGATCGGGTGGGACCTGGTCCTGCAGATTGTTCAGCTCTGTCAAAACCGACGGAGGTAAAATTTCGGGTCGTGTACTGGCAATTTGGCCCAGTTTAATGAAAGTAGGGCCTAGTTCCTCGATCGCCAGGCGAAGCCGGACAGCCGGTGGAATACGCTCGATTTCCTCTGAACTGCGCCGGAGCATTCGGCGGGGGATGTCCAGGCGGGAATCTAATCCGATTTGAGTGATGACTGTGCCAAAACCGAGGCGTGCAAAGACCTCGACGATCTTACGGTAACGAGACAGGTGGCGCGGACGCAGGCGGAAGAAAAAACTGTCTAGAAACAATTTGGAGCCTCAATCATTCGTATCATAGAGTCAGATCATAGCTGGCTTAAGCTGGCAGTTCCATATCAGTATCTCAATGCCAGTGCCATTCGCAGGTCAATGTCAGATCGAGCCCAGATGACCGGTTGCCCGCCGGTGTCGGCCTCTCTCAGAAGGCGATCGGCGATGTCCCGCAAGCGCTCGCCGGTCTCCAGGTGCGCCATATCGGGCAGTAGATCAGCTACGGGTAGAGCGACATGGACGAAGCGTAACAAGGCTGGGTCAGGAATGTAGCGCGGCCGGTTGTCGCCCGGCGTGTAAGAGCCGATCCAGTTACCGTAGATGATGATATCGAGGTCTATCGTGCGCGGGGCGTTTTTGTCGGCCTGCCTTACGCGCTTTAACTGAAGCTCTATTTCACTCAGAAGCCCGTCTTTTAGCATTGTTGGTGGGTATATCGTGTCCAGTAAGATGGCCGCGTTAAAAAAAGTCGGCTGGTCATTTAAACCGGCAGGAATCGTTTCGTAGACCGACGAAACCTCCACGACATTTCCTGTGGCCGCCAGCAGGCTCACAGCGGCCGGCAGGTTTTGCTCCTTGTTGATGTTGGAACCGAGCGAAATGGCGACTTTGGGCATGTGAAACTTCTGCCTTACAGGCCAAAATCCTCTCGCCGGCGATCGATCTCGATGCCGACTGATTGGGCGAATCGCAACGCACCCGGTTTCTCAACCCGCACCCGCACGCGACTGATCGGGTATTCCGAGAGGATAAGACGGGCGATATCGGTTACCAGCTTTTCTACCAGCAAATCGGACGAAGCCTCCACATGGTCGATCACCCGCTTGCTGATGGCCTTGTAGTTGGCGGCATCGGCGATATCGTCTGATTCGGCCGCCCGGCTGATGTCGGTGTAGAGCACCATATTGAGCAAGATGTCCTGTTTCTTGACGCGTTCATCAGGATTAATGCCAATGATGCCGCGCAGCAGAAGATTTCGAATGATGATTTTGTCCATGTGGCTATCTCTTCAATACTTAAGTTGTTATCAAACAAATTATTATGGCGCGGAAAGGTTTTAGATGCACCCTCCAGTGACTGTAATGATAATAGTGACCGGAGAACGGCTACCGGCCACTGTTTTCGTGGTAACTACCGATCAGGTGGCAACTACCTCATTCGAATTAATGACTTTGGTAAAGTTTACCAGATGAATCTTTTGGTGACATGTGACTGATGGCTATCGACATAATAAAATGAAACGCGGCCACTGATGAGAATCAGCGGCCGCATTCCATTACAAAGGAGAGGAGGAGGAAAAAATGCACCCTTGAACAATAACTATTCTGATGTGATTTGAATTGTATAGTAATTGTAAAGTTATTGCAAGGTATTTATTCAACCAGATGGGTGCATTCATCTTGCACACATTTTTCTGTGTGGGGTAAATAGGAGGCCGAAGCTGATTGGACGAAGAGAGGGAAGTTAGGGTACAGGTTTGCCGCGCACGGTCCCGTCTAGATCCACCAGGCGAGCAAATTCGCCTAAGGTGGTGGAGTTTCGCATCCGTATTCGACGCCACTCAAACCGCTCATCAAAACCGTGCCAGGAACCGTTCTGGGTCGTAGTCGCACCCCAAAAATCCAGCTCCCGCAACATCTCGATAGTAGCCTCATCGTACCAACCGCCGGGGTAGCAGAAATAGCGTGGCTTATAACCGATATGGGCGGCCAGGGTTTCTTGCGAGCCCAGGATTTCCCAAATGAGACGCTCGCGTGACATCCCGCGCAGATCGGGATGGGTCCGGGAGTGCGATTCCATACGCATACCGTTGCGAGACATTTCCTCGATCATCGGCCAGGTCATATAGCCTTCACGCTGGGTATCAATGAATTCGGTCACAACAAAGAAAGTGCCACCGTAGCCAAACTCTTTCAGTATCGGATAGGCGTGCTCGTAATTATCAAGATAGCCGTCATCAAAAGTCAGAATGATAGGTTTCTCCGGCAGTTCCTCTTGACTGACAATCGCCTGGCTCAAGTCGTACAAATCGACGGTTGTATAACCATTGGCCTGCAGAAACGCCATTTGTTCGCGGAACTGTTCGGGTGTGACTGAAAGATCGGTACGATAGATATCAGCATCCTCCGGCGGCGTGCTGATATAATGGTACATCAGAATTGGAACCTTCAAGGTCCAACTGTAAACCCCTGACGGTGTTGGCATGGGTTCTGTTGTCGGTTGGAAAGCGATCTCCGGAGTGGGCGGCGATGCTGCAGCCGTTTGGGTGGCGATCAATAAAGCAGAATCTGATTCGATATTACCTGGTGACCCCACGACCGCTCCTGTCGTTGCGGTAGGTGGGGCAGTGGGAATCAGAGGAGGCGGGGCAATAGTAGGTATGGCCGGCATATCTTCTATCGAGGACTCCAGATAAACTACCGAGGCGTCCTCGGTAGTCTCTGAATTATCGACCGCATCAGATGGAGTGGCCGTCGGCCAGGAATCAATCCCGATTCCCAGACTCGCCTCACGAACCGGGCGGCAGCCCACAACCCCGCCAATCAGGAGCGTGACGATCAAGATAGCCGCTCCTTGTTGTTGAGTGGTAAAAAATAATGATTCAAATTTCATAATCGAGAGCAGCATATCGAACAGAGGCCGCACCGTCAAGGCTGAGGATGACCCTATTTCCGGCTCCTCAGATCGAAGGATGTCTTTTGCGGTTCGTCATAGCCGCCCGCCTTTGTTATACTGCCGCCTGTGTTGGAAACGACCCGACAGAATAGGCCGGACCTAAGTCGCGAGATGAGCACACGACTACCAGATTCCGAGTTTGATGAATCAGCCCTGATCGCCCAGGCCAAGGCCAATCAGGAGGCCTTCGGGCAACTCTACGAACATTACTCGCAACGCATCTATCATTATATTTATTACCGCACCAGCAGCGTTCACGATGCCGAAGATCTGGCCGCTAAAACTTTCATGCGCGCCTGGCAACATATCGGCAATTATGATGACCGCGGCGTGCCTTTTTCTGCCTGGCTTTATCGCATCGCCCACAACCTGGTAGCTAATTGGCACCGCGATCGCAGCCGGCGCCGAATCATCTCAATCGATGATCTGATCTTGTGGCAGGTGAATGAGGAAGGACCCGAAGCAGCAGCACTATTGGCCGAGGACAAGGCAGCCCTTTTGACGGCTGTTCGTCGCCTGCCGGCGGATCGCCAGGAACTGCTGGCCCTGAAATTCGTTGAGCACCTCTCGAATGCCGAGATCGCCGCCATCATGGGTCGCAGCGAAGGAGCTATCAAGTCGCTCTATCACCGAACTTTGCTAACCTTGCGTCAGGAAATGGCACCGGAACTGGAACCCGCGTCCAGAGAATCTCAATCTCCTATCCGGCGATTTTGGGGCCGGTTTAGCGAGACAGATCGGGATCATGGCGGGTGATATACAAGCCGCATTCCTATTGTAAAATAGGGCAATTGTGCTAAAATCCACAATCAAGGGCACACTTGTCCGGGTTGCACATACTTAAGTGGAGACATACTCTTGAGAAACAAGCAATCGCTGATAACTTGGGGCGTCATAATGGCCCTTTTGATTGGGAGCGGCATACTGACTATTTTCATTCCGGCGCTGTTTGGTTCCGGGTCATCTACGCCTGTCCCATCAGAGCCGTCAACCGTCACTATCACGTTCCCTATCCCCATCGCCGGACAAACCTTCGTGACCTTGCCAAGTTGGCTGGTTATGTTAGGTCTGGCTCTTATCATACCCGGTCTTGTAATTGGAGCGGGACTGACGCTGGGCATCATCTATATCATTCTTTCCCGCCTGGTGACTAATACAGCTGGAAATCCTGAATATCAGGCGCATGCGGCTGTTTTGGATAAACGCCAGGAAGAAAAAATTAAGACCATGCGCCAGACTCGGCAGACGAGTGTCTCGCCGGAGTCTCGCTGGCAACGGTGGGCCGTCTTCACAACTGGGGCCGTTATCCTCCTGTTCGTAGGTTCTTTGGCCTTGTTGTTTAGCAGCTCTTTGTTTCCGGATGGCCTGATTGCCCGCCAGGACGCCCTCGTTAATCTTGGTCGAATTTTCGTTTTAGCCTCATTGCTCATCGCACTGGTGGTAATGATTTTTACTTTGCGCAGTGAACGACTGGTTCGCTTCGATCAGGCCGATTCTTTATCGATTCCCTGGAATTTTCTGGCAGTGCTGATCTCTGGTTTACTGGTGGTCGGCCTTGGAATTGGTATTCTACTTTTGCTCAACACCACCTAGACACACGTTTCTTTTTTTAATCTACGTCGTTATAGAGGATTTACCGGTCAGGATATTTAAGAATGGGACGTTTTAAGCATTTCATCGTTATTGTCGTTCTAACAACGCTGTCCACTGTTGGACTGCGCGCGTTGTTTGATGTAATTCTGGCATTGCCGATGGCCGCCAGCGCGGAAGCCCGGCCGATTGACCTGATGTTTAGCGGCCATTACTGGATGATCGCCTTTTTGTTTTCGTTGATCATGGTGATGATGCTATACGCAGTCTTCGTCTTCCGACGTAAGGATGGTGATGATTCAGACGGGCCTCATGTACACGGCAACGTTTATATGGAGATCGGGTGGACGATTGTTCCCACAATAATTGTCATCGGCTTTGGCCTTTGGGGGGCTGTTACCTTAAACGAGATCACTCGCTCTAAGCAGGGCGAGATGACCATCGGTGTGGTCGGCCGGCAATGGGTTTGGAGCTTTTCTTACCCGGAGCAAGGCGATATCGTATCCAGCGAATTGGTTTTACCGGTCAACCAGACAGTGGTTCTCAACATGGTGGCTGAAGACATTCTCCATTCCTTTTGGGTGCCGGAATTTCGGGTAAAGCAAGACTTGGTACCGGATCGGATTACGTACTTGCGAATTACACCGACCGAAATCGGAACTTATACCCTAAAATGCGCCGAGATTTGCGGTCTAAACCACACCGAAATGATCGCTCCTGTGCGAGTGGTCAGCCAGACGGAATTTATCGCCTGGGTGGACGAGCGAAGTGATGTCCCCGCCTTTGGTGATATGACTCCCGAAGAGCGGGGTGCGTTTTGGGCCAGTGCCGAAGGTTATGGCTGCATCGGTTGCCATAGTCTCGATGGCTCGCCCGGTGCCGGACCTACCTGGCAGGGGCTATATCTACGCGAGGAATTGCTAACTGATGGGACCACGGTGATTGCCGATGATGATTACATCGTCCGTTCGATTATTCATCCCAACGAGCAGATCGTGGCCGGGTTCCAGCCCAATATCATGCCGCAAAATTACGAGGAACGGTTCGCCGAGCGCGAACAAGAGATATTGGTCACGGAAGGAGTTGAAATCAGTATTATCGCAGACCTGATCGCCTTTATTAAGACGCTAGACTAAGCGTTGAGAGGCAGAAGAGAGCAAGCACTATGATTCGAACGCTTGGCATCATTTTCACATCGGGACTAATCCGTGGTCTGGTTGGCCAGGCTATCGGTACTGCCCTTGGTTATTTATTCATAGCCGGCCTTCGCGCGCTGCGAGGTTTACCGACGGTCTGGCCCTATGAACCCGCCCTGGCCTTTGGGGCTATTATTGGGGTTATCGGCTTTCTTTTGGCCGCTGGCGTGTTGACCGATTGGCTGAAATGGGTCGTCGGCCGGATCGTGCCGCTACGCCACGGCGCACCTGAAGGCAAGCCGGAATGGTCTCGTTACCTCAATGTCGATTATAACCACAAGGTCATCGGCATTCAGTACGGTATTTCCAGCATCCTGATCCTACTGATCGGCGGGATCTTCGCCGTGCTGTTCCGTATCGAACTGGCCCAACCGGGCATGCAGTGGTTGTCGAACGAGCAATACAACACTTTCTTCAGCGCTCACGGCATTGTGATGATCGCTGCCATGCTGGGCGGCGTCGCCGCGATGATTAATTATCTGGTGCCGCTCATGATTGGGGCCCCGGATATGGCCTTTCCACGCCTGAATGCCTTTAGTTATTGGGTATCTATTCCGGCGGCCACGCTCATTCTGGGTGGCATTGCCATCGGTGGTTGGGACACAGGCTGGACCGGATACGCCCCGCTGAGCCTGAGAGCACCCATAGGCGTCATGCTCTTCCTTATGGGCTTCTGGATCGTCGGCTTTTCGTCGATTGCCAGCTCCATAAACTTGCTGGTGACAGTAACCACGATGCGGGCTAAGGGCATGACCCTCTTCCGCATGCCTATCTTTGTGTGGGCTGCTGTGTCCACCTCCATCATCCAGATGACTGCCACACAGACAGTCGGTGTGGCTTTGACAATGACCATCACCGAACGCGTGATCGGTCTAAATTTCTTCGATCCAGCCGGGGGTGGTAATCCGGTCCTTTACCAACACCTCTTCTGGTTCTATTCCCATCCGGTAGTCTATGTCTTTGTTCTGCCGGGCCTGGGCATTATCAGTGAATTGCTACCGGTCTTTGCCCGTAAGCCGCTCTTTGGTTATCGGTGGGTTGCCTTGTCTAGCCTGGCCATCGCGCTCGTCGGCTTCCTGGTCTGGGCCCACCACATGTTCACCTCTGGTATGCCCGACTCGCTGCGGATTCCGTTCATGTTTTCGACCATGCTGGTGGCCGTCCCTACCGGCGTCAAATTCTTCAGTTGGATTGCAACACTTTGGGAGGGGAAACTACCATCCCGGCCACCAACGCCGCTTTTATTCGTTCTTGGCGCCATTTCAGTTTTCTTGATTGGAGGTGTAACCGGGCCAATTCTCGGTACCATACCAACCGACTTGCATCTGCATGACAGTTACTGGGTTGTCGGCCATTTTCACGCTACCATGTTCGGCGGTTTTATCTTCCCATTCTTCGCTGCCATCTACTACTGGTATCCGAAAATTAGCGGCCGGATGTATAACGAAAGTTTAGGTAAGCTTCACTTCTGGCTGATGTTGCCTGCGTTCTGGGTCATGAGCATCGGCCAGATGAGCGTCGGTTTACTCGGCATGCGCCGTCGGGTGGCTGATTATGATCCGGCCTTAGGTATTTCGACAACCCAAGTATTAATCACCTTGGCTGCTCTGGTCATCGGCTGGTCGATCCTGATCATGATCTATAATTTCATATCAAGCCCGCGTTTGGAAGGTGCCGCCGATTCGAACCCTTGGCGCTCACGCTCGCCCGAATGGCAGATTCCAGGCCGCATCCCGGAGTTCAATTATGACGTGCCGTTCGAAGTGGTCGGCGATCCGTACGATTATGGACTGGAAGGGGCGGTCTATATCCAGGAGATGACACCCGCGCCCGCTCCGTCGGGTGATTAGCGCCGTACGCAACTAGCGCGCCTTAAGTTCATACTGGTTGAAGGAGAAGATAATTGTGTCTGAAAAACGAGCGGCTGCTTACCGTCTGGGCATTATCACCTTATTGATCCTGGTCGTTCTGACGATAGTGGAGTTTATGGTCGGCATTATGCTGGAATCTTTCATCCTGCTCTTCATCCTGTCCTTGGTGAAGGCAGCCATCATCGTCCAGAATTTTATGCACATTACACGTTTGTGGCGTGAGGAGAGTCACTGATGAGCGCCATTGATACCCATGCCCCTGACGCGCATAGCGACGCACATGCCCATGAAGTACCCTATGAAGTTCAGGTACGTTCAAACCGCCTCGGTTTGTGGCTGTTCTGCTTTTCCGAGATTTTCCTCTTCGGGGCTTTGTTTTCTGCCCGCTTTGTGTTGTGGGGCGACACCCGACCGGAGTTGAGCCAGGAAGTTGGCCTGTTCGCGACTTCCATCTTGTTGCTCAGCAGCTACTTCATGTATCGCAGCGAAACAGGCGCCGCCTATGGCGATCACGCTCGTTTTCTGCGCAGCGCTTTAATTGCCGCTGGGCTGGGAACGCTATTTTTCATTAGTGTCGTTGTACTGGAGTGGAACGTATTTGGGTTATCAGGCGAATTGTTCGGAATTGAAATATTCGGCCATCTTTCTCCCGCCGATGGAGTCTATGGGGGCGTATTCTTCGCTATGACCGGGGCACATGCTCTCCATGTCCTCAGCGGAATATTCCTGATCTTGGCGGTCTGGTGGAACGGCCGCAAAGGGCGCTTTTCGCCGGAGAAACATTGGGGAGTGGAAGCCACGGCCATTTACTGGCACTATATTGATGTCGTCTGGATATTCTTCTACCCGGCGCTCTACCTGATGGGACAGCCCGTCTGATCCTGACCGGATCGGGCAACGGCTGAGTAAGTGCTTAGCCGTGGCCCTTTTTTGATCCAATTGGGATAATCTCACCCTATGGACCCCGTGGTAAAGGCTGCTTTTTCATCCTGGAATTGGCGGCCGGAAATTATACTCACGCTATTAATATTAGCCGGGTTGTTCCTCACCGGCTGGTGGCGGTTGCGCCGGCGCAGCTGCCGGACCGGCTGGAAGGCGTTGGGCGCCGCATGGCGGCCGATTTCTTATATCGCCGGTCTGGTGGTAATTGCCCTGGCACTTCTGTCGCCGATTGAAGTGTTGGTCCAGTATCTTTTCTTCATGCACATGATTCAGCACCTCTTACTGATCATGATTGCGCCGCTACTCTTGTTACTTCCCAATCCAATGCCCTATTTGATTTGGGGATTGCCCGATCCGCTGCGGGTAAGGGTAGGCGGGGTGGTGAACACGATCATCAATAAGGATTCGACCCTCGGCCGCGGGTTACGCAAGGCCACCAGTCCGGCCATCGTCTGGTTTATCTTCGTGGGAACCATCATCGGCTGGCACGATCCGTCTCTATACAATGCTGCCTTAGAGAACGAATTCGTGCATGATCTAGAGCATATGACCATGTTTTTCGCAGGTATGGTCTACTGGTGGATGATCACGGGGGCTGGTCCTCGCCTTCACAAAAATTTGGGTCGAGTGCCCAAAATAGCAATATCGATTTCCGCGATCCCACCTAATATGGCCTTGGGTGTCGTTCTGGCTTTCAGTAGTACGGTAGTTTACTCGTACTACAATAACATGCCGCGGTTGTGGGGTATTTCACCTCTCGATGACCAGCGCATCAGTGGCATCATCATGTGGATTC
>JAWOHK010000185.1:0-2645 GCA_046485205.1 Chloroflexota bacterium | reverse complement strand
CGAGGGCTAAACCGGGCGTATAGCCGACCGTCCAATTGTCGCGGTAGTCGTTGGTGGTGCCCGTCTTGACCGCCGCCGGGAAGGGCAAGTCCATCGGGTTAGGGCTGCCCATGGCCGGAACGCGCGCCCGATCGTCGTCGAGAATGTGACTGATCAGATAAGCCGCACGCTCGTCGATGATGCGGGCCGGCTGCTCCGGCTGGTATTCATATAATACTTCACCATTAGCCCGCTCCACTTTCAGGATTGAGACCGGTAAGGTGCGGTTGCCGTTGTTGGCGAAGGCGGCGTAGGCGGCCGTCAGTTCTAGAGGTGTCACTTCGCCGCCGCCCAACGTCAGCGCCAGCCCATAGTTGGAAGAATCGCCGGTCCAGGTTTCGATGCCCAGGGCGCGGCCGAATTCCAGCAAGCGCGGCACGCCGACGTCTTGAACCAGCAGCACGGCCGGGACATTGTAGCTGTTGGCCAGCGCGTCACGCAGACGCACCGGGCCACGGAAACGACTGTCGTAATTCACCGGAGAATATGTGTCGCCATCGAACTGGGGATAATCGACTTCAACATCCCACAAGAGGTCGGCCGCTGTCCAGCGCGGGTCGCCGCTGTCGACTGGAGCCAGGGCCAGCGCATAGGTCAGCGGCTTGATGGCGCTGCCCGGCTGCTGCGGGGACAGGGTCACATTCACGTGACCGTCGATGGTTTCGTCACGGTAATCGACGCTACCGAGCATGGCCAGGATCTCGCCCGTGCCCGGCTTCATCGCCACCAGCGCGGCATTAGTCAGATTGTGAGACGGGTCGATCAGGCCGACGTGCCGGCGGGCCGTTTCCTCGGCCAATCGTTGAAAATCCAGGTCCAGCGTGGTCGTCACCCGGAAGCCGCCGTTGGCCACCGTATCCGCGCCGTATATCTCTTCCAGCTGCTGGCGTACATAGACGGCGAAATGCGGCGCTTGGAGACTGACCTCCTGGGCGGCGAAGTTGAGTGGCTCCAGGTAGGCGGCCTCGGCCTGCGACCGGTCAATAAACCCCTCACTGATCATTATATTGAGCACCAGCCACTGCCGGGCCTTGACGCCTTCCGGATTGGTGTAGGGATCAAGCTCGACCGGACTTTGCGGCAGCCCGGCCAGCAGCGAAGCCTCGCCCAACGTCAGGTCCGCGGCCGATTTGCCAAAGTAGGTCTGCGCCGCCGCCTCAATGCCGTAGGCCAAGTTGCCGTAATAAATTTCGTTCAGGTACATCTCCAGGATGTCGTCCTTGTTGAAATCCTGGCTCATGCGCCAGGCCAGGACGATCTCCTTGAGCTTGCGGTTATAGGAGACGGATGTTCGTTCGTCATAATCAAAGGCGATGTGACGAACCAGTTGCTGGGTGATGGTGCTGCCGCCGACCGGCCGGCTTTCGGGGTTGCGGAAGTTGGCGATGACCGCCGCTGCCAGCGACGGCGCGTCGAGGCCGATGTTTTCATAGAAGGTGTCGTCCTCAACGGCGATGGTCGCCTGAATCAGATGGGGCGGGATTTGGGAGAGAGGAATGCGGGTGCGTTTGCCCTCGCCGAATATTTCCCACAGCAGGCGGCCGTTGCGGTCCAGGATGCGGCTGGTTTCGAACACCTCGCGCTCGCCGACCGTCTCCAGCCGTTCGATACCGGTTTCCATCTCGCGAGACCAGTTGGAATAGACGAAGCTGCCGGCGGCGGCGGCGGCGCCGATGCCGGTCAGCAGGATCAGAAACAGGGCGGCCAGCAGAATGCCGGCCATGCAGCCACAGCCGCGGCGCTGTGGTTTTGCCGGCACGTTAGCCGGGACAAACTGAACGGGTGGTTGGTTGGTTTGCATTAGAAAAATTGTATCCACAGATTGCGCAGATTTCACAGCCGGATAGCCAAACGCTTGCGGCCGGAACCATCTACATCTATATGACGATGCAGGCGGGTAGCCGGTTCCCTTTCATCCAGTGTAGATCAAGGTGGGGCGAGTTGCCATGCGGGAGGGGAACGTTTAGATGATGCTAAGGCGACGTTTTGAGTGACGTGTATCGGTTATGAATTCTAGGCCACGACCTCGATTGCCGGTCCAGTAGATTAAAGGAAGGCTATCATCGCTACGATACCTATAGCAATCAGGCCACCAAGCGCAATTATCAGGCAGCAACCTTTTAGCTGATTGTATGCACTTGGGCCTGGTGTTGTGGCCGGCCGCGAAGTCGGCTTGAAGAAACCTTGGATGGGCCGCCAAAAGTAAAGCATTATTCGGCTAATCGTGCCGAGGATGAAAGCGAAAATCAATCCATAGCAAAAACCCTGTCGAAAAATGGGGTTGCTAATCAAGGGGATTATGATCCTGTCATTGAATATGTCCAGCACTGGAGAATATGCTCCTCTGGGGGACCCACCTTCGACTGGTAGATGAATAGAAACTGATACCGACAAAAAAAACGCTGCTTGGGATTATATCAGGTTTCTGATATTGCGAGCAGACATCCGATTTGCACAATCCAGGAATTGTTGATAGAACATATGTTCTCAAAAGGAGATGACAGGATGATCTGGATATTGGAGCTATTATCAGGTTTTTACTGGGTACTGTTACCTCAGTTTGTCATCGAGAATTTGTTACGAACCCGCTGGCGACAAAGTTACAC
>JAWOHK010000149.1:0-3660 GCA_046485205.1 Chloroflexota bacterium | reverse complement strand
CGCCCATCGGGCGGCGATTGGAATAGGAGAGTTGCCGGCGGCCGAAGGCCAGCCAGCAAGAGAATGCTGAGGGCGGCACCACTCAGGATGATGATGAACCAGGCCAATCCACTGCGGATTGTCCTCCGCGCCAGGCCGTAGGATAAGAAAAACCCCGGGACAACCATCAACGTTACGATATCGGCTCTAGGTGCCCAGCTTACTTCGTTGACAGCCAGGCTCAAAGTCAGTAGCGCGAGGAGCAACATGACAAACACAAACCACCCATAGCGCGGGCGGTGGCGGGCGGTGGCGCGAATGACATAATCGGTCATTGGAATTGCCCTGTTCAGTCCATAGGCCGGCGTACCGCGACGGCTTTGCCTGTCCCGGTAATCTTGAATTCCCAGAAACCGCGATGGTCTTCCTCAACAATTGGACGACCGACAGTGCCGCGTGAAATAATCTGGCAATTGAAGCCCAGCAGGAGCAAGGCCCGGCGCAGGCTCTCGCTATGGCCTTCCCCCCCGAAGCTGAGCCGGTCAAGGAGAATCACATGGCACTCAATTCCCTGGCGAGCCAGATTATTCAACTCGGGCAACCAATCAGAACCGGAGGAGGGGGTGATAATGATGGCGGCTGAGCCGCGTCGAGCCAGGTCGTTTAATTCGCGTAGCGAGCGAGGTAAATCAGTAACGCCATCACATTGGAGCAAAGCCAGTGATCTTAAGATGCGCCATTGCTGCCCCTGTCCAAGTCCGGGTGTGACGATCTGCGGTTCATCGCCGAAAGCGGCCAGACCGACTCCTCGCGTCTCGGCCGCGGCGCGGGCCGCCAAGGAGGCGGCAATCAAAACCGAGTGCTCTTCCGTGCTGTCCATCCCCTCACCCAATTGATCGCTTTGCAGGCAGTCAATCACCAGCCAGATGTCACCCGCCGCGTCTTGTTCAAACTGGCGAACATGAAAGCTTTCTTTACGGGCCGTCGTCGGCCAGTGAATCCAGTGCAGCGGGTCGGCGTCGTGATATTCGCGGACAGTGGCTGCATTAACCGTCGCTTGCCATGAACGCTCGCGACTCCGGGTACGTCCCTCGCTGCGACCCGGCGGGAGTGGAATTGGCAGGAGGTTATGGATAGGGGGGTGGATGATGATTTCTTGCCGTTCCTCATAGCGGCGAATCACGCGGAAGATGCCGAACGGATCGCCGGTGATCATTTCCCACGGTCCGAGATGGTATTGTCCCCGGCGACGGCAAATCGACGCCTGGCGCCATCGAGTTCGATCGCCCGCGCCAACTGCCCGTACGGCCGCGGCCTGATATCCGGGCATGTCGGATTCATCTCTTATTTCAACCCACAAGGCGGGCAGGCTGGAGCGATTAAGCAATTCGAATTCTTCTTCCAGGCGGTCGCCGACAGCAACCCATCCAAATCGCAATCGCCGCCATCCGGTCAGGCCGCGAGCCAGATCGCGCGCCCAGAAGAGAGCGATGAGAATGAGCCCCGCTAAACCGGCCAGAAATGTGGTCCACACCCGATCAGGTAGCAGGACTGCCAGGATGATCAGACCAGCCAGCCAAAGAATTGGGGAGTGGAATCTCAGTTCGATGCGCGCATCATCTACGCCAAGGAGGAATTGGCTGATGCGGTTGAAGAATGCCTCTCGCCTGCCGGCAATTGGCCTGTGCATAGGCCAATTTTCCCACAAATGGTTCCACCACGCGACAGGATCAGATCAGGTCTGGGTAATCCACCAGTTTTTGAGATCTTTCATCCCCTCCCCGGATACCTTGTGGCCAGTCGGGTATGTCTTATAGGTGAGGCTTGTGCCGGCACGGCGCAACAGTTCGGCCGAGCGTTGTGATTCTTCGATGGGAACCCGCATGTCTTCCGTACCGACGGCCATAAAAACCGGCAGGCCGTTCAATACGCCTTCGATAGCGGTCGATTCCATCTTAGGAGCGAAGCCCACCAACGAAGCGATTCCGCGAACGAGATGGGGATCGCGCAAGGCCAGGCTAATGGCAACGGCCGCCCCTTGGCTGAAACCCATCAGGTACATCCGGTCCGGATCAGCATTGTATAGCTGGGGAAGGGCCTGGGTAAATTTGTTTAAGGTTTCAACGGCCGGGTCGAATTCTTCCAGGTCGGGCCAATAATCGGCCGGCTGGTGGAGCCAGGAATAGCGGCCGGCAGATTCGGAGAGGTTGGCCCGGGGCGCGACCATTAGCCAGGGTTGGGGCGCGGTGCGTCGGAAAATCCACATGACTTCCTCATTGCCATACCGGCCATGAAGTAGAACGATCGTTGGATAAGGGCCCGGCCTGTCGGGCATCAAGTAACGGTGGACAAGGCCGGCCGCCTGATATTCCGGCCCTTCTTCAATCAACAAGAGGGATGATGTTGCGTTCATGGATCTCGTGTAAATAAAATGAGGTGGCAGTAAGACGGGCGTCTTACTGACCACCTCTGGGGGGGGAGCCAATTACAAGTATAATTACATCTTGACATTTGTCAATATTTCAAAAGAAGTTGATAAAAATACATCTGGCTATGCCTGATTCTATGTCCCGCCTTCAAGAATTTCTGTCTATTTTACCGAAACATGTCTCCGGGGAACTGCGCTGTGACGATCTGACGCGAGTGCTTTTCAGCACCGATGCGAGTTTGTATCAGGTCATGCCCCATGGGGTGTTATGGCCAAAGTCGACAGAGGATATTCAGGCAGCCGTTGAGCTGGCTGCCGCCTATGAGATTCCAGTGCTGGCCAGGGGAGCGGGCACCAGCCTGGCCGGGCAGGCAGTAAACCAGGCCCTGATCATCGACGTCCGCCGCCATCTTGACCGTCTGATCGAGGTGAATCCGGAGGAACGGTGGGCGCGGGTTCAACCGGGAATGGTGATTGACGATATTAATCTGGCGTTAATGTCTTACCGGCTGCAATTTGGTCCGGACCCGGCCAGTAGCAACCGTTCGACTATCGGTGGGGCAGTCGCCAACAACGCCACGGGTAGCCATTCGATCATTTACGGTATGACGGCCGATCACGTTCTCGGCATGCAAGTGGTTTTCAGTGACGGCTCGATGTCGGAGCTAAGCTCTTTTACCAGGCTTTCTAGAGTGGCCAGTCCGATCCTCCGGCAACTTGAGGCGCTTGTTGCCGAACCGGCCAACCAGCAAATCATACGCGATGGAACCCCCTCCTATTGGCGGCGTTGCGGCGGCTATAATCTGGACCGGCTGCTGAGTGAGGACTTGCTCAATCCGCAATCGCTCATATGTGGATCCGAAGGCACTCTGGCCTTCATTACGGAAATCACGATCAATCTGGTCCCGGTTCCGCGGCATACCGGATTGGTCCTGTTGGATTTCGCTGACCTCTACCTGGCATTGGCGGCTGTGCCGGAAATACTGACGACCGGACCATCGGCCGTTGAATTATTGGACGATCTTAGCCTGAAACTGTGCCTGGGGGTGCCCGAATACGCGCGGTTGCTGGCCTCTGTGGTGGGGGGGATGCCTCACAGTCTCCTGGTAATCGAGTACGCCGGCGACACAGGCAGCATGGTCCTAGACGGGATCGATCGATTAAAACAGGTGTTGAAATATTCGCGTAGTGACGTAGGACAGACCATAGCCTTGACCCACGCCCAGCAGTCGGCCATCTGGCAGATTCGCCGG
>JAWOHK010000146.1:0-6094 GCA_046485205.1 Chloroflexota bacterium | reverse complement strand
TTTGGCTTGGCAACAAAATGGCGATGATGGGCACTAGGGCGATGAAAAACAGCACAGTCAGACCGATGGAGATCAGATTGAGCGTGCGCACCTGGGTGTTCTGGGCTTCCATCACCGGCTCAGCGCTACGCGACTTGATAGTTGGTTCACCGAGCTCAGGCACTAGGTCAAAGAGTTGTAAACGGAACCAGCCCCAGGTAAATAGAATGGCGCTGAAAGCGAAGGCGGGGACAGTGAGGTCGACGTAGAGCGGCAAGTCGCCCAGTAAAGCCACCTGGTAGATCGCGTTGCCGATGAACGGCAATAAAGCCCCAAGGGCAACGACAAGAGCCAGTTGCCTTTGCGAACCGACTGCCCGGCGCCAGGTACGAATGATCAGATAGGTCGCCAGGATGATTAGAACATATGAATAAACTAAGTTGACATAAAACATCGGCCCACGCACGGCCGAAAAAGCTACGAACGTGCCCGCTGGTTGGATAGTAGGGTTGTCATAGATTAATGTGTGAACCGGTGTGGTCCAGGCCAAGATGATGGTGATTGCCGGCAGGATAAGTAACAAAGCCACATTACGCAGGCTGGCATGTTGCGGATAGCCGGCATAGTAGAGGGCGAATACCAGCCAGGCCACGGGCAACAAGGCGATGCTGATCCACTGGAGCTTGACCCACAACAACATGGTCGCCGGATCAGTCGTCATCAGCTCCAAAGCATAGGTATAGCACCACCAGGCTGATAACGAGAGCAAGGCGATAAAGGCCCCTGTGCCCTGGGCGTCTTGCCGGCGCTGCCAGGCATAGACACACAAAAAAGTCAGAATGACCGCCGCGCCTAGAATGGGAATTAGAAACGGTGTGAACTGCCAGCTTGTGCCATTCATCTCCTCTCCTGTCGCTTCTGTCTAATTTCTTTCTGGGATCCGACGATCGATCCCCCGAACCATTACGATATTTCTTTTTTAGCGTTCAAGCGTTCTCTCAACACCCGGTTCAGCAAGGCTGGATTGGCCTGGCCGCGCGTTTCGCGCATCACCTGCCCGACAAACCAACCCATCAGGCTTTCCTTGCCCGCCAGGTAGGTCGCCAGCGGTTCGGGATTGTCGTCCAACACCCGGTCGACTATCAATCCCAATACACCCTCATCCGAAATCTGCTTGAGACCACGCGCCTCAATGATGGCTGCCGGTGCGTGACCGGTCAAAACCATCTCGCCCAGCACATCTCGGGCGCCGGTCAGGTTGATGTCGCCATTCTCCACGTAGGCCAGTAGATCGATCAGATCGGTCGGCCCTAGTGCCAGTTCATCTATCGTCCGGCTGTGTTCGTTCATTAGGCGAAATAGATCGTTGAGAATCCAGTTCGCCAGCGGCTTGGGCGATCCGCCCGCGAGGATAGCCACGTCGAACCACTCGGCCACACTACGATCTTCAGCCAACGCCGCGGCTTCATAGGCCGAAAGGCCCCAGTCGTCCTGATAACGGGTTTCTTTGGCCTGCGGCAGTTCCGGCAATTCGGCCCGCGCCGTCTCGATCCACATCTCCGCTATCCACAAAGGCGGCAGATCAGGCTCGATGAAATAGCGGTAATCCTCGGCTTCTTCCTTCACCCGTTGGCTGAATGTCTCGCGGCGGACGTCATGCCAGCCGCGCGTCTCCTGGATCACCTGCTCACCGGCGTCGAGAATAGAAGCTTGACGGATCAGTTCAAAATCGATGCCGTCGGCCAGCGCCCGAAAGCTATTGAGATTTTTCAATTCAATACGCGTACCAAAGGACTGGCTACCGCGCGGCCGGATGCTGATATTGGGTTCCACCCGCAGGACACCTTTTTCCATGTCGCCTGAATTAACTCCCAGGTAACGTAATATTTGGCGGATGCGCATGGCATAGGCGCGGGCTTCTTCGCCGGAACGGATGTCTGGTTCGGAGACGATCTCCAACAAGGGCACGCCGGAACGATTGTAATCGACAAGCGTCCCACCGCCATCCAGGTGCGTCAGTTTACCGGTATCCTCTTCCATATGGACCCGGCGAATACCGATTCGTTTCATCTTGCCGGCCGGCAGCACGATATCAAGATGCCCGTTGCGACCGATTGGTAATTCATATTGGCTGATCTGGTAACCCTTGGGTAGATCGGGATAGAAGTAGTTTTTGCGGGCGAAAATATTGTGGGGCTGAATCTCGCATTCAAGCGCCAGGGCTACTCGAAGGGCGAAATCGACCGCTCGCCGGTTGGTGGCCGGCAACATACCCGGCATTCCCAGACAGACAGGGCATACGGCCGTGTTGGGGGCCGCCTCGACGCTGTCGACGACCCGGCAACCGCAAAACATCTTCGATTGAGTCAATAACTCGGCGTGAATCTCCAGACCGATGATCGGCTCGAACTTATCGTTTTTCACCCTGCCTCCAACGCCCAAACCTTGTCCTCAGCAACCAGCACAGCTTGGCCGCGCCCGCTAACCACGCCTCCATCGCCGATGACTGCGCCATCCAGGACGGCGTTTTCCACCACGGCATTTGTCCCGATGATGCTGTTGCGCACGACACTGCCGCGCACTATGGCCCCGGCGGCAATCGTGGTATAGGGACCGACAACGGCACTGTCGATTATAGCCGTTTCAGCGAGGTAAACCGGTGTTAAAACCGTGAAATCCTCGCCATAGCTACGCTCAATGGCGTCCGGGGAACTGTGGCCAAAGCCCAGCAGGCGGTGATTGACAGCCAACAGGCGGCCGGCCGGCGTCAAGTTTTTATCAATCGGCACGACTAATTCCGCCCGGCGGGCCAATATAGGCACGTTGAGTTCACCCAAGCGCCGGATGAGTCCAGCCGTCAACGATTCCGGTTGTCCCTCAAGATCGGGTACATCCAGCGCCTGGTCCAGCCACTCACTGTTCCGGAACCACCAGAGACCCGAGGCCGTCCACTGAGCGCCGGCATCACCCAGGCCGGTGACCCATCCATTATCCAATTTTAGGCGGATATCCTCCGGCGCCGCGGTGTGGACAAGGCAAATGACTTCCGCTTCCGTCTGATCAAGCCGGTCCAAGTTGGTATCAACCACGCTATCGCCGGTGACCAGGATAATCTCATCGTCGATCCAGGCTGACCGGCATCGGCGTAAAGCCTCAATCGGATTGGAGGTGGATGTTAAGAATATTTCCGGCTTTGGTTCCGGGTATCGTCCGGCCCACCAATCGATGAGCGGTCGACCCTCCTCATTCAGGCTGAACACCGGAATGAAGGTATACCATTTGCGGACGCTGGCCACCATGTGGTCCAGCAGCGTCTCACCGGCCACAGGCTGCAAACCCAATGGAAATGACCATTCCGGCGCCAATCGGGTCTCCAGTGAATATAGCGGCATGACCAGCTTCACGCGGTTTCAACTTCCTGATCTAAATAAGCGGCCGGCCGGCGTAAATGCCACACGGTTGCCTGCTCATAGGCGTAAGCCGCATTCAGAATTCGGGCTTCCTGTAGGGTATCGCCGATCAGTTGCAAGCCGATGGGCAAGCCTCGATTATCAAAGCCGCACGGCACCGACAGTCCGCAAGCGGTGCTGAGATTAAGCGACAATGTATAGATGTCGGCCAGGTACATGCTCAGCGGATCTTCGGTGCGTTCGCCGATGGCGAAAGCGGTCGTCGGGCTGGTCGGTGCGGCAATCATATCAACCTGTTCAAAAGCAGCCCGAAAATCCTCGCGGATGAGCGAACGCACTTTCAAGGCCCGTCCGTAATATTCATCGTAATAACCGGCGCTGAGGGCATAGGTGCCCAGCATGATGCGTCGCTTGACTTCCTGACCAAACAAGGCGCGCGTTTGTTTGACGGTGTCGATCACATCCATGCCATTCACGCGCGGGCCGAAGCGGATGCCGTCATAACGAGCCAGATTGGAGCTGGCCTCGGCCGGAGCAATGAGATAGTAAACCGGCAAGCCATAGGCTGTATGAGGCAGGCTGATATCTATGATTTCCGCACCGAGAGCAGCCAACTGATCGATGGCGGCCCGAACAGCCGATTCTACCTCTGCGTCCAGTCCTTCCACAAAGTACTCGCGGGGTACGCCGACCCGCAAACTGCCAATGTCGCCGGTCAGGGCGGCTTCATAATCAGGTACCGGGTGATCAAGTGAGGTGCTGTCGCGCGGATCATGTCCGGCAGTGACCTGGAAAACCGCTGCGCAATCGGGGACTGTACGACCAAAGGTACCTACCTGATCAAGCGAAGAAGCAAAGGCAATGACGCCCCAACGAGACATTCGGCCATAGGTCGGCCGCAGCCCTACGAGGCCGCAAAAAGAGGCCGGCTGGCGCACGCTACCGCCGGTGTCAGTGCCTAATGCCCCATAAGCCAGCCCGGCCGCGACGGCGGCAGCACTGCCGCCACTGCTACCACCGGGCACACGTCCAATATCCCATGGATTCCGCGTGGTACCATAAGCCGAATTCTCGGTTGAAGAGCCCATGGCGAACTCATCGGTGTTGGTTTTGCCGATAATGACCGCCCCGGCATCGTTTAACCGGTCGACAACAAAAGCGTTATACGGCGGGATGAAATCCTCCAGGATCTTGCTCCCAGCTGTTGTGCGCACCCCGGCGGTGCATATCATGTCTTTGACACCCACCGGGATGCCAAGCAGCGGCGTGTCCTCACCGGCGGCGCGGCGGCGATCGGCCTCGGCCGCGGCCTCCAAAGCTGCCTCATCAACAACAGTAAGATAGCTGAATAGCGTATTGTCATAAGCGACAATGCGATCGATGATGGCCTGGGTAGCGGCCAGGCTGGTTGTTTCTCCGCGACGCAACGCCGCGCGTAAATCGGTCAGGGTCAGCGAAGAAAGGTCCATGAAGGCTTATTCTTCCAATACCGACTGGATGAGAAATTGATCCTGAGCAGTCTCGGCCGCGTTGAAAAGGGCATCGGCAAGCGGCAGCGACGGCGCAATCATATCCTGGCGCATCCCATTGCGACGGTGCGATCGAATCGCTTCGTCAGGTAAGTTAGTGGATTCCCTCTCGGCATCCACACCGGTCAGGTCGAGTTCATTCAAATGGCGAGCATACTCAAGAACGGCCGAAAGTTGGTGCCGGTAATGGTTCAACTCATCCGGCGTCAGGGCCAGCCGGGCCAGGTGGGCGATCTTTACGACATCCTCACGGGACAGTGACATGGGAGTGTATTCCTTTGACGGCTAATCGCCCACGACTGGCGCTATATCCTTTCCGTTTCGCCGGGCCTCCAGGATTTCCTCAAACTCTTCCTCGGTCCAGATGTTTTCCGGCCCGGTCAATTTGTCGATATAGAGGACGCCGTTCAGATGGTCGATCTCATGTTGGAAGATACGCGCAGTCCAATCGTCGACCTTCAGACGAATCTTGCGGCCGTGTCGATCCTGGGCGCGAACGCGAATCGAGTCGGCTCGCTCGACTTCCCCGACATAGCCGGGAATAGACAGACAACCCTCGACGCCTTTGATCGTTTCTCGCGACGTCCAGACAATCTCCGGATTGATGATCACATAGGTTTGGCGGGTGCCCTCAATTTCCTCGCCAGCCTCGTCTACCTCCGGTGGTGTCTCGATGACGGCCAGTTGATAGGGCTGGCCGATTTGCGGTGCGGCCAAGCCGGCTCCATTGGCCGCTTGCATCGTTTCGATCATATTGTCGATCAATATTTGGAGTTCCTGGTTGAAGGCCGTTACCGGTCGTGTTTTTTGCCGCAAACCTTTGTCCGGTATTGTTACAATCGGCAGAATACTCATAAATCGTCTAACCCTCGGCTGTTTCTTCATCGCCTGTCGGGGTGCGAGTGGGAATTCGGTCCTGTTCCACCGCCTGGCGATAAACATCCAGTAGCATGGCATACTCCTCGCGACGCGCCCCTTCCTCGCGTATCCGTTCGCGTTGCCGGTAGTCATCCAGACGTTGGAATATATCGCTCTGGATCAGTTCCGGATTGGGCACATACTCAAACACGATATCGGCCGGAACACCGGCGGTATCAATGGAGACAAAGCCATAATTGAGCAATGTGGCTAAAAAACCGGGCCGAATGGCATCGACGTTTTGAATATTACTGAGAG
>JAWOHK010000121.1:0-9715 GCA_046485205.1 Chloroflexota bacterium | reverse complement strand
GGCGGGGTGGTAGTCGCGACGACCTGGGCGACCGGCGTGGCGAGATTGGCCAGGGGCACGGCCGGTGATTGGGCTCGTGTGCCGGCACAGGCGCTGGCGGTCAAAGCCAAAACGAGGAGCAGCAGGAGGCGCGTGAAGCGGTATTCAACGAGCCATTTATCAGCGGGTCGCGAGAGCATGGCGGGGATTATACCCGCGAGAAAGCGAACCGGAGGAGGGTTGCCCGCTGTTTAAAGGGGATGTTAAGAATCCGTGCTTCCAGGACGGTCCTAAGCGGCCCCATCGCGATCGCACCGAGATAGAGGGCAGGATTAATTCGCGTCCTGACGCCAACACCGACCGCGGCCAGCCCGGCCACCGCCATGCCGCTGCCAACCGTCCCGGCCGGGAAGCCGCGTTCGGTTTACTTGCCGGTAATAAAAAAAAGCCGGACCCGACCTATGCCGGTTCCAGCTTTTTTATTGAAGGCCTATTCGGTTTTAGGGCAACTCATTCACCCGATCTCTTCCTGGGGGAGCTACCGGGCTGAACGTTCCAAGGAAGTTGATGAAGGCCAGGAGGTCGTTGCCGCCTTCGAGACGCGGCGTGTTGACCTGCCCGAAGGTGGTGAAGTTGTCACCGCCGTCGGCCAGAAAGTTGTTGACCGTCACGTTGTAGGACGCCGCGGGATCGAGAGCCACGCCATTCAACTGCACATTGCTCACCGATACGGATGTACAAACGCCGCCCACAATCGTCGTTGACAGGTCATAGGTGAAACCTTCCGATACGCCGAGGTGCAGGAATGGACGACTGGCTCCGGCCGGCTGGCACTGCTGCTGGAGGACGGAGATGATCTGCGTGCCGGTCATCGCGTAGGTGATCAGGTTGTTGCCGAACGGCTGGACGGCGAACGCCTCGGCGAAGGTGACGACCCCGTTGCCTTCGCCCGCCACGCTGCTGGCATAAACCAGATTCGCGCGGACTCCACCGGGGTTCATGAATGCGATCTGGGCGCCGTTGGCCGACGTCGCCCACAATTGGGCGTCAGCGATCAGGTTGCCGAGATTGGACTCGACGCCTCGATTATCCTCACCACTTACACCGCGGTTGATGTCGGCCGTGATTGTTCCCACTGGCGTGCTCCCAGCTTCGCCGAAAAGTGGCTGCCACTTCTCGATGACCGCCGTGACCGCCGGGTCGGGCGTCAGTTCGTTACGGTAGACGGGGTGGTTCGTGGCCGTGCTCAGGTCGCGGCGCACATCGTGGGTCCGTTTGTCGAGCACGAGGTTTATCTCGGAGACGACCCGCCCAAAGGAATAAGCGCTGGTTACGATACGAAGTTGGCCGCCGGCATCCTCCAATAAGCAATTATAGGGCAGGTGGGTGTGGCCGGTGAGCAGCACGTCGATCTCGGGGTCGAGGGCGCTGTTGATGGCGACGATCGGGCCGGAGATGCCGACACAGTTATCCACGTCACCGGGCGGGGGAGTTTGCGATCCGCCTTCATGCAATAACACGACGATGGCCTTGACACCCTGAGCCTGCAGAATAGGGACGAGGGCATTGGCCGTCTCAGCCTCATCGAGGAACTCCCAACCCTGGATGCCGGACGCGGCGACCAGCGTGTCGGTTGCCTCCAGCGTCATGCCGATGAAGCCAATCTTGACGTTGTTAAAACGCTCGATCCAGTAGGGCGGCAGGGGTGTCTCGCCGGTGTCCTCGTGGACGACATTGGCGGACAGCCACTGGAAGTCGGCGCCGGCATACGGCTCGTCGGGGAAGTAGCAGCCATCGACAGGATGGCAGCCGCCGTGTTGCATGCGCAGCAATTCGGTGACGCCTTCGTCGAACTCGTGGTTGCCGACGCTGGAAACATCCAGCTTCATCGCGTTCAGCGATTCGACCGACGGTTCGTCATGGAATAACCCAGAGAAGGCCGGCGAGCCGCCGATCAGGTCGCCCGCGGCAACGGTCAGGGTGAACTTCCGGCCCTGGCGAAGCTCGTTAAGCTTTGCCGCAAGGTATTGACCACCGCCGGCAGCATTCCCGGCCACATTACCGGCATCGTTCGGCAGAACATGGCCATGGTAATCGTTAAAGGCCAGGAGCTGAACGTCAATCAATTGGCCGGGGGGGTCAGCCGGTTTATTGGGCTGTCCCGGCGGAGGCCCCGCCGATACTATCGACGATATCAACACGATCAACACCACAAAAACGGCAGAACTAACCAAACCACGCTTCATTTGTTATCTCCTATTACTAACTTGAATCCGCAGATTTAAAACTTATGTGACTCGCCGGGTGGTGGCCACACGCTAAATTCTCGATGTCACGCAGCAAGCGATGATTGAATGAGTGAGGTGAAGATGTGGTATGCTGCCCCGAATGCTCTCTCTTCAAATGAGGATGTGACGTCTGCTTATGTGCCGAAAAGAGATAGGACTTAGGCATCGGAATGACTTGTGCTTTTTGGCCTGGGTGATAAAGATTTTTCCCTACTACATTGCCGCCTAGAAATCACTACTTGGCCTACGCTCGCGGTCATCAAAAGTATATTTCGATAATTTTCAACGTCAAATTTCTGACAATAATCATTGTCCACATCGTGACATCGTGACATCCATCACGTTGATGTATCCTGGGCATAGCTCAACAGGTGATGGTCTGCCCCATGACTAAAACAGACTTACGCTATTCTTGCGGATTAGTCGATTGTGCGAGGGACAACCAGCGCGATACCTTATCACATTCATAATAAGTGTTGGCCGGTATTCTCGCTCCGCGGTTTTCCCACCCTACCCAAAATTAAAACCCGCGCTATACTGCATGCCAATCAATTAGTCGGCAGCATCTATCAAACTCTCCCCATTCGTCATCCGTCATAATTCACCCATCATCCCCCTCCCTCCCATGTCACCCGCTGCCCTGCCCTATATCCTTGGCCTTGGCCTCATGTTTGGGACGACGCTCATCATTTCCCGCTTCAGTCTCGGCCAGTTTGAGGCCTCAACCTACATCTGGCTGCGACTGGCTATCAGCAGCCTGGTCTTCGCCGCCTCATATGCGATTATGTCAAGGCGAAATGGCGTAAAACGAGGCTGGCCCGTCGACCGCGGGTTGTGGCGTGACGGGGTCATCCTGGGTATCTTCGGCACGGCCGTGCCCATGGTCGGCTATGTGTCGTCGTTGAACTACCAGTCAGCCGGTGTGACGGCGCTGCTGCTGACCATCGCTCCGGCAGTTACAGTCCTGATGGCCCAATTTCTGCTGCCGGACGAACAATTGACCCGACGCAAGGTGGCGGGCATCGCCCTGGCCCTGGCCGGGGCGGCCCTGTTGGTCTTGCGGGGCGAAAGTGGCCTGGCGGGTATTGCCGGCAGTCCCATCGGTTACGGGCTGGTGTTGGGAGCCATCAGCATCGACAGCTACATGCTCATCTATACGCGCAAGTATTGCCGGACCTACAACACGTTTGACCTGAGCAACGTGCGCACCCTGGTGGCCGCACTGGTCGTGGCCCCGCTGTCGCTGCTGCTGGTGGGCTTTGATCTGTCGGCCGTGACCATCTCCGGCTATGCCGCCCTGATCTATGCCGTCGCTTTCGGCACGTTCGGCGGGCTGATCCTGTTCCTATACACGACCCAGCGCTTCGGGGCGACGGCCGCATCGCTGACATCCTATGTATTGCCGGTCGTCGCCGCCGTTGGAGGTGTGCTATTCCTCGACGAAACGATCACCACGGTGATGCTGGTCGGGATGGCCCTCATCATCGCCGGCATCGCCATCCTCAATCGCCGCGAACCGGTTCCGATTGAGGTATAGGAAGGAATGGAACACGGAGTAACGCAGCGGAGCGCCGATTGATGCGGGAAGAATCAATTAGCCATATCAGCGATCGTCAGCGTTCTATGCTTACTATGTAAACAGTCGCAACTGGTACTCCGGCCGCTTTCCGTCCAACAACACGAACGGCTCGATGCCTTTCGTGCGCACGCCGACCTGCCGCAAATCACCTACCGAGCGCAACGTCGCCCGGCGGCGGGCGGCCAGGATAGCCTCTACCCCCTTGGGCCCTATACCCGGCACGCGCAGCAAATCCTCTCTTGCGGCCTGATTCAGCTCCACCGGCGTTTCACGCAGGTGGACTTCGGCCCAGGCCCGCTTGGGGTCGGTGTCCAGCGGCAGGCGGCCGGCGCCATCGAAGGGCATTTCCTCCAGGTCGAAGCCGTAGTCGCGAAAAAGGAAGGAAGCCTGGTAGAGCCGGTGCTGTCGCCAGGGATTCTCGGCCGGATTGTTTTCCAGCGGCGTGTCGGGCACCGGCCGGAAGGCGGAGAAGTAGGCCCGCTTCAGGCCGGCTTCGCGGGTCAGGTAATGGGTCACATTGAGGATCTCCAGGTCGCTCTCATTCACCGCGCCGACGACAAACTGGGTCGCCGTCGACGGCCAGCGGCCCTGCCAGCCTTCATGCGGCGGCCGCTCGCGGCGCACCCGCTCGATGAAGCGCAACGGGGCCAGCAACTCGTCGACGAACTGCTTTTTAGGGGCCAACAGCGACAACCGCTCCGGCGTCGGCCCTTCCAGATTGATCGATAGCCGGTCGGCCAGCCGCATGGCCCGCCGGACCTGGTCTTCCTCGGCACCGGGCATGATTTTGAGGTGGACATAGCCACCAAAATGATAGGTGCTGCGCAAGATATCGACCGTGTCGAGCAGCTTGTCCTGCGCCCGCGCGCCACCGCCAATAATGCCGCTGCTGAGGAACAGTCCATCGACCAACCCGGCGCGGCGCATATCCATGAAGGCCTTGGCCATCTCGTCGGGGGTGAAGGTGACGCGGCGGTAGTTACGACCGGCGCGGAAGGGGCAGTAATGGCAGTCGCGCTCGCAGGCGGTGGTCATCATCGTTTTGAGCAGGGGCATCGTCTGCCCGTTGGGCAGGGCGACATGGCTGACGCCAAGTGATTGCCGCTGGGCCGCCGCGCGGCGGGTGGTGGGAGCCGGTGGCTGGCGGCCGTCTTCCGGGCCGATCATCAGACCGCAGGGGGCGAGAGTGGTCGAAGGGCGACCGCCTGTTGCCGGTGCTGGTGCCGGGGGTGTCCGCCCGACCTCTTCGGCCGGTTCGAGGTCCATGTGGACGGCTATCTCCTGCAGCTTGATCAACGTGTCCATCACAACCATTATAGAACAGGTGTTCAACCTATGTCAATCGGGAGAAGAATTTTTCATGGATGAACACGGACGGCACGGATTTGGGGAATGGGGAGGTTTGTCCGCAAATTGGGCAAATTAATGCGCCGGCCGGCGCGGGCCGTTGGGCCTTTCGCGACGGCCTTTGGCCGCCTCAGATTCGTTCACTGGTCGCTGACGACGGGCCATTCTTCCCAATCTGCAGACAAGCTCCCCTCCCCGGCGCATGAATCTAGGCCATCCGTGAAATCTGTGGCTCAGCCCTTTGTCCCCAGTATCGACCGCCACTCGTCGAGCGCGCGGGGGGAGATGAAGCGCTCGTCGGGATCGGGCAGGTCGATGCCGGCGTCCTTGAGCGCCTGCACCACGGCCCGGCTGACGTCCGACGTCGTTTCCAAGAAGGATAACCGCTTCGAGGCCGTCCAGAAGCGCACCTCGAGCACCAGGTCGTCCTGGCCCAGCTCGGTAATGATGACCGCCGCCGGCGGCTTGGTCAGCACATCGGGCACTGCCTCAGCGGCGGCCTTCATCACTTCCACCGCTCGCGGCAGGTCGACGCGATAGTCGAGGTAGAGCTGGATCGTGCCGCGGCGCAGCGGCGCGGCCGTGTTGTTGATCACCGTCGAGGTGAACAGATCGGCGTTGGGCACCAGCACCAGGCGGCCGTCGTAGGTGCGGATCTTGGTCGCCCGCAGGTCAATGCGCTCGACCGCGCCCTCGGTCTCGCCGATGACGATCTCGTCCCCCAGTTCGAACGGCCGCAGCAGCAAGATCAGCATCCCGCTGATGAAATTCGAGAGGATGTCGCGCAGGGCGAAGCCGAGGGCCAGACTGGTCAGGCCGATGCCGGTCGCCAGCGCCTCGGGGTCGAAGCCGAGGGCGTTGATGGCGATGATGATGCCCAGCAGCCAGATGGAGTAGTAGATGACCTGCCCGATCAGGTTCTCGAGCGTCGGATCGGCGATGATGGCGTGGAAGAGGATCTTGAGCCCCGCGCGCACGATGGCGGCGATCACCCCGAAGAGGATCAGGATGAGGACGGTAGCCACGGCGCGCGGCAGGACCGTCGCGGCCGATTCAGCCAGGCGCGCGAACGCGCCCTCGATGTAGGACCAGATCTGCAGCGGGCCGGTCTGCCGGGTCTCGGCCGCCCTGGCCAGGGCAGTGTTGATCGCCTCGGCCCACTGATCGGCCAGCGCATCGAGCGACATCAAATTGTCGTCGGCGTCCTCGGCCGTGACGGTGACGATGGTGCTGCCGGCGACGGTGATGGCGCGCTCGTCGGCATTGGTGGTTTTCACCACGGCCGGCTCGATGCTCTCGGAGGTCTCCAACAGCGCGGTGATGCGCTGCTGGACGCGTTGGGCGCGCTCCTCAGCCGTCAGGTCATCCAACGGACCTACGCGGAAAACGGTGCGGCCGTCGACGCGGACGGGGACGCGGTCGTCATCCTGGGCGTGTGCGGCGGCGGCCAGGGCCAGCAGGGCGACGGCCGCCAGTAGCAGTGCGAGGCGCAGCGGGCCACGACCGGGGGTTGGTCGGGGTATGGCGTGGGTCAGTCTCATGCATCCTCCCTTGTGTGGAGACATGGCCGGGGCGTGGCGCGGGCCAGGATGAGGGGTGTTGGCCGCACAACCTCTTCAGCCGGTTCGAGATCCGTGTGGACGGCAATCTCTCGCAATTTGATGAGGGTGTTCACAAAGGCATTATAGAAGAGTGTTCCGCAAAGGCAAGAGGCTTTAGCCTGTTGATAAGGAGGTCACTTCTCGGCGGGAAGCGGGCAAAAAGCGGTGGCCGCGGCGAGGACATTCATGTAGCCCGCCACGCCAACCGACCAGCTCTGGTCCGGCTTAAGGCTGCGATTGAGCGCCCGCAGCGTGGTAGCATCCTGGTAATAAGCGCCGCCGGCCGTCAAATAATGCTGCCTGATGTGGCTCATCACATGCTCAAGGCCTTCGGCCGGGTTGTTGTAGTACATGGCGCACTCAACCGGGCAAGTGTCGGTCGCGCCAAAATGAAAAAGGTTGTGATGACGCCGGGCGACTTCACTCGTACCCCAGGCCGATTCCAGCGCGGCGTGGGCGGCAATATAGTAAGGATTCAAATTGAGCTCCCCGCCCACGCGGACCATTTCCGGTGCCAGAGCGATCAGGGGACTGTTGGGTACGGTCGCTGAGATAGCAAGCTGGAGTACCTCGCCGGTCATTGGTATAAATTGGGCGATGTTGCTGTCGGCTGAAAACGAGAGGTAACAGGGAGTCGGGGTCGGTGCGGTGTGGGTGCTAATGACCGACATCTCGTAGGTGATCGCTGTGGCGGCCGCGGCCATGGACGTACCGGCGGCTTCTACAACCGCCGTTGCGGCCATGTCACCGGACTCGGCGGCAACGGTCCTGGCCAGGGCTACCGAGCGTTCGGCATGGTCCGATCGGGTCTCCTGAGAACAACCGGCCAGGAGAACCATAAGCAAAATTAAGGCAGTCCACTTATGCGTCATCTTAACCCGAACCAAACGGCTCAGTCGTCGGGCAACAGCGCGTCATTAACTTTTAGCTGACAAAAAGGTTATTTCCAGCTGTCCCCACCCCGGGGATTAGCGGGACAAACACGACCCGCGTAGTTTATTCCCGCTTGAGGTAACGGTCAATAGCTACGAATGGCCATTTATATGCCGATATCGGCCCGGCCGGCCGGCACCCAAGCCGGATCGACTGCGAAGCCAATGATGGTGCGACCCAGAATTTCGGCAAGCCCGCCGGAATCACGAACCAGCCTGGAGGTGTCATGGTCATTTGACTCTTGGGGATAGGGTGTTGCGTTGTTTCAAACAATAATTCCAACCAAGATAGGCTCGTGCTATTATAAAGCGGGTTACGACACCAGAAGACGCCGGGACCTTTTACCCCAGATCCGATTGTGCTCGGCATAAGATATGATAAAATGCTGGTGTAGGGCATTCTAGGCGTGATCATACCGTCACATGTCCTGGAGGGAGCCATGAATTCAAGACCTGCTTCTCGCGTTGTGTTGGTCCTTTCATCCTGCTTCGCCCTCTTGATTTTTCTCTCGGCTTCTGCTACCTCGCCACCCCTTTTCCAACAATCGGCAAAACTGCTGGCTGGGGACGGCGCGACGAGGCACGATTTCGGGCTCAGCCTCGCCCTGGAGGGCAACACGGCCGCCATCGGCGCGCCGGGCTGGAACAACGAAGTGGGGAGTTACACCGGCGCGGTTTACCTATTCAACCTCGTCGGGCAGCAATGGACACAGGCCCAACGCCTGCAGGCGACCGATCGCGCGGCCTTCACCGCGTTCGGGTCGGCCGTCGCCCTGGACGGCGATACCTTGGCCGTAGGCGCGCTCGGCAACAACCAGGGGACGAAGCTCGACGCCGGGGCGGTCTATATCTTCAACGGCAGCGGCCAGAACTGGTCGGAATCCGTCAAGCTCTCGCCGGCCGATCTGGTCGAGTACAATCTATTCGGGGCTTCGGTCGACCTGGCAGGCAACACGCTGCTGGCCGGAGCCTGGAAATCAGACGGGGGCACCAACGAGGCGGCTTACGTCTTCACCCGTACCGGCAACACCTGGACGCAACAGGGCAAGCTGTCCGCGCCGGAGGCCCCGGCTGACATCAATTTTGGCGCGGCCGTGGCCTTGGCGGGCGATATCGCCCTCGTCGGCGCGCCGGGCGATTTCCAGCGAGCGGATCAAACCGGGGCGGTCTATGTCTACACTCGCGACGATCACATCTGGTCCTTCGCCGAGAAGCTGGAACCCGGCGACGGCGAACCTGGCGACAACTTTGGCTGCGCCATCGACATTGACGGCCAACAGGCGGTGATCGCGGCTTGCCGGGCGTATGAGGCTCTGCCCCGTCCGGGTTACGCCTACATCTTCATCCGAGAAGGCAGTCGCTGGGTCCAACGGGCGCGGTTGGAGCCAGACACCGACGAGCGGCCGTTCGAGGTGGATTCGGTCAGCATCGATGGGGATCAAGTCGCCCTTGGTTCGAAGAACGCGTTTGGCCCGCTCATGGACTTCGCCGGAACGGTGTATCTCTTCCACCGCGTGTCGGGTAATAATTGGAACGAAGTCCCGGCCGTACAGCCTGATGATATCCGGAACGATGCCGAGTTTGGCCGATCGGTGGCCCTGTCGGGCAACAAGCTGCTCGCCGGCGCGCCGGAAATCAATGATTACATGGACGACGGACCCGGCGCGGCCTACTATTTTACGGCCGCCTCCCAGGAAATGACTGTCCGGTTGTATTTACCGGCTGTGATGACGCCGCGGCAGCCCGCAACTCAGCTTGAATCGTTGATCGCCTATGTTCGCGACGACGATATCTTTACGGCGACGCCTATCGGAACCCGCCTGACCAATCTTACCCGGACGGCTGAGCCGGAAACCGAACCAGCGTGGTCACCTGACGGGCGACAACTGGTTTTTGTCCGCTGGCCCGCGGCTGAATTGGTCGTTATGGACGCCGACGGATCGAACCAGCGGGTGATCCCCACGCCCGGCGTCGAGTACATCAGTTCGC
>JAWOHK010000094.1:0-10142 GCA_046485205.1 Chloroflexota bacterium | reverse complement strand
CAGCAGAGTGGGCTATTAGCTGTGCTTTGGAGATGCAAGCAGCGATGCACGAAATAGATTCTATCTCCACGCCTCGCGGCACGACCATCCCCATGGCAATCAAGGTCGGTATTGCCTCGGGAACTGCCCGGAGATTTCTGCTTGGCGATCCTGACTCCTACATGATGGAGGCCCTGGCTGGTCAGACACTGGATCGTATGGCGACCGCGGAAGAGCTGGCGTTTCGAGGCGAAATCATTGCTTCCGCCGAAGTAGTGGACAGCTTGCCGGTGGATATTTCAATCGGAGAGTGGCGACTCCACAGGGGACAGCGTTATGCAACGATAAAGAGCCTGCTGTCACGCCTTCAGCCCCTGCCCATTGGTACACCGATTTCGGTGACTGACCAATTGGCGCAGTGTTGGCTGCTACCTCCGGTAGTCAAACGCATTAGCGAAAGCAGCGAGATGTTTCTGGCAGATTTGCGGCCAACAGTGTCGATGTTCCTGGGCTTCAGCGGCATTGATTATGATAATGACGAGGCCGCGGGAGACAAACTCAACCAATTCATGATCGCGGCCCAAACCATTCTCGATCGCTACGAAGGTTACCTTGTCCAGGTGGCGATGGGGGACAAGGGAAGTTTGTTATACATGGCCTTTGGTGCCCCGGTCACCCATGAAAATGATTCGAAGCGCGCCGCAGCGGCTGCCCTAAGACTCAATCGCCTTGCTGAGGAATTTCATTTTTTAGAGAGTATTCAAATCGGCATCAGCCGTGGCGTTGTCTATTCTGGGGCCTATGGCAGTCCACACCGCCGTACCTACAGCTTACTGGGAGGTGAAGTGAATGTGGCCGCAAGGCTGATGGCAGCCGCTGAGTCCGGTATGATTCTCGTCTCAGACTACGTCGCACAAGACATTGAAACCGCCTTCGCCCTGGAGCCTATATCACCCGTAGCAGTTAGAGGAATCGAGCAGCCCCTCAAGGTCTGGCGTCTGGCTGGGCAACAGCCGGTCAGGGTCAATGCAATCGGACGAACCCGCCAGCCTGAGATGATTGGTAGAGTTGCTGAGAGTGAGCTTATCTCCGAGAGATTGTCCGCTTTGTGCGGCGGGGTCTCGACCCTTCTTTTGGTAGAAGGTAGCGCTGGAGTCGGTAAATCGCTCCTGATCGCCGATTTGCTGAGCCAGGCAAGTAAGCAGGATCAATCGGAGATTGTCGTGCTGGTTGGTGTGGGGGATGCGATTGAGCAGACGACGCCTTACCTGCCCTGGCAACCCATTCTGCAGCAGATCGCACACCGTGCGACAGCGCTCACCGCATCTGAGGATAAGCAAGTCAAAACGGACACATTACTACAGTGGCTCGATCCCGATGTGCGAGATCTGGCCCCCCTGCTTAACCCGTTATTGGCCCTTCACTTGCCGGAGAATCAACTCATTCAGCAGATGAGCGGTGAAGGAAGATTGCTTAATACCCAGAAACTCATTCTGAGCATGCTCCGCAAGGTTTCCCACGGTTTGCCTCTCCTGTTGATTATTGATGATGCCCAATGGTTAGATTCGCTTTCGATGGGATTGATCCGGCGCATGAGTCTCGAACTAGAACCGACCCTTGTTGTCATGGCTATGCGGCCGCAATTCGACGCGACATCAGCCGAATTAGATGCTCTGCGCAGCATATCAGCGACATTAGAACTTAAGCTAGACACTCTGCCGATAACAGATACCGAACAGATGATCGCCTGCCAGATGGAAGCGGACGTCGTGGATGGGGATGTTCTCGACTTCATTTATGCCAAGGCGGAAGGTCATCCTTACTTCACCGTTGAGCTTACCAATGCGCTGTATGGAGCAGAGCTGATTACGTCGGAGAATGGGGTCGTGAAGTTTGTACATGGGTCAGATAGGGCAGTGGTTGATTTCCCTGACACGATCCAGGGAGTCATTACCAGTCGAATCGACCGCCTTGAGCCTCAGGAACAGTTAACCGTCAAAGTTGCCAGTGTTATCGGCCGATTGTTTACTTATAAGATCCTTCGGGATGTCTATCCGGCAACGCAGGACGCCGATCGGATTCGTGCCAGCCTCGCTCAGTTGGAACGACTGGAACTCACTATCCTGGAATCAGGCGATCCGGAGCTCACCTACCTTTTCAGGCATATTCTGACCCAGGAAGTCATCTATGCCTCAATGACTACCTCCCAACGTCAAGGGCTGCACAAAAGCATCGCGTTATGGTATGAACGTGAGTTGGAGAATGGCGACAATCGCACCATTACTCTTTTGGCCTACCATTGGTCGCAGGCGAATGATCGTATTAAGGCGGCTGTCTACTATGGTAAAGCAGGCGAGAATGCTCTGCGCGAGTATGCTAACGAGGAGGCGATTCAGTTCCTGAACGAAGCCTCACGACTCGGCCATGATATGGCGCCCGAGCAGCGAGCGACGTGGCAGCGTTTGTTGGGAGAGGCTACCTATCGCTTGACCCGCACCAGTGAAAGCAAAGCTCACTACGAAGAGGCTTTGTCCTTACTGGGTTATCCCATCCCCAAATCGAACCTAGGTATATCGGTGGGTCTAATAGGTGCGCTCATGCGCCAGCTCAGGAACGGGCAGTTTTCTCTTGGTCCTGCTATTGAGGATGAAGAAGAGCTTACTAAACTCAGAGAGGCGGCGATGAGTCTCGATCGGATATCAGAGGTTTACTACAACACCGGCGAAGAGTTGTCATCGTTCTACTCAGTCGTCGCCGCACTGAACCTTGCTGAAAAAAGTGGGCGTTCGCCTGAGATGGTTCGGGGATATGCCAACCTGTCCACGACGATGGGCTACCTGACGTTGACACGATTCGCTGAAGCGTATCGCGAACGCGCCCTGACGCTGGCTGGTGATCTTGATCACTGGCCTACAACGGCCTGGGTTCAGATTGCCCTGTCCTCATATAGCCTGTGGTATGGTAAGTGGGATCGTTGTTTGTCCGAATTAGCCGAGGCAATGGACCTTAACGTTCAACTTGGTGACTGGAGACTTTGGGGGGTTGCCGCGTGGATGCTGCCTCAGGTGACAACCAGTCTGGGCTATCTTGCCCTTGCCGGCCATCAGTGGACAGAGCTCTATACCACCGCCCTTAGAAACGAAAACACGCGCCATCAGATCTGGTCGCGCGGCGGCCAGTTCTTCAACTCCCTGGATAGTGGACAACTCGAGGAAGCCGGTAGCTGTTTGCGTGACGTCGAACGAACCATGAATATGCATAGCGAGCATCTGATTATCGATGAACGACTATGGCACAGCATGCAGGCGCGGTACGCTCTAGAATTGGGTCTGCTCACGAGTGCAAGGGAGTGGACTGACGGGCTTGTTGAGGCCATACATCGATCTAAATTCAAGTATGACTTGGTGGATGTATTCTCGACGCCGGCAGAGGTCAGACTTCGCTTGTGGCCGGAGGGCAATGCGACCCGAGCAGAAGTAAGGGAAGCGTGCCAGATTCTGAAGAGCTATGCGCGTAAATACCCGTTTGCACGCGCTCGCTCTTTGCGCTACGAAGGCATCCACAAGTGGTTATCGGGCAAACACGGGGCGGCACAGAAGCTTTGGAAAATGAGTGTTGTCCAGGCAGACACAATAGGCATGCCTCTGGAGAAGGCGTCAACGTTGGAGACCGTCGGCCGGTTCACAGGCAGCGACGAAGCCACGACTCAGGCACAGGTCATCCGGGCTGAACTTGAGGCTATTGACAATCACTCTATAAGTGAATAGCCCAGCTCTCAAGGTATTTTACTTACCGTCTCAGATTACACCCGACGCCATGGATTGATACCTTCAGCTTTCGATTGGTTGTATACCAGCCAGACGTAGAGCACATCAAACACAAAGACGACGGCATACAGTATGTTCACTACCGGTGACTGCAGGCCGTCGGCCACCATGAAACCGTACGCAGCTAACGATGCCAACCACTTGCTTATGGCGATGTAGATCGACTGTCCTTCCACGGTCCCACGTTGAATAATCATGAACACAAACAGGATGGACATGATCAAGTTCAGGCCGAAGCCAGTATAGTAGCTACCGCCTTGAATCTTGAGGGACACGAATGCTGGTGTCTGACCATCGATCACAAGGCCCCATACGTTCTGAATCCAGAACTCTTGTATGATGCTGTAGATCAAGACAAAGGCAACCGCGATGCCTCCTACTACAATTACGACAAAGTACCTCTGCAGGATGCCGCTAAAGTATTTGCGGCCGTACCTCAGGATCGTGTATAGAATAATGAAGTCGAACAGCAGCCAGACAAAGTCTCGGACCTGCATGGTGCTCGGGCACGACGACCAGGTCGCTGGACAGTCGGCTTCGATGCCGAGCCCAAAGATTATCTCCCACGCCAGATTGCCGATCATGGCAACGACCGGCATACCGTAAGAGTGGTCCTTAAAGCCGCGGTAGATGATCAGAAGATAGGCGATCAGCCACAAGACGCCAGAGGCCATCGCCGTCAACAGCAGCCAGCCATGATTAGAGTCGAGCATGAGTCCCTCCAGATTGTGCTAGGTGACCGAAAGTAGAGTCGCCGCCTATAGGCGCGTGCCGAAGAAAGCTTAACCCATCTGGCGACGTATAAGCAAGTATTAGGTTCGCCAGAACACGAATACGGACTCTGCATCCCCATGACGCCTAACCTTCAGGGAGTATCGGGTTGCCTACAATCGGGATTCTTAAGCATTAAAAATCGAACGAAGCCAGCAATGTCTATTGGTATTCGAACTGAATTCGGTCTTGATAAAGCTAGATAGCCACGTGACGGCTCGTCAGTCCCCGCTCAGCATAGATGTAGAACCGCTGAATGCTGATATAGCCCTGACGATTGACAACCCGCGAAAATCGGAGATGCTGGAAAACACGCCGCAGGTGGTGGGGAGTTATAGACCGACTGAGCCGGCGGCCACCCGTTAAGCGAACGTTTCTGGTGAAAAAAGAGTATCCTCGATTGATGCTTTAGCAGCGCCGGTCGGGATGCTTTGTCGAAAGGCTGGCGACACGGCGTGCCGCGATTACTGGATCAGGCTGCGGGCCGCCGCTAAATGCGATACCGAACGCACGATCGACCGGAACAGTTTGTAGTTCTGGATCAGGCCGGTCACGCGCTTGCCACCGCGCCACATCAGACCCATACCCGGCAATTTCAGCGGCAATTGCATCATTATCACCGGGCCGCGCCTCATAACCATCCATGCCGTGTGGCGATAGAGCCGGACCGAGTACGCGGCGCGCCGTGCGAGGCTGGTCTGCCTGGAGCGCACCGGATCGCCGACGACTGGTGTGGCCGCCTCGGCCTGGCTCGCCGGCGTCACCTTCCTCCAGCGGCGGTACAGCCGCTTGCTCAGGACCTCCGTCTCCTGATGCGAATGCTCGATTGTCTCGCGCATCAGGTTGTAACCATACTCGACGGTCTCGATGAGGTTATCACCATAGCGCATGTTCTGGTACTGCTCGGTATTGAGATCGATTACGTCCAGAGCAACCTGGTCGTCGCGCTTAACAGCCTCTACCTGACTAAAGACCTGTGACTGGAGCAACAGGTCGATGACGTGGGTCAATGTGTCAATGAGCGTCTTCCGCTCTTCGGGCGTCTGGAGCTGCGCGGTCAGATTGAGGGCGATGAGTTCCGTTGCCCCGCGCTCAACCGCTTCGAGTACCGGCAGCATGGCGCCCAGTCCTCCGTCGGCATATACGCGACCTTCCACTTCCCACGATGGAAGCAGTGGCGTCATGGCCGTGCTGCTCATCAGGCTGTCGATCAACCGGTCGTCTGGGTGATCGCCGAATACCCGGTTCTCGCCGGTGTCCATGTCCGTAGCCACTACATAGCATGGTATCTTCAACTCGCCGAAGATCTGCAGCGGCAGGTGTTCCTCTAGCAGCAGCTGGAGGCGGTCGTTACTGAACAAGTGCGGCAATTGCATTACCAGGTTTAGGGCAGCAACCTTGTTCCCGCCGGGAAGAACGTCATCTGGCATGATTATTTCGTAAAGTTGTTTCAGCTTCATGACCCCTTGCAGGGTCGGATCGGCCGCGAAAAACACGGAATTGACCGCGCCGATCGAAGTACCAATCACCATGTCAGGCTGGATGCCCGCTTCCATCAGGGCCTTCAGAGCGCCGACCTGCAAGGCGCCGCGGCTCCCGCCGCCGCTCAGAACAAAGGCAAGCATAGTCTCTCCTGTCTATCGACAAAGTTCTGTTGGGGTGGCTCCCCGGACTAGTTATTTTTATAGTTCTATTTTGCCCTGTATTGTATGCTTGGATATAGGGGTTTCCCCCACCATTGGGACAAGGACACCCGTATTTCGCATTGAAAACGGTCTACTTGCCCCAACTCGGGATTATCGTTAGGAATGGGCTGTTCATATGGGAATGCTCAAGGAATCCGGCCTCAGGTTCTCAGCCCCTTGTACTGTGTGTTTCCGTTCAACTTATAAGAAGGGCGTCGCACCTTCATTCAACCCCATTTTTTACTTGGCCGTAACCGATTGGTAAACCCTGTATACCCGGTCAACCCCACTACCGGTCTGCCTGGCGCTCAACGGGTCGGAGATTGTCAGGGGAGGTGCCGGTATGGGTTTCGTGTTCGTCGAGCTTCTCCCGCTCGATCGTGGGGCGGTTCCACGGATGACGAATTCATATTCGCTCGGGCCGAAAGTCTTTATTTCAATCAGGTAATGGCCGGATAGCTGAACGTGTTGGTAAGCAGATTGCTCAATTTGCTCAGGGGTAACGGTCGCGTTGGCGATCCTGTCAGGCCAGAAATATGCCGGCCACTAGATCTCCAACTGGATCGTCCACAAGTTGTTGTTGATGAGCGTGATATCCATGACCTTCTGGTCGTTGGCCTGGCAGAACGAGAGGATAATCTCCTCATCGCCATATAGCTCCACCTTTTCGCCGGGAAGCGATAGAATCGGCGTAGGCATTGGCATCAATTCGATACCGCGAGGCTCCACGGCAGGATCAAGACCCTCTGAATAAACTGGCCGTTACAATTGGGTTAGAGCCAGCATCAGCGCGAACATGAAAAAAGTAGCTAAACCCAAACCAGCGAGTAATCGTCGGGGCCGAGACCTGGGTTAGGAATTCATTTTCTTGCCTTGTTTTTTATATGCCGGCGGCAAGCGGTCGCTCATCTCGCTCATGGTTCGTTGAAGTAAGGTCCGAAATAGATGGCCTGGTCATCAACCAACTCATTGTCGTCTGGTCCGGTTTTCGTAGCCGGTTCCAGATAGGTGCGAAAGGCCAGCCACATCTTCTCGTTTTCCAGGTTCAGCGGCGGCAGGCAGTCATAGGGCTCGCCCCACATATCCCTAAGCTCCGGCTGGTTCACTTCCATGCAGTATGGCTCATCCTTCGCGCATTGGCGGGCGATCTTCCAGGTCGAGCAGGAGGCCAATAGCAACGCGAGGCTTACCATTAGAGTCAATCGAATGCTGTTCTAAACGTTCATTGTTTTCTTCGTCCTTCCGAGTACACGGAGCCCTAGACTCATCCCTGTTAGAACTCGTCGTCACTGCCTCTTCCGGGTCAAGGTCGTTATCCGCACTGAGGATCGTACTCCTCGCCCGGCCAGTAGCCGGCCTTGTCATACGTCGTCGGGCCGGCTTCGATCTGGTCATCCAGGAGCAACTGCGCTTCCGGATCGCCTGCTTTGACGTACTTGCCCAAACTCTCATTCCAGACGAGTTTGAAGTACTTGGGGCTTTCGGGAGTACCCGGAAGCGATAATCCATAGGGGTATTCGTGCCGGGAAACATCCAACCTGCGCTGTCTGATTTTGTTCTGGGTGACATTGAACACCATGAAATCTGAAGCAAAGGTGTACGATTCGCGCGGAATACAGTAAGCGTCCAAACTCTGGCGGGCACTTTCGATCGTATCGTCCGTAGCCTGAAAATGCGTAGCGACCGTCAGGCGTGGCCGGGGATCGATCTGGTTGAGAAGATAACCAAAGGCGCTTTGCGTCGTGTGCGAACTATTCTGGACATCCGAAAAGTAGGGAAGATTCGGATTGCCAATCACGGCTTCTCTATCGACATGCAAAAACTTCGCCGTCCATGCGTCTGGTGGCATAACAATCTCGTGGACTAAGATGTCGATGCCCGCTGCCTGGCTGACCATGGTCCAGTTGGGCTTGGTGTCGCCGCTGTAGATCATGGAAAACGTTTTATTAGGATGATTGGGCGGGGTGAATTCCAGTTTGTAGCCAACAGAGCCCCGCCGGCAATGAATGACCGGAAAGTGGGTGATTTTCAACCCGGTGGTCCGATTATCATAGGCGACGCCGCCGACCGTCTCCCAATTCAATTCGATGGGCACCAGGGCGTAGGCATCATTGGGCGGATCCTGATAGGTAGCGTATTTGCCGACCGGCGTCAGATCGACACTCTCAGGCAAGCCCCACGTCTCGCGTAAAGTGGGAAGAACATCCGCCAGATATTCCTTTGTGCCGTTGCTCGTGAAACTGAAGGCTTCCGTGTGCCAGCGCCACAATGCTCGAAAGTGTTCCAGGGTTTCCCTGACCCCATCTTCATAGATCTCGCCGGAGACGGGATCGGGGATGTTGGCTTTACTCGGACCCCATACATAAAGTGGTTTCTTGCGATCGGCCGATTCCCCGAAACAGTAGATGGCGGAAAGGTCGCTCATGTGATCGGCATGCAGGTGGGCGATGAAGATCTTATCCATCCGGGAATAGGGAATGCCCGCGGCGATGTAATTGGTTAGGCAACCCATGCCGCAGTCGAACATAGCGTAGTCCGCCGGCTCATTGAACACGCGTCCGGTTGAAGCTGTAACCGGGTGAGTCGGGCCGACTTCAACATAAACACTGACCCCTTGCTGGGCGATCATTGGCGTGCACGAGGTGCCCAGAAAAGTGATGCGCATCTCGTCTTCGGCCAGCGGCTCATTAATGCAACAGGTCTCAAGTTTCTCAAACAGTTTGTTTTGTTGGTCGGGGGCGTTCTTTTTAACGCAGGGGTTTTTAGAAGAACAGGTTTCCGAAGCCAAGGCAGATCGATAAACGCCGCTGCCGGCTAAGGCCAGACCGATGGCCGATGCACCTTGAATCTTTAGAAAATCTCGTCGGGTAACTGTTGTGCGGTTCATAATTTTCACCTTCGTCTTGTAATTTGTTGTCCCACGTGCTGAATCGTTGATTGCCTACGCCCTTGTCTCCTGATGTGAATGATTTGGGTGGATGATGTTGACCAGATCAGCCGCACTCAGCGCCTGTTGTGAAGTGCCGGATAGGACTAACAACTCATCGCGATCCGGATCCACGCCGATCAACAGCAGACCGGGCAGCTCACGCAGCAGCGCGACAGCCGGCTCCGCCTGTCTCTCGGCCAGGTCAAAGAGCAGGGCGCGCGGACTGAGATCGCGGATCCTTTCCACGAGGCCCGTTGTCCCGGCATCAATCACGATCAACCCTATCTCAGGGTCAAGCTCGAGCTCGGCTTTAATACCGGCGAGGAACACCGAATTGCCATACAGGATCACACAGGAATGAGCAGACATTTTTGCCTCTCTTTGCACATCTCTCGGGGCTTGATCACACAATAGCGAAAGAGAGCCGGGCTGTCACTGGCGGACGCGATAGTCTTTGGACTGCGGAAGCAATAGTGCTAAATGTGAAAAGGATTTGGTTAGGCCGGTAACTTAAATCCTCATAGAAGGGGTGTAGGGTATGGGTGGCCTCGGAATCAGTCAGTGCTGGATGAGGTAAGCCCGTGGCGAGTCGCGTAGGCGATGACCTGCGCGCGGTTCTCGAGATGCAACCGATCGAGGACCTGCCGCATGTGATAGCGGACGGTCGGCTCACTCAGGTGGAGGGTTTCGCCCACCTGTTGATAGGTTAGGCCCTGGGAGACCAGGATGAGAATCTCCCGTTGGCGGGCGGTTAGATCGGCGGATGAGTCTTCCACCGGCATCTCGACGTGCTGGGACAGGCGGGCGAATTCATCGAGCAACCGGGCAGCCAGCTCAGCCGGCAGCGCCGCTCCGCCATGCTCCACCTGGGCGAGCAACTCCAGAAAACGTTCGGCGGGCTGGCTCTTCAGCAAGTAGCCGCTCGCCCCGCTCTTGACAGCCTCAAAAAGA
>JAWOHK010000227.1:0-5395 GCA_046485205.1 Chloroflexota bacterium | reverse complement strand
TATCATAAAATATCAAGGCAGTTGCGAGACGTTCACTATGAGGCTATCGACAGGTTACTGTCACCGGAGGGCGAGCGCCAGTTGATCCTGGCCGAGATCGAGCGATTCATCGACCGTTACGTCACCCTGTGCGGCGCAGTCAGCGTATTGGGCGAACTGACGCCGCGCGCGCTCGACGCCATCAGCGGCATGGGAGAGCAGATGAGCGTGCGCGTCCTGGCCGCTTATCTGCGGGAGTTGGGCTATGACGCCGAAGCCATCGACGCCACTGAATTGATCGTCACCGACGATAACTTCCAAGGGGCCGCACCCCGGCTGTTGGAGACCAATGAGAAAAGCGTGGCCCGCCTGGGATCCCTACTAAAAGAAGGGGGTATACCCATCATAACCGGGTTTATCGGCGCGACGGCCGACGGGTTGACGACGACGCTCGGCCGCGGCGGATCCGATTTCAGTGCGGCCATCCTGGGCCAAGCCCTGGATGCCGATGAAGTCTGGATCTGGACCGACGTCGATGGCGTGATGACGGCCGATCCGCGTCTTGTTCCCGGCGCGCGTTCAATACCCACGCTGAGTTACCGCGAGGTGTCGGAATTGGCCTACTATGGAGCCAAGGTTTTGCATCCCAAGACCATGCGGCCCTGTGTCGAAAACGGTATCCCCTTGCGTATCAAGAACACCTTTAACCCGACCCATCCGGGAACGGTGATCTTCGGCGAGGCCATGGAGGCGAACGGCGCGCTGAAAGCGGTGACGGCCATCAAGGGAGTCAGCATGATCACCGTCGAGGGCAAAGGGATGATCGGCGTGCCGGGTATCGCCGCCCGTACCTTTGGCGCGGTGGCCCGGCTAGACGTCAGTGTATTGTTGATCACCCAAGCATCGTCGGAACAATCCATCTGCTTCATCGTGCCGGAGGCTTCGGCTGCGGCCGTCGTCGGCAGTCTGGAGCAGGCTTTCGCCGAAGAACTGTTGCGCCGCGATATCGAGCGCATCTGGGCCCAGGACGCCATCGCCATTATCACCATCGTCGGCGCGGGCATCCAGCGCACGCCGGGCATCGCCGGGCGCGTCTTCAGCCGCCTGGGCGATCAGCGGGTGAATGTGATCGCCATCGCCCAGGGATCGACGGAATGCGGCCTCAGCGTCGTCGTTGATGCGGAAGACACCGGCCGGGCTGTGGGGCATATCCATGATTTGATCGTTTCACCGGAGGAAGCAGCATGAGTAACACCCAATCAAAATCGCGTCTGACCAGTGCGGCGCTTGCTCTGGGAAGCGTGGCGATCGCACTCGCCTATGCCAGTCGGCGCAGGCAATCCCGATCAGCCGGGAATCTAAGCGAAATTCTACCGCGCGGCCGGGCGTTGATCACCGGCGCATCCAGCGGCATCGGCGAAGTCTATGCCCGGCGGCTGGCGGCGGCAGGTTTTGACCTGATACTGGTTGCCCGGCGTGAGGAACGCTTGCAAGACTTGGCGGAAGAATTAACGAATGCTCACCCTATCTCGGCCGCGGTGTTGGTGGCGGATTTGACTGTCGACGACGATATTTCACGAGTCTCGAAACACATTGAATATGCAACCGATCTGGTTTTGCTCATCAACAATGCCGGCTTTGGCACACGCGGTAATTTCATTGAGGCCGACGTAAACCGGCAATTGGATATGATCCGGGTTCACGATCTGGCTGCTGTGGCACTGGCGCGGGCCGCTTTGCCGGGCTTGGTCGAACGGGGTGCCGGAGCCATCATCAATGTCTCCTCCGTCTCCGCCTTTTTTCCATCTCCCGGCGGAGCTACCTACAGCGCGTCCAAGGTCTTCCTCAATAACTTTTCCGAAGCTTTGCAGAGCGAACTGACTGGAACGGAAGTCAGAGTTCAGGCTCTCTGCCCGGGATTTTTCTACAGCGAGTTCCATGACACACCAGATTATGAAGGGTTTACTCGGGATCAGATACCGGATGTATTATGGATGACCGCTGAACAGGTAGTGGACGAATCGCTGGCCGCGCTGGCCGGAAATAAAGTGATCGTGGTGCCGGGCCGGCAATATCGGGCGATCGTAAAAGCTGCCCAAAGTCCTGTTGGTGGAAGCATCCGTCGTCTTGCACGAGACATCCGGCGGCGAATGGAATAAGGCTACCGTTAATATTGATGAATTAAGTCGTCAATTGACCAAACAGACTGAATGGACAAATCAATCGGATCTGATGTTAGAGGAGGTTTAAAGATGATCATCAAGGAAAAGACGGTCGAGGCCATGAACACCCAGATCGCCAGCGAATTTACAGCCTCGGCGCAATATATCGCCATTGCAGTGTATCTCGATGAAGAGGGCTTGCCCGACCTGGCAAATTTCTTCTATCGCCAATCGGAAGAGGAGCGAGAACACGCGATGAAATTCGTTCGCTTCATGCTCGAGGCGGGGGCCAAACCCACTATTCCCGCGGTGCCGAAGCTCCGTAACGAGTTTTCAAGCGTGGCCGATGCCGTCGAGTTTGCCCTGGAACAAGAGAAGCACGTTACACGACAGATCGACGACCTGGTGAGCATCGCCCAGACCGAAGGTGACCACACCAGCCATAATTTTCTTCAATGGTTTGTCACCGAACAGGTCGAAGAAGTTAGCTCCATGACTGCCTTGCTCCAGACGATCAAACATGCCGGCGGGGCGTTGCTGCTGGTCGAGGATTACGTGCGGCGGCACTTGGCGACCGGCGGGAGTGAAGCGCCGACCAACGCCTAACGTTTGTTAAACACCTGACAGGTTTCAAAAAACCTGTCAGGTATGGCGAGGGGCTCGATGAAATGGACAGTCTCCTCCGTCTCGGCTTTTAAGACCTCGGCTTCCGGTAGGAGCAAAGGCCACGGCCGTTCGCGAGTGAGATCCAGCAGGCGCCGCTGCTCCAACCGCCGCGGCTGCCCATCGTCTTGAGCTTTAGCGATCTCGTAGAGGTGCCAATGTGTCGCCGCCCCCTGGCCCGGAATGTAGACGAATTCGCGGGCCACCGGTCCAGCGCCAACCTGTTTGTCGGTCTTGAACTTCGGATGCTGCTCTTCGTCTGGTTGTCCACCTTACGCGATGCCACCTCGCTGCCATCGGCCATGCGTTCCACTGCCCAAACAGGTTCGATTCTTCGTCCAGGCCGAATTGAACCCGCTCGATAGGACCACTCTCCAGTGGAATCTCGGCCACGTGCCATAGCACCAGCGCCTCATCCGAGAGACCGGACTCATCCGGATTAATCCCCGCCGTCCTGAATAGCGACCACCCCGACGGTGGCTGCAAACCGGGCCACAAGCGCTCGTCACCGCCGGCCATCTGCTCGCTATCGTACTCGCGCCCAAAGGCGTCGGTCACTTTGAGAGTTTCCATGGTGACCACATGCCCGGCACGCGCTGTGACCGGAAACAGGAACCAGTCGTCGCTGTGGGAGAAGATCAATTCCGTTAGGATAGTTGTCGGCGTGTGAGCCGAATCCGGCAGGTAACTGCTGGGGTCCACCTCACCGCGTTCGATCTGCCACCAGCGACTGTTCGGCGCACCGAGATAATCCAGGGCTGCGGGAATAGCTTCGCCCGGCTCCAGGTCGCCATCGAGTTCCCCGGCAGCGGGGATGGCGTCGACAGAGTGCCAGTCCATGCACCCGCCATGATGGCGCTGCGCGGTCAATCGGTCTCGCTCTCGACGATGGACTCGGCCGGCATGATGGTCGGACCGAAACGGTTGTCTGGCCGCGTTGGGCGGCACGAATGATTTGTTGCGTATTGCGCGACAGTTAAGTTTTACCGGCATGGTACATAGCGTTCATACACAACACCTCTCCAGTGTGTAAAAGACGTATTATGTATATTTTGCGCTATTTTTTGTGATTGGGGGAGCCAGATGGAAGGATTCGCTGAGTCAACTTTTGTTCATCCGGTGATGCAGGCTAAAAAACCGAGTGTTTATTTAAACTATCTAGCAGTTGAAGAAGGCTGATTAAGAAGGCCTCAAAGCTAATTACACGGATGCAACCTCCTCTTAATCTTGGCAAGATGAAGACTTATCGTTCATCTTCGCATGAATGTAGATGTTACCGCAACTGAGGCGAGAACCGGGCACTCTACTTCAGCACCATCGGTATATAGCCGCGCTTATTAAGAGGCGCTGGGGTTCGGCCCCAGGCTGGACGGCCGGCATCGTCGGCAAGCTTGTGCTGGCCCGTGCCATCACGGTTAATGATCCACAGGCTGCTGGTCGGATCCCACGGCTGCGTTACCCACTCGAAGACGATCTGCTGACCATCGGGTGAGAGGCTGAATGCACGCGCTTCATTGTCGTCGGGAAGATCGGTAATCTCAGTGCTCTCTCCCGTCTCGAAGCTGTACTCGAAGAGGTTGGTCCAAATCCCCATATTGACATACTTCTTGGTATAAAGGAAACCGGAGGCATCAGGCAACCATTCGATATCGAACACCATCTCGCCCACAAAGGCGACGACATCCACGAGCTTTGTGCCACCACCCAGGTTGGCTAGAGAGTTCAGGTAGATCCCGTCATCCCTTGCGAAGTAAAGATAGAGATCGCTGTGCGCAGCATCCGGGCCCCAGGCAACCAGGCTGGGCGCTGCGCCGGCGATCACCGGGATCTGCTCGCCGATGGAGCCATAGAGCGGATTGGCGGAGATCTGATTGATGCGCGAGCCGCTGCGCATGGCATAGGCGAGGCCCAGGCCGTCGGGTTTCCAGGCAATACTGCCGGGGCCGAGCTGAGAGATGCCCACTCCGGGGATAGTGACGCTGCCTCCGGACACCGTCTGATTTGGCAGGACGTTCGCATAGGGTGGGTAGCCCTCGGAACGCTGCTCCCCTGAGTAATTTACATAAATCCCTACTGCGCGTTGCAGCACCCCCGGCCCAAAGTCAGCGACATTGTCGAAGGTCATCGTCCCATTGGTGGCAAATTTGGCCCCCGGCGCCCCCTGCACGTAGACCATTGAGCCGGGAGCGGCGTAAACGCTAACCTCTACCGTTACGGAGCCTTTGGGCAGGCCGGCGAGCGCGGTGCAGGCCGGCGCGTTGGTGATGCGCCGGTAGCCGGTGCCGGAGGGACGAATGGCGTAAATATCACTTTCATAATACGAGCACGTCTCCTCGTGGTCGCTGGAGAAGGCCAGCTCGCCGCCGTCGGGCCGCCAGGCGAGCGCGTACGCCGGCCATGGCGATTGCGGCTGGGGAGCGGTCCAGAGCAGTTGGTCGCCCGTGCCGTTGGGCGAGATAAGGTGGATGTCATGCGTCGAGCGGCGCACGTAAGCGATGACTCCCGGGTCTGCTGGCGCGCCAGACATCGCATTGGTGTGGCTTTCAAACCGCTGTGCACGGGCAATCTGTTTGGCCTTCAAGGTCATGACG
>JAWOHK010000167.1:0-9346 GCA_046485205.1 Chloroflexota bacterium | reverse complement strand
CCAGACCATCAGGTCGAAGCCGGCTTTAAGAAGATTGGTGGCCATACCTCGCCCCATAATTCCCAAACCAATAAAGCCTATTTTTTCTTGCATCGATTGTGAACTCCCTCAAGCGTGATGGTTACTGGGTTCAATTATTGGCCCGTCGTCCAAGCTTGTCAAAGAATGAGAACGCCAGGCCAAGTAGCCAGGTCTGCTATAATGACTCTATGCTCGGTAAAGGCGCGCGATTCGGACTTATTATCGGAGTGGTCGTTGTGGTCGCTGCGATCATACTGTGGTGGTCGTTGCCGCGACTGGTAGCCGCCATGCCCGGTCGTGTGCGACACTATGTGCCGGAGGTTGTCCTAGCCGCAGTCACGACTCCCTTGCCGACAGCGCTCCCCGCGCCGGTTGGCCCGACCTCGGAAGCATTGGTTATGGCTCTGGCAACATCGACTCCTTTCCCAACGGCCACGATTGCTCTCCAGGCCACAGGTACCGAGGCGCCGCACTTGCCCACACCAACCGCCGCCCCATCCTTGACTCCAAGTCCAACACCCCCTGTACTCCCCGATTTTGTCCGCCTGGAAGGGGTACCGATTATCCCCCAGAAGTTCAACAACTGTGGGCCGACCAATCTGACGTTGGTGCTCAATTATTACGACCTCGAAGTTGATCAATTCGAAATCGCCGCGGTGATTCGGCCGAATTACGAGGATCGCAACGTCACACCACAAGAAATGGTTGAATTCGCCCGAAATGAGACAAATCTCGACGCCCGTGCGTATTCCGGTGGAGAATTGACCCTCTTACGACAACTATTAGCGGCCGGCTTTCCGATTATCATTGAGAAAGGATTGGTGCCGAATGAGGCCACAGGCTGGATGGGACATTACCTGACGCTCATCGGCTATGATGAGGGAGCCCAACAATTTATCGTTCGGGATACCTACCTGGGGCCTTGGCAGGAAGACGGCTTCATGACCTTTGAGGATATTCAATATTTCTGGCAGCAGTTCAATGATACATTCATCGTTGTCTTCGAACCCGATCAACGAGATGCGGTGAGCGAAATATTGGGCGAAAGCTTTGCTTCTGAACGGGAAATGTGGCATCGAGCGGCTGATCGCGCCCGGCTGGCGATTGCGGCCGATGAAGAAAATGCGTTTGCCTGGTTCAATCTGGGAACGAGTCTGACCGCGCTAGCCTTGTTGGCAGAAGATGGAGGTTCCTATGGACCGGCATCCGCGGCCTTCGACCAGGCCCGCTTATTGAGCCTCCCCCCGCGTATGCTCTGGTATCAATTTGCGCCTTACGAGGCTTACCTCGCCGACGGAAGGTATAACGACGTCATCGAACTAACGGACTTGATATTGAATAACCAGGGCGGCCGTAATGTTGAAGAAACCTATCTCTATCGCGGACTCGCCTTACGAGCATTGGGCGATGAGATCGCCGCCAGCCGGGCATTCAGCCGGGCGATTCAGCTAAACCCGGGATCGCCTGTGGCGACCCAAGCCGAGTTGGCGATGGCGGGTGTTCCTTAGAATTCCCCACCCCTCTTGCGCCAGAGGAGCGGAGGGCTAATTCTCATTCAGTAAGTCAGTCCCAATGTCAGCTTGATCATCCAAATATTCGCGATGATCGATTAACCAAATATAGGTATCGGTTTCGGTACGACCAGGGAACGTGCGCAAAATGTTCTGTTCGCGAACGATCTGAATCAACGGCAGGTACACATTGTCGTACCACGAGGCCACAGCCTCCGAATAGTGGACATCCCTCTGCTGTTCCAGACCCAAATAATAATGATGGACGTCGATATGGTCCAGCACCTTCTCGTACTTGCCGGGCAAGCTGACCATGAGGTTGGCGTCCGGCCGCAATTCCAGGAGATGGGTCTTCTCCAGAAAAGCGATATGCTCTTTATCCCGGATCATATCATCCAGCCAGGTGGCGTGTCGCAAGGTGCGGATGATTCTCCTGACTAATCGTTGCTGGTAAATTTCGGCCATCCGTTCAGTCGCCTCGATGCGGGCATCGTCTTCCGGGCCGGCGTCCTGAGCAGCCTCACGCAAGATCCATTGGTACTCGCTGACACGTAAATAGAGATCGGTCGCTGTCAGGGTGGGAAATTGTTGGAGCAATCCCTGAGCTTCTATGGCTTCGACCAGGGGCAGATAAACATTTTGGCACCAGGAGAGAACGCCGTCAGCATAACTCACATCAGACTGCCGCTCCGTTCCCAGGTAATAACGATGGGCGTTGATATGTTCGTGTAGCCGTTCGAATTCGGTCGAGTTGGTGAGCCGGAGATCGACGTCAGGATGTGCCTCTCCCAATCCTGTTTCCTGGAGGAAGCGAGCATGAGCCTTTTCACCTTGCACGGCATCGATGTCCATATCGGGCGTCAATCGAAAGGGGATATCGATCTCGGTTACAAAGGCATCGATATCGGTTTGACTTCGCTCTCGCGCAACCGATATCCGGTGATTGCCGTCCTTAACGAAGTACACCTCACCGATCTTGTACAAATCAACCGGCGGCAGGGAAACATCATAGTAATGGGCTTTGCGGATGTTGACCCAGCGCTTGCTTGTTTGGCGTTGAATAGGCAAAAATGCCCGATCAAAATCTCGATAGCGGCCGACACTGCCCACGATCTTGTCGAGAGGGACAGTTTGCAAGCCAATCTCGCGCTGGCTTTGGAAAGGCAGCGCCTGACGGACTTCGTCGTAGGGCAATAACTCGTTTGTTTGCCCGGTGACTTTGGCAATTACCTTTCGCCAAAACGAACGACGATAGGCCCGCTCAAAATCCTCAAATGCCAGATTGTCGTACATAATTCGGCCAAAATCAAACTTGGTCTCATGGAGTTAGTCGATTTCCGCAGAAAAGCGAAACCTCCCGTAACTCTATAGATTCTACGAGTTTCCGGGAGGTTGCGGCAAGTGTCATTTTATACAAGCGGACTGTAGGCTGGTTCGTACATGAAATCCCTAATAGCTTGTTCCAGATCGGCCGGTTCTGTCCCTGTTGCCAGTCCATCTCGATAGGCAATTTCGGCCACGGCGACCCCAATGGCCAGTGAAACTTCACGGATTCGTGACAGGGTGGGAAAGATACGGCCCTGAGCCAGGTCATCAGGTGTAACCTGGGCGGCCAGCGTTTTGGCGGCCGCCTCGAACATCTCATCCGTGACCTGACGTGCCCCACTCACAACAACTCCCAGACCAACTCCAGGAAATATATAGGCATTGTTGCCCTGGCCGGGATAGAAAACTCGTCCATACATTTTGAATGGCGGAAACGGGCTGCCGCTGGCAAAGATAGCCCGTCCGTTGGTCCATGTATAAGCTTCTTCGGCCGTGCATTCTGATTTGGATGTGGGGTTTGACAGGGCAAAGATGATGGGCCTTTCGTTATATTTCGCCATGCGTTCGACGATGCGTCGGGTGAAGGTTCTAGGTTGCCCGGATACTCCGATGATGACCGTAGGCCGTATCTCTTCTACAGCGGCTTCTAAATCACCGATCGATTCGATATCATGGGCATACGGTAATTTATGAGGAGCCAAATCCGTTCGTTCCTTGACTACCAACCCTTTTGAATCGACAAACCAGCAACGTTGCCTGGCTTCTTCGGCCGAAATTCCTTCCTGAGTCATGGCGGCAACCACTAGGTCGGCGATACCCACTCCGGCTTCCCCTGCACCCAGGAAAAGGATTTGTTGTTCAGCCAACCCCTTTTCCGGTCCTCCTTCGGAAGAAATGAGTCGCAAGGCGGAATAGAGCCCGGCCAAAGTTACGGCCGCTGTCCCTTGAATATCATCGTTAAAGACCCGGTACCGGTTGCGGTATCTTTCCAACAATTTAAATGCGTGGTGGTTGGCAAAGTCTTCGAACTGAACCAGAACATTTGGAAAGCGGTCGAATATAGCAACCATGAACGCTTCCAGAAATTCATCGTAAGCTTCGCCGGTGATTCTCGGTTGGGGAAGGCCGATGTAGAGGGGATCCTCGAGGAAAGCCTTGTTTTGGGTGCCGACATCGAGCATGATCGGCAGAGTGGTGCTGGGTGGAATTCCGGCACAGGCGGTGTAAAGGGACAGTTTTCCGACCGGGATTCCCATGCCGTGGGCTCCCAGGTCGCCTAAACCTAATATACGCTCACCGTCAGTGACGACGATCACTCGAATGTCGTCGATAGGCCAATTCTCCAGAAGTTCAGGAATTCGACCGCAATCGTTCCAGGATAAATAAAGTCCCCGCGGACGGCGGAAAATGTGACCGTATTGTTGGCAAGCCTGACCGACCGTTGGCGTGTAAACGATCGGCATCAACTCTTCCAAATTATCGATGAGGACCCTATAGAATAGAGTCTCATTTCGATCCTCTAGATCGATCAAGTGAATATACTTTTCCAGATCGGTCGGTTTATTGCGCAGGTTTTCCAATATGCGGACGGCTTGATCCGTCAAGGATAATACTCTCGCTGGTAACAAGCCGCTGAGGCCAAGCTTTTCGCGTTCGTCCTCGGTAAATCCGGTTCCTCGATTGAACAACGGGTTGTGCAGTAATTCAACACCGCGAGGCATATCTTCGGTTGATTCGGAAGCTGTAGTGACATTATCTGTGGTCACATCAGCTGTGGTCACATCAGCTGTGGTCACATCAGCTGTGGTCACAGAAGCTGTGGTCCCAGGCCGAACAGGTGAATGAATCATGTGGTCCTCCAAAAACGCTAGGTCTGTTAACGATCAGACGGGACCGGCGACAGGTCGCCGGGTTTTAAAGAAAGGGGAGTCGAAAGTGGCTTCCAATCACAGATTATAACATTTAACCCTGAAATCGGCGAGACGAACGGACGAATTAAAGGGTAAAGGCATATTAGCGGGCTCATACAGACGGGCGGGACAGCGCAACATCGTAAAAGTCTGAAAATGACAGATCGAAAGCGCTGTCTCGCCCAATTCGGTTTGTCCCGCGTTTTTATTTGTCGAGTTTCCGTCTCCCAAGCAAGGCGCGATACATTGCGAAAACTTGACCTTTTAAGGTATTATATAGAAAGCGGCCGTCTTTATGTAATCTTGGCTACAGAAGGTGAGGAGGATTGACGATGTTTGATCGAGGTATCCGAACAAAATTTAACCACCTTGTTTTGATAATCATGTTTCTGTTAGTTGTCGGCGGAATGTCTGCGTGTCGTACACGCTCTGTTCCCGGTAGTGTGACGCCGGATGCGGATGCGGCCTCGCCCGTCCCCATAGAAACGAATACGCCGGCCTCATACCCGGAACCAGACGAACCCGAGCCGCTCTCCCCAACACCTACAGTCACTTCCGATATGGGATCTGAACCAGTCGAGGATACGCCGTTCCCTCAGGAAACCGTAACCGCGGAAGCTACCCCTGTCGCGACCCAACCAACCCCACTGACTGAGACTCAGGTTCCATCGGAAGCCGAGGAGGGTACCGCGACGCCAATCGCAACTAGCATCCCGTCGACCGGGTTTACTCCCGGCTCAACCATCCAACATATAGTCGGCCAGCGGGAATGGTTGCTTCAAATCGCCCGTTGTTATGGCACATCATATGGAGCGATTCAGGCAGCCAATCGGCTGCCCAACCCGGATTACATCCTGCCCGGCGCTAACCTTGCCGTTCCAGCTATCGGCACTACAGGACCAATCATAGGTCCGCCATGCGTGATTCCTTACACGGTTCAACCTGGGGACACTTGGGAGAGTCTCGCCCAACAGTTCGGCACGACGGTTACTATTTTGCAGAGAGCCAATCCGGGTAATTTAATAGCCGGTAATCAGATTTGGGTGCCACGTTCGAACTAATGGGTGAGCGTAAGTCAATTGAGCATGCCGGAGAACGGCCGGCCACCATTGATTCACTACGGGCCGATTTGGTAGGCCTCGGATTGGATCCAGGGATGACCGTGATGGTTCATTCCTCGTTAAGCGCGCATGGGTGGGTATCTGGTGGCGCGGTGGCAATGATACTGGCCCTGGAATTAGCCTTGGGTGATGCGGGTACGCTGGTTATGCCAACTCACTCTACCGACTTGTCGGATCCGGCCCACTGGCAGAACCCACCGGTACCTCAAGCCTGGTGGGAGGTGATTCGCGAAACAATGCCGGCCTATGATCCGGATCTAACCCATACCCGGGGAATGGGTCGCATCCCGGAAACGTTTCGCAAGCAACGCGGAGTTATTCGCAGCAGCCACCCTCTCGATTCTTTCGCCGCTCGCGGTCCAAACGCAAATCTAATCTGTGCTGACCATGCCTTAGATTACAGCCTGGGTGAGGGGTCTCCACTCGCTCGTCTTTATGAATCGAAGGGCTGGGTCCTGCTGCTGGGGGTGGGGCATGAAAACAACACCTCGTTGCACCTGGCCGAGTATCGCGCGAACTTTGCCTCGAAGAAAGAGGTAATTAGCGGCGCTCCAATCATGGTCGATGGAAACCGCCGGTGGGTGAAGATTCAGGATATCGACCTCAACTCCGACGATTTTGGGACCATCGGCGCTGATTTTGAGAGAGAGACCGGCTATGTTGTCCACGGCCGCGTCGCTAAGGGCGAGGCTCTGTTAATGCCTCAGAGAGAACTGGTAGATTTTGGTGTACAGTGGATGGAGAAGCACCGGCGTTAGGTAGTCATCATGGTGATTGAACTCAATCATTCAACAATAGTCTGCTCACCATCCAAGCACTGAGGTAGAGGATGCAAATTGACTTGTTCCATGACACCGTTTGTCCCTGGTGCCGAATCGGGAAACGGCACTTAGAACTTGCTCTGGATAATTGGACCGGAGAATCCCCGACCGTGCGGATTCGCAGCTTTTTTCTAAATCCTGACATCCCGACCGAGGGCTATGATTTTAAGCCGTATATGCTGGCTAAGGGGCGGGGTCAGGTGTCGCTTGAGGATTTCTTTTCGGGGCCGCAACGCATGGGACAATCGGCAGGTCTGAACTTTAACTTCGAGGCAATCGAGAAAGCCCCTAACAGCCTGCTTTCCCACCGGCTCATCGCCTTAACTCCTGAGACTCACAAGTTTCCGATGGTCGATGCCATCTACGCTGCCTACTTCGAGCATGGTCGCGATATCGGCGATATCGACGTATTGGCGGATATCGCCATGGAGACTGGTTTTGACAGATCGGATATTCGGGCAAAATTGTCCACGGACTTGGGAGAGGCAGAAGTATTTGAAGATGTTTCCTTTGCCAGGCAAGCCGGTATCAGCGGCGTGCCATTCTTCATTTTCAATAACCATTATGCATTTAGCGGCGCCCAACCGCCGGAGATGATTCGCCGGGTGATGCTTCAGGTGACCGGCGATAGCGACGCCTGAAAAACGATATGGTATAATGACAGGCAGGGGGATGATCCTCCTTACCTTCCCAATTTTCTTAGTAACCTGTTCCTTTCGAAAGCCTGACCCCATCGTCAGCGTGCGTTCATTGGAATAATGGTTACCGCAACAAAGGAGCTAACACGTGGACAAAAAAACCTTGATTGACAATCTGAATAAAGACCTGGCTGAAGAATTGTCGGCTGTTATTCAGTACACGACTTATGCGGCCAAAGTTACCGGTCCCTACCGGCCGCAACTTGTCCAATTCTTCCTAGCCGAAGTACCGGATGAACAGATGCATGCCCAATTTCTGGCGGACAAGGTCGCTGCCCTGGGTGGCGAGCCTACAACCACACCCACTCCGGTTAAGGCGGTGGAAAATAATCGCGAGATGTTAGAAGCTATCCTGGAGGCCGAAACCCGAGCTGTAAAGGCCTATTCCGAACGCGCCGAAGAGGCGGGTGAGTATGGTGATGTCGGTTTAAAGGTACAACTGGAAGATATGGTTCGCGACGAGACAGGTCACCGTGAAGAGACAATGCGAATCTTGAAGGATTGGCCTCTCTAGTTAGGCTGGACCTATTCAAAAGAAAACTCCTATTAAAGTTGCATCGCGTTCGACGACTGCTATACTAGCATTCCAGTGTGCGCGATGTTCGACAGACTGGCTGTGGCGCGATACGCCACCAAATTTATGAACCGGGCCGCCATCAAACCGGCTCCAGGTTGCCAGTATTTCACTCTTCAACAACAGCCTGATCCTCCGGGATCAGGCTTTTTTTTGCCTGCAATTTGCCCCCGTAAATTTGAGGTGAAGTATGTCTGATTTAGTTCTCCCCGGTCTCATCGATGTTCATACTCACTTGCGCGTGCCCGGCGGTGAGCACAAGGAAGATTTTGCAACCGGCTCGGCCGCGGCCCTGGCCGGAGGTATCACCCTTATTCTGGGCATGCCTAATACCAATCCGCCGCTCTCGACGCCGGATGCGATGAGCCAGGCCCTTGAAGTGGCCCGAAAGACGGCTCGTTGCGATGTAGGTTTGTTTGCCGGGGCATCCCCGGCCGATATCAAAAACCTGCCCGACCTGGCTCCTTCCGCCGCTGGACTCAAGATTTATCTCAATGATACCTTCGGCAAACTGCGAGTTGACGACATGCCAACTTTGGTCGCTTGTTTCACAAACTGGCCACGAGACAAAATAATAGCCCTTCATGCCGAGAAGCAAAGTGTGGCTGTGGCCATCGGCCTCGCGGCAGTTTATGATCGCCCCATCCACCTCTGCCATATCAGTCGTCGCGAAGAGATAGAGTTTATCGCTGATGCCAAGACCCGTGGTTTGCCGGTGACTTGTGAGGTGACCCCCCATCATTTGTTTCTGAGCGCACAGGATGGCGTGCGACTGGGGCCATTAGGAGATATGCGGCCTGTGTTGGGATCGGCCGATGACGTTTCAGCCTTATGGGACCACATTAATGATACGATCGACTGTTTAGCCACCGATCACGCGCCTCACACGCTGGATGAAAAGATTTCGGAGAACCCCCCTCCCGGCATTCCTGGACTGGAAACGAGTCTTCCGTTGATGTTGTCGGCTGTCCAGGACGGTCGCCTGACCATTGAGCGTCTGGTCACTTTAATGCACGAGAACCCCCGACGAATCTATAACTTGCCGTTACAACCAGAGACGCGTGTCGAAGTGGATATGACACCCTGGCGGATTCCGGATCAGGGGTGGCAAACCAAGTGCGGGTGGACAGCATTTGCCGGTTTGGCGGCCGGCGGCCGTGTTCGCCGGGTCGTGTTAAGGGGACAGGTAGCCTTCGAGGAGGGCGAGATCTTGGCTTGGCCGGGAAACGGACATGTTTTGAATGGATAGTTGTGTAATGGTGGATAGTGTATTCAACTAGAGACAAAGAAAAGGAAAAAAGATGACGCAATCGACAAGTTTGAAACCTTTATTCGACTTGGATGAATTACAAGCCCGTATTGGC
>JAWOHK010000027.1:0-5692 GCA_046485205.1 Chloroflexota bacterium | reverse complement strand
AAAGATCTTGCGCTTGATCTGATTGCTATAGACCTGCCATTTTTGATCCCGGTACGTATCTTCCCTGCCGCCGGAGAGAAAACCGATGGGGATCTCGAACGCTCCTGCCATCGGCCGGCCGCCGCCAAACCCCCACCCCCCAGATTTTTGAGAGTATACCTTCTACGAAAGGTGAAATTGTGATCTTGTTTTGTAACTGCTTCCCCCGCACGGGGCGGGGTGTAACTCGCAGGCTGAAGGTGCCGCGCACTATTCCTGCGTGCCGGAAAATGCCGGCACCGGTCGCGCGTCCATTTCCTCTTGGCTGGTTGCTGATCCATTTGCTCTAATATCCTGGATCAACCACTCCATCTCTTTGATCTCTCGATGTTGTGCTTCGGTGATCTCATCGGCAAGCTCTCGCACGCGCACGTCTTCGATGTTAGCTCGTTCGCTGGTTAGGATAGCGATCGAGTGGTGCGGAATCATTCCTTCCATATAGTCCACGTCGGTGACGGTTATCTGACTTCGTACCAGCCATACGGCGGCTATGAACAGGAGTACTGCTCCCGCAACGAGCGCTACATTTGCCCGGGTGTTTTTGTACATCCCTCGCATGTACAAAAACATGACTAACGTCATCACCGCGCCCATGATGAGAGTCATGAACAATCGCGTTTCGCTGAACCGGGCGTGACGCAGAATGTCGTAGGAATTCAAATACATTAAAACGTACATCAGGATCATTGAGGTACCGATCATTGCTAAAAATTTCTTATAGCTTCCCATACTGCCTGAATCATTGTCTGACATAGCGCTTCTCCTTTATTGTGTTTACTCGCTCTAAGTGTAGCAAGAAATTGTGCTGCTAACCGCTGACCGGGGTTGGCGTGCCATCGCATTGGGTTGGTCAGGTTGGAATCAAGTTGCCGTTATCCGCCAGCTCGTTGCACACTACCAGGGTAAGAAGATGGCCTGTCGAAAGATTGGCAGGCAGTGTTCACCTCCCAGGCCGCAGTCTCGATCCGAGGATGGAGAGAGGTGGGACAGCCCAACGCAAAGTGGCACCTTGGGTTATTTAGTCCGGCGCGATCGCTTCGGCCAGATGCCCAACTTCGTCGGATACGTCTTTCCCCAACCGGGTGACGACCTGGTTACATCGGCTGACACCTTATCGATCTTGGTCTGAAGGTCTGTCAGAGCCTCAGATATTTTCCTTTGCGCTTCGATGTATGTGGCCTCGGCCTTGTCTTTGATCTCCGAGCGCATTTTCTCGCCTGATTGGGGAGCAAAAAGCAGCGCCATCACTGTTCCCACTACTCCACCAATGACGAACCCGTTAAAGAATGCTCCAAGATTACCATCGTTAGCCATCTCAAACTCCTTTAGTGCACATCTCAGCCCATATTTGCACTACCATACGGGCATCTATCACCTTCATGCTAAGAGAAAACAGGTCCGCCAACTGTCGCTTTGCGTTGGAATCATGGTTGAGTTTGGTAAATACGGTTGGGTTTGGGTTGGATGGTCAACGGCTGGAGCGCGAATATGCGTTGGGTACCGGTTAGAAATGAAAACGAGCCCGGCACATCATCACCAGGCTCGTTTTGTGCTGTGGAACTAGCGAGGCTCCCACCTCACCGCATCGAAGGCGATCAGACGGGTGAGGCGAGGTTCGAACGTCACGTCCGCCAGCGAAACGTAGCCAGAGCCATCCCCACGGAACCGGAAAGTTCCCAGTGAGACCCATTGACCGCCGCGCATCGATTGATCGACAATCTGCAACGAAAGGCCGCCCTCATGGGCGATCCAGTAACGCGCCTGCGCAGTCGTGGTAAAGCGATTGGGAATGTAGACGAACACCTCGTAGAGGCCGGGTGTCAGGTTGGGATACCAGCGCGCCCAGTTGTAATCCGCGCGCACCATATCGTTGTTCTGCGTCCACAACAACTGGTTATTGTAGCCTTCATTTGCCGTGCGCCAACTGCTGGCAGAACCGCCCGTGATAAAACCCGCATCCTGGTTATCAACGATGATCGCAGTCCCGGTGGGACGTCCGAGCATGGGTGGCTCGCTGGTAAGCTGTATTCGGGCAAGACCGATATTTTCATAGTATTGCACTTCCAGTGTTGCCGGGCCATCTCCTAAGTAGATACTGGCCGTATAGAGAGTGGCTGCCTGATCGTACCAGGCATCAATCAGTAAGTGACCATTGACCCAAAAGCGCGCACCGTCGTCCGTTGTTAGCCTGAAGGTGTACATATTCGCCGCGACGTCTATCGTGGTCGTCCAGCGCGCCGAAAAATAATCCGCACGAATGATGCCCGGCGCGGGGGAACCAGTCTGCCAATCGAAGTTGATTTGCGCTTCATTGCGCACCAAAGCGGGCGTCCCACTCAGGGTCATATTGTTGAAATACTCCGCACGCCACCGGCCTGCCCCAGGCTCGGCCTGAACCCATGAGAGTTGGGCTACCGCTAAACCGGTGTTCTCATAGTATTCCATGCGCACCAAATGGTGTCCGGCAGGCAAATAGTGGTAGACGTAATCCGTCTCTGCGGCACGGTCATGCCAGGCATCCAGAATCAGTTCGTCGTTGATCCACAGGCGGACGCCGTCATCGCTCGTGACGGTAAAGCGGTAAGTGCCGGGGGTGACATCGATGTACCGGACCCAGCGAGCGGAAAACTGATCTGCCTGGATCTCGTTGTAGGGTGATCCTGTGCCCCAATTGAAATTGATGTTCGACTCCGTCGTCACCAAAGCCGGCGTGCCTGATAACTGCATATTGTTCCAATAGCTGGCCCTCCAGTAAGGATCACTGTGCTGTGGGTTGATCGGCCCTTGTGCCAGTGTCGATACCGGTATGAGCAAAGTCAGTAACAGAGCAAAAACTATACCAAGTTTCTTCAACATTGTTATACTCCTTTCAATTCAAGTGAAATTCATCTCGGATCGCAACCGTATTTCTTTCATTTCGAGTTTAATGTTCCGAATCCATACTTTCAGCATACCCAAAAGCAGTCTCTCTAGCTGTTGGTAAGGGTTGGAACTTTTGTTGGCTTTGGTTAGGAGAGTTTGATTCGCGTTGGGACTCATCGATTCGGGCCGTGGGCTGCGTGTGGCCCTACCTCTGGAAATGAGACGGGCAACGTAATTCCAACTTTTCCAACACGAACCGTCTACGCTGCCAACCAACCTCAACGGGTAAAGCAGACATCGTTCTATATCATGAAAGCGATAGTTGAATGTTGCGTGACTATGGAATTCCCTGATTTGTGGTCGGCAAGCCTACACTTGAATAGTTGCCTTGAAACTACCTGAGCAAAGGAAAGGAGTAGCCAGATGGACTTCGATATCCTGAAAACGTTGGTCAAACGCGATGAGACCGGCAAGATTGTATTACTGGTTATAGATGGACTCGGCGGGCTGCCGGAGCGAGCTGCCGGGTCGCAAACGAGCCTGGAAGCAGCACGAACGCCAAATCTGGACGCGCTGGCTGCGCGAAGCATCTGCGGGCTGCATGAACCGGTTGCCCCCGGCATTACACCGGGGAGTGGCCCGGCGCACCTGGGCCTGTTCGGCTACGATCCACTCACCTACCAGGTCGGACGTGGCGTGCTTTCAGCCCTTGGTATCGACTTCGATCTGCAACCCGGTGACGTCGCCGCGCGCGGCAACTTTGCCACCGTGGACGACGCGGGCCGGGCGACGGACCGCCGCGCCGGACGTATTCCAACTGAAAAAACCGAGGAACTATGTACGCTACTACGGGAGCGAGTCACATTGTCAGGCGCACAATTTTTCGTTCAACTGGTGAAAGAATACCGGTTCTTGTTCGTGCTGCGCGGCGAAGGCCTGCTCGCGGACGTAAACGAAACGGATCCTCTCGAAGTCGGAGAGCGTCCGCTTAAAGCAGAGGCACAGTCTCCGGAGGCCGAAAAAACGGCAGCGCTGGTGCGCTCATTCGTCGAGCAGACGGCGGCTGTACTGGCGGATCGCGAACCGGCGAATATGGTTTTGTTGCGAGGTTTTTCCCAACTCCCGCGCTGGCCTTCGATGGAGGAGGTCTACGGCCTCAAGGGGGTGGCGATTGCGGGATACCCGATGTACCGGGGGGTTTCCAAACTGCTAGGCATGGAAGCCCTACCCGCGAGTCCATCGGTTACCGAGGAATTCGACCGTCTGGCCCAGCATTGGGCGGATTACGACTTCTTCTTTGTCCACATCAAAGGCGTGGACAGCGCGGGTGAGGACGGTGACTTCGACCGTAAAGTCGCATTGATTGAAGAGGCGGATGCATTTGTGCCGCGCATCCTGGAGTTGGAGCCGGATGTGCTCATCGTCACCGGGGACCATTCGACGCCGGCCAGGATGCACTATCACAGTTGGCACCCGGTGCCCGTGCTGCTGTGGTCGGACATCTGTCGGCCTGACCGCGTCGCGCAGTTTGGCGAGCGGGCCTGTATGGCCGGGGGATTGGGGCCACGGTTCCCTGTCACCGACCTGATGCCCCTGGCGCTGGCCCATGCCAGACGTTTGGACAAATTCGGCGCGTAGAGGAAAACGTGGCCTGAGGCCGTTCCCCCGGTCAAGCCGGCAGCCACACGCTAAAGATTACTCCCTGCCCCGGAACACTTTCGATGTCGATCCGCCCCCCATGTTCGTGGACAATTCTCTGAGTGATGTAAAGGACCAATCCCATACGCGTAGATTCGAGCAGGTGGAAAGGTTCAAACAGATGGTTCGCATCCGTAAACACGATCCCTCCCCCGCTGTCCGAAAAATCGACTTTTATGCCTGCCGGCTTCGCGGTACAGGCCGTAGCGATGCGCAATTCTCCACCCACCGGCATCGTGTCTAGAGCATTAAGCGTCAGGTTCAAGAAAACCTGCTGGATTCGGTCCGGGACGACCGAAATCAGCGGGAGATTGTCTGCCGCATCCCAGACAATTCGGATGTGTTGTTCCTCGCTCTTCTTGTGGCTCATCGCCACCACACTCTCGACCAGAGCGTTCACATCACTGGGTTCCCGGTCCTCAGGTTCGGAGGAACTGTTGAGCTTGCGCATCTGATGCACCAGGGCGGCGGCACGCTTGACTTCCTCAATGGCGATACGGACGTAAGTACGCGCCTCTTCTTTGTTCGTTTTCCTGTCCTCGGCGAGAGATTCTTCGAGCAAGCTCAGAAAACCGACCACGGATTGGAGTGGGTTGTTGATCTCGTGGGCCAGCGAAGCGGCCAGCTTGCCGGTAAGGGCCAGTTTTTCAGACTGGATCAGCGCATCCTGGGCTTCCTTCCGCGCGCTGATATCCTCGAGCATAACGATGGCAAAACGCGCGCTCGCATCTCGCCACTGTACCAACGAGACGGTCACATTCACATAGATAGGGTCGCCATCTTTGCGCACATAGCGGCCTTCCATCTGATAGTAACGGCGTTCTCCGGCGATCAATTCGTTGTATAACTGTTGATCGTCTCCTACATTTTCGGGATGGGTGAGCGCTGCGAGCGACATCCCTTTAAGCTCTTCCTCGCTATACCCCAATATCCTTTGGAGCGCGGGATTGCCGGCAATGACATGGGCATTCTGATTGACGAGCGCAATTCCGATAGCGGCGTCCTCGAGAATGGCCTGGAAGCGCGCCTGGCTGGCACGTAGGTTGGTCATCGACATTTCCACATTTCGTAAACCCTATGAAAACTTAGTCAG
>JAWOHK010000014.1:0-8770 GCA_046485205.1 Chloroflexota bacterium | reverse complement strand
ACCAGTCGGCTTTGTGCCTCTACCGGGTCGAAGGCGAGAGCGCCAACACCCTGAGCGATCTTCTGGCCGATACCGGCTACGGTTCCGAGAACCAGGGCTTGCTGGAAAACGGCGACCTGTGGGTGGAACTGACGGCCGAGGAGATGGACCAGGTCATGGAGTACCTGACCGACAACGGCTATCTCTACACCGTCGAGCGGGAGACGTCGAAGGCTGAGGACGAGGCGATAGCGGCGGCCAAGAAGGAAGTCCAACAGACCATCGCCCGGCAACTGCAAAGCGGCCGCGAGGGTGTGATCCCGACTGTAGCCGAGCAACAGGCGATGGTCGCGGAGTTGCTGGTTGAGAAGAATGGGCAAGCCGGAGCGGCCGAGGCCGGCCAGGAAGGCGCGGTGCCTGAGGACGATTCGGTTGCCAACAAAGAACCCATCGCCGAACCGACACCGGAACCGCCGGCGGGTCAGGTGCCGATCACATCCGACCGCGTGTACCCGACCTGGTCCGACTACTACGATCTGCTGGCGGCTCGCGCGGTGACCCCGGAACGCGTAGCCAAACTGAAGAAGGCCGGCAAACCGGTCACGCGAGCCTATACGATTACCGAGGACGCGAATCTGGGCATGCCACGGGGCTACTATCTGCCGGTCTACAGCAGTGACAACCTTTGGTTGTATCTGCTGCGGCCGAAAGCCGACGCCATTATCTATGAAGGTGAGGACGATCCGGTCCAGACCATCGTGGTCGGCGCTGAGGTGTACCTGCCGGAGAAGCTGCATTCGACGCAGGTGATCCAGGACGAGCGCTGGAAGGTGGTGGTGGAGTAGAGCCACTTGTTAAGATTAAGGAAGCAGGGAGCCGGGGCTTGTGCCTTAGTTCCCTGCTTCCAGGTTGTTTTTTGAGTTGCAAAATAGCTTGATGCGGCAGGAATTTACACCAGTATTTTTGTCATCTGAAATTGACCATCGTCGGCAACGCGACCAAGAAAGCCCAGCTACAAGTGACTCGCTGCGCTAATGCCATTAAGACAGCCTGGAAGTTACCGGCAGACTACTTGCCGAAACGCAGGTGTCCCCGGTAAGTGGCGATAGCGGTTTCGACGTTGTCTTTGAAGTCGAGCCGTCCGGTGACACCTTCGTAATCCCCGGTACCGCTGCCGGCGACGATCGGGTGTTGGCAACGGCCGAAGAACTGCCCGGACAGATTGTCGCAATCGCTGAATTTGGCGGTGAACAGGTACGTGGTGGTGAATTGGCCGTCGTCACCGGGATCGCCGCCGCCGACGTAGATCTCGGTGCCGCGCTCGATGTAGACGCCGCTGGGCGTGCAGGAATAAGACTCGACAAAGACGTAGAGGCAACCCGCCAGGTCGCCGTTGAGGTCGACCGAAAAGTCGGGCGACTGGCCCAGCGGCCCGGTGACCGGATCGATGCACGCGCCCGGTCCGGCGGCCGCGCCTGTCCCGCTGATCTGTACCGCCCCCGCGGCGGCGGCCGACTGGGCGAAGCCGAATATCGAAAAGACGGCGGCGATGGCCAGAGCCACGCGCAACCACATCTCGGCCCGGCCTGTTCGACGATTATGGATGTTGTTCATTCTGTGTTCTCCCTGTGTCTGCTCAATCGATTCGAATTCATTCTCTGTTTGAAACGCCTGCGGCTCATGATTCATATCATATAGTCACGCCTCCCTTGCCGTTCACCCGGCAGTGACTGGAACATCCCGGCCGTTTTTTTACCGTTTGCTAGGGTTAATTATCACGACCAGCGTGATCACAGCGTGAACAACAATCCTCACTCAATCCCCAGCGCCCACTTGGACAGAATCTCTCCAAAGATCTCCGGAACATTATCTTCACGGTTTGTCCAGACGATCGTCGTCAGGCTGTTCTCCGGGAATATGTTGATTTCAGATCGAAAACCATCGATCCACCCGTAATGTCCGACGACCGGGCGCTCGTGCATCCGACGGATCTCCCAGCCATAGCCGTAGCTCCATTCACCGCCCGGTTCGATCAAGACGTGCGGGGTGAAGATGAGATCAAGCGTTTCGCGGGAGACAAGTTGCTCGCTTTGCATCGCCTGCGTCCAGCGATGGAGATCCTCAACCGTAGAATAAAGCGCCCCCGCGGCGAAAGGGCCGGACATATCAATAAAGCTCGCCTCGCGAAATCGATTGGCATAACCAACGGCCAACCCTTCCGTATCGTGGCTGTAACCTGAGTCGGCCATGCCCAGCGGGTAGAAGATCTGCGCTTGCAGAACTTCCTCGTAGGACTGGCCGGTGACCGCCTCGATGATGGAGCCGAGGATAAAGTAATTTGTGTTGTTGTAGTAAAACGTGCTGCCCGGAGTGGCCTGCATTGGCTTAGCGGACAGCGAGGCCAGTAGATCTTCCTGGACAGTCGGAGTGTTCCTGGATATCTGGGCATCGGGAAGCCCGGAGCTATGGGTCAGCAGATGATGAATGGTCACATCTGACCAATGGTCCGGGCAATCCGGCATATGGTCGCAGATGGAGTCGGCCACATTCACCATGCCCGCCTCCTGCAATTGCATAATTGCCATCGCCGTAAACGCCTTGGTCAATGACGCGATCCGGAATCGGGTTTGCGGCGTGTTGGGTATCTGTTCTTCCTGATCGGCCAGCCCGTACCCCTTGGTGAATATAACTTCTCCATCGCGAGCCACGAGTACCGCGCCGGTGAAGCGGTTGGCGGCCGCCTGATCGCTTATGAAGGTATCGATTCTCTCGGCCACATCAGCGGCCGAAGGTGGGGCGGCGGTGGGTTCTTCCGTCGGCGGGGGTTCTTCGGTCGGCGCTTCCGTCGGCGGAACCTCGGTCGGCGGCTCGGCCGTCGGCGGGCTGTCGGTCGCGGTCGCCAGCGGCGTCACCTCGACCAGCGTCGCCTCCGGCGTCACCGCGGCCGTCCCGCCGCAGGCGGCCAGAACCAGGCTGAACACCATCACCAATAGGAACAAGCTCTTGCGATTCATGACAATCCTCCCGATATAATTTCAGACATGGCCTGAATTATCGGGAGGATGCGTGATCGCAGCGTGAACAAAATTGCCGAGTGAATTATTCCGCCCGGTACCGGGTCGAATGACCGGGGCAAGCGACTTATGGCTCGTTGCCGGAAGACAGGATGTTGGTTACCGTCTCATAGAAATCCGGCGGCAATTCCCCCAACTTGATACCCTTGTACCATCGGCCGCCGACCGGATGGATGAGGGAGATGAATACATCGTAGCCGTTGACCACCCCGTTTTCATCCCGGGTGAAGCGCTGGAAAATGCCATCGCCCAGAACAAAATCTGTCTCGCTCACCGGGGTGTATTCTTCGATCATGCCGACTTCTTCGATGTAATCATAGATACGCCCATCCTGGATAAATACATACAGGTGATATTCCCACGGACCATCCAGATAAACCCCGGTATATTCGGCGAACAATTCCTCATCCCAGATCACGGCAACCGGGTCGATGCGCAGATTATAACCACCGGCATGATCATCCAACGCGCTGCGGGCTTCGATACGATAGGTTCCATCTTCAGGCAGGATGACGGCGAGAATGTTGGCATCAGACAATCGCGTACCATCAGGCGCGACGTCGTCATCGGTCCGAAAGAGAAGCGTGCCGTTTGGCCGCATGACAAATAGAACTGTGTCCAGTACGCCGGCATCAAACCGCTGATCGACCGGAATCGTCGGATCAGTCAGCGGTTGGTCGGCGATCATCTTGATCGCCAAGACCTCGCCCGCCCGGCCTTGGTATTCCCAGACATCAAAGTCTTTGCGGGTCAATTCGCCGCCGTTATCCCCCAGTACCGCGATCTTTGGCTCGCGAACAGACGAAACCAACGACATGATAAACGGTTCAGCTACCTCCCCTGCCGGTATGCTTTGGGGGGCTATCTGTTTTGTATTCTCTCTGGCAGTGGCGATCATGTCGGCAGTGGTTTCTTCAGCAAGATCACTGACACACAGCGGTTCAATGAGATAGGTCTCCCGCTCAAAACAGGTGAATTCACGGATAGCACGATGAGTCGCCAACCAGTCGAAAAACTCGAGCGTCGTCGGCTCCGATAATTGCCACTGCAGGATGGTGCCGTCCACATCATCGGTTAGCGCAGTCATGCCGTTCGGATGAATGGCAACGGTCGGCGTGAATCCACCGCCCCTTGATTTTCGCACTGGGAATCGGCGTATCGGCGCACCGGTAGCAACATTCCACAGGATCAGGCCATCATTACGCGCACCGGAAAGCGCGCGCCCTCCGTCGGGCGTGTGGCGGACGAAGCTCACATTGTCAGCGTGACCTGTCAGGCGGCGAAGGGATTGGCCGGTGGCCAGATCCCACAAGACCAGACTCTCGTCATCGCCGGCTGAAAGGACCTGGCGTCCATTCGGGCTAATACTCATCTCAAAAATAATCGTGTCGAAGTCGGTATCCAGCAAGTGCCCTCCTTTACCGCCATCCAGTCCGGTCAGGCGGTGGATTTGTTCGCCGGTCGTCAGGTCCCAAAGGATCATCGTCCCGTCCCAGCCGCTGGAGATCGCCAGCCGGTCACCGGGCAGGAATTTCACGTCTTGCGAGCCGCGGGCCATCACGTAGCCGGTCATGCGTCGCAGCATCTCGCCCGTCTCCAGGTTCCAGTAGATGAGGTGGCTATCAAGCGAGGCCGTTAGGGCGAAGCGGCCATCGCTGCTGATATCAACGCCGTTCACGGCCCCGTTGTGGCCTACCAGCCGACCGATCTCTTGCCCTGTTTCAAGGTCCCACAACACGGCGAACTCGTTGTCGAGACTGGTGAGGGCGTGCTTACTGTCGGGTGTAAAGGCTATATCCACCACCGGTCTTTCGATACCGGCGATCGTACGCACCGGCCGGCCCTCGGCGTAATCCCACAAGGTCAGATTATTGTCGCCCGTGCCCAAAGTCGCCGCCGAGAGAGCATAGCGCCCATCAGGGCTGATCTCCAAATCGGTGATGCAAGAGCCGCTTCCTTCGGTTGAGCCGGCTGAAGCGCTGACCTTTCGAAAACCCCATTGCAGATCAACGGTGCAGTCACCGATATCGCTGCTTTCCCCCCACCGAGCCAGTTGCCAGCGACCGGCCAGGTCCCAAAGGCGAAGCGTCCCATCGGCTGAGGCGCTAACGGCCTGGGCAGCGTCGACAAACTCAATCGCCCCGATGCCGCCGGAGTGATCGCGAAAGCGGTCGATTATTTCACCGGTTCGCAAATCCCACCAGATCATGCTGCCGTCCATCGCCCCGGAAAGGGCTGTCGTGCCATCCGGGCTGATGGCGACGGCGCTGGCGATGCCTTCGTGTCCATCCAGCCTCTGTCGAAGCTGGCCGGTTGTCAACTCCCAAGTGTAAACAGCTCCATCGTCGGCGGCCGCGACAACCAGGTTGCCGTCCGGGCTGAAACGAATGTTATTAACGGTCAATTCGGTCCCTTCCAGGAATTCGATTAATTCGCCCGTCGTGATATCCCATAACCCTATAGAGTTCTTATCCTGGGTTGGAATACGCCGGCCCAACCCGGCCACAACCGTCCGGCCATCAGGACTGATGGCGATACTCTGCACGCCTTCAATCTCTCCGGATAGATCGGCGCCAAAACGTCTGATTGGTTCGCCGGTTCTCAGGTCCCAGACGATCATCTCGCCCGGCAATGAGCCGGAATCTTCGCCAGACAGGGCGTAGCGACCATCCGGCAAGAAAGCGACGGCACTCACTTCATTCATATGGCCGGTGAGCGTTTGAAGCAAATCCCCGGAAGACAAGTCCCATAATCGAATCGATTTGTCTCGCGAACCAGAGAGCGCCTGGCGTCCGTCTGGGCTGAACGCAACGGCATTGACGGCATCGCCATGACCCCGAAGATCGTGAAGTACCTCGCCTGTGGCGAAATCCCACAAACGAATATGCCCGTCTTCTGTTCCGGTCAGCATCGTGCGACCGTCCGGGCTGAGGTCGACCGTGTTCACCGGGCTGCCGGTAATAAACGTCCGGATCGCCCCCGGGGCGTAAGCCACGTCGAGTAATGTGCGCCAGGCTTCCAGTGGCGGGTCCTCAATCTGGTTGGCTGCCAGCGCGAGCAACAGCGCCAACTGCTGGTTATCAGCCGCCAGGGCTTGCCGGGCGTTGGCCGCCAGCGACAGGCTATAGGACTCTAGCGCCGCGCGCTCGCTGACCAGGGCCGTGTCGCGCTGTACGTTGGCCTCGGCCTCGGCTGTGGCCCGCTGGTTCGCCTCGATGACCGCCTCCGCCTGTCGCGTCCCGGCCAGGTTGGCGTTGTCGACGGCTAGGGCGGCGTTAGCGTTGGACTCAGCGGCGCGGGTGGCGGCGATGGCGGCGTTCTGCCCCGATGAGCGGGCGAACAGGACGGCGGCCACGGCCAGCAACCCGGCCACCGCCAGCGCCACGGCCAGCAGGGCCGCCCGGCGACGCAACAAGGCGGCGGCGGCCGTCTGTTCTTCGGCGCGCTGCCCTTCCGTTTCGGCCAGTTGCCGCGCCGTGTCCAGTTCGCGCCGCCGGCGAGCTTCTTCGTCAGCCCGCCGTTGGTCGCGCGCGGCCAGGCTGGCGCTCAGGTAGGCCTGTTCCTGACCGGTGAGTGATATCCCGGACGTCTCGACCCAGCCGTCAAATTGTTCCAGGCGCCCACCGTGCAGCAGGTAGCTATCGTCTTGCCCGGCCGCTTGCCAGGCCACCGCCTCGGAGGCCAGCAGACGCTGCATGCGCACGTCCGCGCGACATTCATCCAGCCAGCCTCCGAGTTCGTCCCACTCACGCAGCAAGGCCTCGTGGGCGACCTCGACCGTCGGCCCCCGGGTGGCCGGGTCGCGATCAAAACTGAGCAACCGGTATTGGCCGAAGGTGTTGATGATCATGCCCACGTCGGCACCGGGGATCTCGAGTGCTTCCAGTTCGGCGCGGAGTGCGCGGCGTCGAGTGTCCTCAACGCCCTCACCCAATGTCACCAAGCGCAGAAATATCTGGCGAGCGGCCACCTGCCCGGCCGCGTTGAGACGCTTATAGATCTCGCCCGCCCGGCGACCCAGCGCCCCGGACACGCCGCCAATGGCCCGGTAGGCTTTGTTGGTCATGGTGGCGTTCGTGCGCTGTTCGAACAGCTCCGTCAGGGCATATTGCATGAGCGGCAACGTGCCCGGTTGGTCGGTCACGTCGGCCGTGATCGCTGTCAGCAGTCCCGGCTCCAACCGCACACCGGCCAGAGCCGCCGGCCGCGTGATGGTTTCCTCCAGTTCGGCTGGCGCGAGCGGCAGTACAACCTCGGTGTTTTGGCGCAACAGTTCGCCCAGTCCGACGATCTGCAGTGGCCGGTCATAAAAGTCAGCTCGTAGCGTAACTACTACGCGTATCCTGCTGTCATGCTCGGCCAGCGCCGCCAGCAGGCTTTCAATAAAATGCTGTCGGGCTTCGTCGTCTTCGGTCAGGGTGAAAAGCTCTTCAAACTGGTCAATGACCAGCAACAGTTGCGGAGGGCCGGCGGCCGTAACTTCCAGCGGCAGGATGCGCTCCAGCACGCGAATCAGGCCCCGGGTATCGTGTTCGAGCGGTTCCAGCAGGCTGGCCGGCGGATCAACGGCCACGCGCAGCAATGCGGTCTCCAATTCTTGCATTGGCCGCCGGCCGGGCGTCATCTCAACAATGAACCAGTTCTCTGATCCAGCGACCCCCTGGTCGTCAGGGACCTCCCGGTCGCCGGCTGCCCCCGCCCGTAGCGCCGGCAGCAACCCGGCCTTGACGATGCTGCTCTTGCCGCTTCCGCTGGGGCCGACGACCGCCAGAAAGCGGGAGTCAATTCCGTCAGAACGGTCTAGCCGGCGCACCAGGCGCGCGACCAGGGCATCGCGGCCAAAGAAGGTCGCCGTGTCGCTTTCCTGGAAAGCCCGCAGACCTTTGTACGGGTTGTCGATCATGGCGGCTTCGGTCTCAACGGCCGAGGTTTCAGCCTGCGGGGCGATCGTCATGCCAACCGTGGCGGCCGCGCGCTGGAAGGCGCGGGCCATTGCGACCATGTCCGGAAAGCGGTCGCCCGGCTTCTTGGCGGTAACCCGCTGCAACACATCGTCAACCGCCTGCGGGAAACCGGGCATCTGAGTCGCCAACCGCGGCAGCGGCTCGGTCAGGATGGCGTGTCGCAACTTGCTGGCCGGCAGGTCCTGGGGGAAAGGCGCTCGCCCTGTCAGCATCCGGTAGATGACGATCCCCAGGCTGTACTGGTCTGTCAGCAGCGTTAGCCCTTCATTCATAAGCTGCTCGGGAGAAATGGTCTCCGGTGAGCTGCTTAAATCAAGGGGGACCCCGCCGTTTATTAATTCCTTGGCTACGCTGAAGTCAGATAGGTAGGCATTGCCATCCTCATCCAACAGGATGTTGGCCGCTTTGACGTCACGGTGGATGATGTGCTGGCGGTGGGCGGCTTGTAGTGCGGCCGCCACCTGATCGACCAGACGGATGGTAGCCTCCAGCGGCAGGGGCGAACGGCGCAGCCGTTGCTCCAGGCTGCCCCCGCGCAGCCAGCGCATGACCCAGTAGGCGTTATCCGGCTCGCGCCAATAATCATAGAGCGGCACGATATGCGGATGCTCCAGCCGGGCGATCGTCTGGGCCTCCGATTCAAAACGGCGAATGAAGTCAGGGTTGTTGGCGAAGCGCGGCCGGATGACCTTGATGGCCACCTCGCGGCCGATACCCGGCTGGTAGGCGCGGTGGACAACGCCAAAGGTGCCG
>JAWOHK010000276.1:0-10652 GCA_046485205.1 Chloroflexota bacterium | reverse complement strand
ATAAGGACTGCCCGCTTGCTGTCAAACAAGCCGCATCAGACACCTGGTGATAAATTTCACAAAGCTAGACTTATATCTGTTATAATTCTCAACCATGATCAAAAAATCCATGCCGATGGCGGCCATAGCACCGGCGATTCTGGCGGACGGATTGGCTTTAGTCGGAATGTTAATATTTTTTCCTGTTGTCTCCAGCTTGTTTAAAGAACCTAGTGGCGTCAATGCATTAGTTCTCAGCTTGGGATTTCTTGTGTTTTGTGCTGGTGTATATTTCTTGCGTCGACTCAAGCCAGTGGACAGGGATAATGGAGAGTGGCTGGCCCGAAGCTACCGAATCGCCCTGGCTGTCATCTTTGCCCTGACGATGAGCCTAGCCATCGCTTGGCAATTGGGTTTTTTCGAATCAGGACCGCTCGTAGACACTCGTGACCTTGGTGAGGGGGGATCAGCCGCCTATTTTGTGTTTGCACCGGGAGCTTGGCTGGGGTTCGCCTTCATCTATGTTCTTGTCCTAGCTTTTTCAGTCAACCCAAACATAAATTCTGAGAGCCGTAACCGTCCTGTCGTAGCCTTCCTGTGCCTGATGGCGATCAACGCCATGTTGCTGCTCCTCAGTGCCCAGGCGTATGCCGTCTTTGGGGGTCGTAGCCTCATATGGATTTCCCTGATATTTATCTGGCTCTTAATACTTTTCCTGCCCCCGAGACTGCTCTATCTGGTCCGCACGTCGGAGCGCTCCTCCCGAGAAGCCTTGGTGGTTTGGGGAGGATTGGTTGTGCTGGTTTCTCTCTGCGCCTTCAGCGTCATATACGGCCTGTAGGCGAATCACTGTTAACCATTTAGACTTCTTATCTAGTCAAATCTTCCAAGACCAACTCAGCGGCTACACCTCCCGAAAGAACCACCATAGGCACACCACCGCCGGGATGAGTCGTACCACCGGTGAAATAGAGACCTTGAATATCAGACGAGCGATTGTGAGGCCGCCGGAAAACTGTCCACTTGCTATTGGCTGACGCGCCATAAAGCGCCCCCCTCCAGGCTCCCGATTCACCAGCCAGATCAACCGGGGTCAACATTCGCTCACTAACGATCCGGCTCTCTACATCCAAACCATAGCGGCCGAGCTTGTCCAAAATTCTACGGCGATAGGCTGGGGCATCCTTACTCCAATCGAAGCGACCGTTCATGGCGGGGACATTCACCAGCACAAACCAGTTCTCGTGGCCAACCGGAGCATGCTGCGGGTCGGTCTTCGAGGTGATGGCCACGTAGATCGTCGGATCGTCGGGTGGGACGCCTTCGCGAAATATTTGGTGAAATTCTCGCGAATAATCGGCCGAGAAGAAAATGTTGTGGTGGGCCAAGGATAGTGCTTGTTGCGCCGCCACATTTCCTTCGCTCTCAAGGCTGTCAGGACCTACCCCCCATAACATAACCAATCCGGAACAAGAAGGGGGCATGGCTTGAAGCTTGTCCAGCCGGCGCCGGGTAATTGGAAAACCCGGCAATAACTGATCGTAGATCGTAGTCACATCCACGTTAGCAATGATGACCGGTGCGGCCACGATCTCTCCATCAGCCAACTCGACTCCCGTTACCCGGCCATTCGCCACGCCTATTGACTGTACCGGACAGGAGGTGTGAATCTCAACTCCAAGCTGTTCAGCCAGATGAGTTAACGCCCGGGCAATGGCATAAATACCGCCTTTTGGGTACCAGACGCCGCCGGACAACTCGACATGGGCGATTACATTCAGTGTCGCCGGGGCCTCATAGGGGCTGCCACCCACATAGGTTGCAAAGCGGCCAAGCAACTGCCGCAGGTGAGGCGAACGAACAAACCGGCGAATCGATTGATCCATCGTCCGGAACGGATCGGCCGCCGCCCATTCCGTCACCGGTACGCGCAGAAAGCTCCGAGGTCGAGGTGGGTGATCATAAATAAAGACTGGCCCGGTGATGCGGTGGATGCGAGCGGCGTAGGCCAAGTAAGATAGATAGCCTTCGACGTCGCGGGGCTCAATCCGTTCGATCTGCGCCAGCATACGTGGCAGATCTCGCGTCGCATCAAGGATCACACCGTCGGGGTAGAAGTAACGGGTCAGGGGCTCAACAGGCAACAAAGTCAGATAGTCCTCCAATCGCTTTCCCGCTAGCCGGAAAAGATCTTCAAACACGTGGCCCATGGTAATGACGGAGGGACCGGTATCCCACCGAAACCCATCTTGCGACCACTCGCCCATCTTGCCGCCGGTGATCTTGTTTTTTTCAAATATCACCACGCGTTTCCCAGCCACAGCCAGGCGAATGGCTGCGCTTAATCCACCGATACCCGCACCAATGATGATGATCCGATCTTCCAGCCGGCTCATTCAATCGCACCCAATTCCTTCGTTAACAGAGTGGTTATACTTTAGCTACTCGTCCTTTCCAATGCGGCCCACCGCGAAAGTGCCACACCATTGACCGCGCGGCGATAATCGTCATCAGGGCAACCGAAACGGGCATGAGCACCGCGTCCCCTACCCGTTGCCGGGTAAACGAGGCAGTCGCGCCACGGATAAGGATCCCGATGACCGCCAGGACGGCAAATCGCCAGTCCCAGATCCAAAGAAACCAGAGCAGGACAAATACAATCCAATGAAACATAGTAGAGGCCAGTAAAAAAAGTACCGATCCCCCGTGCCCGGCGAGGATATTCTTGGCAAATCCATCGCGCACTTCCGACCAGCCATCATACATGCGGCATCGAATGAGGCCCGCGCCGTCGGCCATGCGCAAGCGATACCCGAGCGATTTGACCCGTCGCGCTAGCATCACATCTTCGACTACCTCAGTGGCCACGGCTGTGTGCCCGCTGATCACACCATAAGTCGACCGGTTAAAGGCCATACATTGGCCGTTAGCTGCCGCAAAAATGGCCCAAGGGAAGGTATGGACCGATAGTACAGGCAAATAGCCAATAATCGCCAGGGCTATCTGCGGTACGATCAGCCGCTCAGCCCAGGTGACTGTCACCTGCGTCGGCCATATGGACAACAAGTCGGCCTTGTGATGAGCCATTTCACCCACCAATACCGCGCCGGCTCCAGGCTCCCAGCACACATCCGCGTCGGTAAAGATCAATATTTCGCCCGTGGCGGCCGCCCCTAATTGCTGGCAGGCCCAGTTCTTGCCCAACCATCCGGCAGGAAGCGGGCGTCCAGTCAATATTTTTAGCCGCCGATCACCCCGGCCCGCAGTTGAGGCCAAACTGAACGTATCGTCGGTTGATCCGTCATCGAGTAAAACGACCTCGAAATCCGGATAATCCTGTCTCAACAAAGCGGTGATCGTGTCGTGGATGGTCGCTGCTTCATCCCGCGCGGGTACTAGAAATGAAATGCGCGGCAGATTGGGCGGTAGTGGCCGAACCGGCCGGCCGAGACGAGGAAACAGCATCACATTGGAGAGAGTAGTGAGGCCGATGATGAAAAGGGCCAGGGCGACGAAAGCCAGAAGCAGCGTCAAAATCACGTTTGATGAGACGACCTTCGTTTAGTAATTCGCAAACCGGGTCTGCGACCGAGATCCGTTCTGTGAGTATAGCTCATCGAGGCCAACTGGCCCGCAGCCACAGCGATCAGGAGTGGGTCGGGCTGGAAGAATACCAGATAGGCTAAAATAGTCACCAATGCCAGAATCACTGCCCAGCCAGAGACCGTTAGCATGGCAAACCAGAACGTCAGCGACAGAAGCGCAACCAGGGGAATGGACCAGATCGACAACCCAATCCATGTTCCGAACGCCGCCGCAACGGCTTTTCCACCCCGCCAGTCGAGAAATGGCGAAAAGGCATGTCCCAGCACGGGAGCCATAGCGATCAGCCACATCGGCCAACCTCGCCAATCGAACACATGGTAGGCTAATCCTACCGGAGCGGCCGCCTTGGAAATGTCCAACACCATCGCTAACGTAAACCATAGGAACCCGGCCGACCTGAAGACATTCGTCGCCCCAGGGTTCTTATCGCCTACCTCGCGAATATCATGGCCGCTCGCCCGCTGCCCGACCCACACCGAAAACGGTAACGCGCCGAGGAAGAACGACAACAAGGTCCATAACAGCTGAAGACCCAATTCAGCCATTGTGCTCCGGATTGAACTCCAATGGCGATTCGTATCGACGCCTTATCACCTGTCTCCAGGCTAGAACAACAAAAATTCCCATTGCGGAGAAACCAACCAAGCCGGGGCCAGGCAAACCGAAGAAGACAATCAGGCCAATCGACTCCAAAACCCAGGTGATGCTGTAAATAATCAACAACGGTCGGACTGGAACCGACTGCGGACGCAATATGGCGGTCAGCACCGTAGCCGACAAGAACCAACCGAAGTAGTTGATCCACGGAATGCCAAAGTAACCACCTGGGTTATCCCACACCCAGTAACCCCAAGACACCATCTGAGGGTCGAGGAAAAGGTCCCAGGCTGTAAACGCCGCCGCGCTAACCAGCACGAAGGACCAACGCGGTATATGACCCACCAACACCTCGGCAACGGCCCAGGCCGGGGGTAACATCATTAGCCAGGCCAAGGGAATGATGAGAGGCACGCCGGCCAATTGCGGCTGGAGACTGGCGGTATAGTCATAAGCGCCGAAAGGAAAGCCGGTAGCCGATCCGATAGCTTCCAGGGCCCAGGTAATAACGGCCGCACCCAGTGCCATCCAAAATGTTCGCTTCCATCCCCAATGCTCCCCAACGATGACCAACACGGCCAGCGCCTGCATAATGACGCTCACAACGACCACGGTGTTGAATATTTCCAAAGAAGCCAGGGCCCTAACGATAGGCAGGGCAATCATGATCAATGTCCAGACGACAAGAAATATAACAACCGGCTTGCTAAAGCCGGTTTGATCGGAAAATTGCCGAAACGTTGCGGAACGCGCCATCATCGTTACTCTATCATTTTAAGGAGGCGGGCTTCCACCTCATGGACTTCGAGACCGGCGTGACGGCCAGTCCCTTCAAAGATAACCCGGCCGTTACCTTTTTTTTCGGTTAAGCTAACCTGAACCGTGGCTGATAAGGTCTCGGCTACACGCTTGCCCATTGCGACGGTATCAGGGCCTTTCAGCAGTCCAAAGGTGCTGCCCGATCCCTGGGTGACAAACATTTCCAGACGAAATTTTCGATCGCTGACGACCCAGTCGATAGTTTTTTCGGTCACTTGCAATCGTTCTGTCTTGGCGCCGGTGTAAGTAGCAAAACGGTAGAGTTGCCGCTCATGCCAGAGACCGATGATAAACCCGGGAAATGCCGTCCACAACCAGGGGATTATGGCGATCGATCCGGTGAGAGATGTGCCGGGTGACTCGAAGTGATTGGACTGAAACCAAATCCATGCTTCCGGAAAGGCCCTCCCCCAATCTTTCTCGATATATCCACGCCCACCGGTAAAATCGATCTCGCGCCCATCGATCGTCAGCGATCCGGAAAGCGTGTGATCGAGGCTGACAACGCCATGGTAACACTCCATGAAGGGCACCCAGGCATACCAGCCCATGATCCCCGGCGCAGCCACGGTGACCGGCCAGGGTGTCGTATCATGGAAACGTATGGCTCCTTTTATCTGTTGGCGAACATCATCGATTCTCAATACCATTTCCTGCCCGGAAAAGCGGTTGTCATCGACCCGGATGTCAAACGAATCCTCGGCCGCCCAAAAGGCGTCTGTCGGAAATTCATGATAATTAGCCTCGGCCGCCCCTCCATCCAGCACCTGGACAAATGAGTGGGGCTGACTGCTCCAGAAGATGCCGGGGATGAATGCATACCGGTGTGTCTCAGTTACGTCGACGATCTTGTAATACCAGCCCTCAAAGAAAGAGGCACGCTGATCCCGTAATTTGCCGTGATAGCGCTCCGGGTTGAGGGTTTTACGGATAAATCGAATCACAAACCTAACCGCCCTATGGCCCGCGGAACAACGCGGCTAGAACAAGCCAAGGGGCTTGGGATGTCCTTGCCAGGGAGACATAGTTTCGCTGGCTTGAGTCTACAGGCTGCGCACGATTTATATCGAGCAATTCCACAACGTCCAAGAGACGTCTCCCTTAATCCTGGTGGTAATGATCAAGTGCGGAAGGAGTGATTTCCAGATCCTCGCCTATATCGGGACAGCTACATCCGGCTCGGGCACAATTGTATAAATGGTTCGAATAATGGCAGTTTGCTTCACCATGGCTTGGGCCGAGCAGTAAATATCGGAAGACAACTGAATAGCTCGCTCAACGGCCGCCGGATTGATATCCACCCCACGAACGACAAATTCGATGGTGATATGAGTGAAAACCTTCGGGTGTTCTGTGGCCCGCTCCCCGCTGACCCGGACCTCAAATCCAGTTACATTTTGACGCTTTTTGCGCAGGATAGATAAAACGTCCATGGCCGTGCAGCCACCCAGACTGAACAGCATGAATTGCATGGGTGTTGGCCCAAGGCCTGTTCCCCCGGCATTGGGCGATGAGTCAAGATTGACGATAGGGCTACCGTCGGCCGATGCCGTAAAGTGCATACCTTGTTGGAGGGTTATTGTTGCATTCATATAAAAAGCTCCCACTTTTTAGGATTTGATATGAATTTACCCATAATCTACCCTCAACGTCAAGGTCAGCCGGTTGCAGGTGACAGGTGGCAGGCCCATCACACGACTATTTTCGCCGCTGTCCCGGATCTGATATCAACTTTTATAGATTCGAGGCACGCGCGTGTTGACATTAGTGAGAATTTCCCAAGGAACGGTTCCGGCCCAGCCGGCCAGTTCTTCAACTGTGATCCTCACCCCCTCTTCACCTTCACCGATCAGGATCACCTCGTCGCCGTTATAGGCAGATTCCCAGGCAATGTTGACCATCAACTGATCCATGCAAATATTACCAACAATCGGATAGCGTTTGCCGCGAATGATGACTTGTGCACGGTTCGAAAGGCTTCGAAAGTAACCATCGCCATACCCGACCGGTACCGTCACCATGCGGACTTGGTGATCGCTCTGCCACGTTGAACCATAGCTGACCGGGTGACCCGGCTGGACGACCTTGAAGTAGACCACACGGGATTTCCAGCTTAAGGTTGGCTGCACCACTATGGTTCGCGGGGCGTCGAGCGAAGGATAGACGCCGTACAACAGGATTCCCGCCCGTACCATGTCGAAATGACTGGGGCGAAATCCGGCAATTGCTCCGGAATTGGCCATGTGGCGCAGAGGCGGCGGCGACAGTCCACGGCGGGTATAAAAATTCAGAACGTCATTGAAACGGTCGAGTTGTAACTGCGAGTAAGCGTGATCGGGTGCGTCGGAATTGGCAAAATGGGAGAAGATACCTTCCACTTCAAAATGCTCGCAGACCAGCGACGCTTCCAGCAAGCTCTCGGCGCTATAGTAATGGACGCCGATGCGCTCCATGCCGGTGTCGATTTTCAGGTGCACCGTGGCTCGCACACCCATTTCCCGCGCTGTCTGTTCGATCTGGCCTAATTTTTCGACTGAGGACGCCGTTAGGGTCAGATTATACTCGAGAAACAACGGCACCTGGTTGCCGATAATGCCACCCAGTACGAGGATAGGTGTTGTAACGCCCGACTCGCGGAGCAGGATGCCTTCCTCCAAAAAGGCCACGCCCAGGTAAGGCGCATCGAGTGATTGCAAGTGCCTGGCAATTTCGACCAGGCCGTGTCCATAGGCGTTGGCCTTCAGGATCGGCATGACCATCGCCGGGGCGACATGAGCCTGGATGGCCTTGTAATTGGCGGACAGCCGGTCCAGGTCGACTTCCACCTGCGTCGGGCGCAGGATGCCATTAGTCGTGATTGTAGGGCGGTTGATCATCAACCTATATTCTAGCCCAACAGGAAAGCGGCTAACAATTCTGGCCGGCAATGCGTAGCATCACCTCCAAACATCGGTCAACGTCCTTTTCCGTCGTCGCCCAGCCCGAAACACTGATGCGCATGGCCGTGCGTCCTTGCCAGATCGTTGGCCCACACCAACAGGTTCCCTCCGCTTGTATCTCCCGAATGATTTGTCGGGTCGTCTCGTCGTCGCCAAAGGCCACGGTCACCTGGTTTAGAACGACTTCATTGAGCACTTCATAGCCCGCTTCCGAGAGACCTTTGGCGAAGCTTCGCGCATGACCGCAGGTTCTTTCAACCAAATCCCGGACCCCTTCTCTCCCCAATGCTCGCAAGGCGGCCCAGACTTCGACCCCGCGGGCCCTGCGAGACAGTTCCGGAGTAAAGTCCGACGGGTTGCGAAATGAGGACTCCGGTGGGAGATAGTCCGCGGAAATGGCCATTGCAGCTTGCAGGGAATTTTTATCACGCACGATTGCGATGCCACTATCATATGGAACATTGAGCCACTTGTGAAAATCGGTTGCCCAGGAATCAGCCTTGGCCATGCCGGCAGTCAAATGTGACAACTCGGGCACAGCCATAGCCCAAAGGCCAAAAGCCCCATCGACGTGGACCCAGGCGCCTTCGGCATGAGCTCGTTTGCACATCTCACCGATCGGATCGAACGCCCCGGAATTGATGTTACCTGCCTGACTACAGATGATTGTCGGTCCCGCAATTGACGGCATCGATTCCGGTTTAATCCTCCCCTGGCGATCCACGGGTACCCGGACTACTCGGTTGCGTCCCAGACCGAGGAGCCCCAGAGATTTGAAGAGGGTCGGGTGAGCCTCATCACCGACGATGACTGTAATCGGAGGAGCGCCGATCAAGCCGTCCGCTTCGACATTCCAACCCACTTGTTGCAGAACGGCATGACGAGCGGCGGCCAGGGCTGTGAAGTTGGCCATTGTCGCCCCGGTCACGAACCCGCCTCCGCTCGTGGCCGGCAAACCCAATAAATCGAGAAGCCACTCCAGAGCGATGGATTCAAGTACGGCTGTCGCCGGCGTTGGGGCATGGTAAGCCGAATTTTGATCCCAGGCACCGGCCAACCAATTGGCGGCTAAGGTCACCGGCAAAGCCCCACCAATAACAAAACCGAAGAAGCGCGGGCTACCCATCGCCATGGTGGCCGGGGAACAAATTTCATCGAGATCATTAAGAACGACTTCCGGTGAAGTTGGGTTCTCAGGCAAAGGCTTTTGTAAACGCGCAAGTCCCGTTACTGCTTCAGGTGAGGGAGACACCGACCGTTCGTCCAGGCTGTCTAGATAGGCGATTGCTCGGCGAGCTGCATCCTGCAGTAGATCATTCATGTTCCTCTCTACTCCGGTGACCCAATATCTTTCTTGGTTCATCACAACAGACAAATTTAACCGTAACATCGATATGAGTCGAATGGTAATCAACCGTTCGAAAATTAAGCAGCAAAGAACCATGTGCTTGACGCATTACCCCGACTGACTAGAATATAGGGAACAGTCTTGTAAACTGAATAATAAGCGAACGACCGCGCGGGAGAGAACCCCACCATCGTGGGGTCGCCGAAGGGGCAAGCGGGTGCATTAACACCCAGGAATCTCTCAGGTATAAAGGACCGGGCGGGCGGGTTTCTTCTGGAAAGCGTTGGGCACGGCCGCGTGCCCCCGCCGAAGGGGCAAGCCGGGAGACAGCCGGCGAAACTCTCAGGTTTAATGACAGAGGACGCCGGCAAGATTTATCCTGCTAACAGGTACCCTTGCCCGGTGTCTTTTTGTTTGCCGACTGTACTCTAAACCGATATTTACCTGAGTAAACAAGGAGAAAACTCATGAGTTTCAAGATATTACCCGACCTGCGCTACGCCAAGACAGATGAATGGCTTCGCGTGGAAGGGGACGAAGGCGTTATCGGTATCAGCGATTACGCCCAGGACGCGCTATCCGATATTGTTTATGTCGAGTTACCCAATGTCGGTGACTCATTCGAAGCCGGAAAGGCATTCGGTGTGGTCGAGTCCGTCAAAGCCGCCTCTGACCTGATGATGCCAGTATCAGGTGAAATTATTGCCGTTAACGAGGACGCGATCGACTCTCCGGAAGTTCTCAACAGCGATCCATTCGGTGAGGCCTGGTTAGTTCGCGTCCGGCTCACTGATCCTTCACAAGTCGAATCACTGATGGATGCAGACGCCTATGGCACATATTTGGAAGGTCGCGATCATTAATTGAAGCGAACTATTCCAAAATCCCACTGGAGATACTCACTATGACAACCGCCACCCCTCGCGCCAACTGGCAAGATATGATCGAAGCCCAAGGCGACGAATCAGGCAAAAGGCCACAACCGAGCAATCGTGACTTGTTGATGCCCGCCGACCGCTTCGTCAAGCGCCACATCGGTCCGCGCAGCCACGACGTGACCCGGATGTTGCAGGCCATCGGCCTGAACACGCTCGAAGAACTGGTCAACGAAGCCATTCCGGCAACCATCCGCATGGACGGCTTTTTGGATTTGGACCCACCCCGTAGCGAATCGTCTGTACTGGAAGAACTGCGGCAATTGGCTGAGAAAAACAAAGTCTACCGGTCTTTTATCGGCATGGGTTATTACGGCACCATTACTCCGCCGGTCATCCAGCGCAACGTGCTGGAGAATCCCGGTTGGTACACCCAATACACACCCTACCAAGCTGAGATTTCCCAGGGCCGCCTCGAAGCGCTGCTGA
>JAWOHK010000275.1:0-10769 GCA_046485205.1 Chloroflexota bacterium | reverse complement strand
CGATGTATACAGTAGCCGTAAAGCGTGATTTTATCGCCCAGCATTTCCTGATTGGTGGAGATTGGGGAGATGAGAACGAATGGCACTCTCATCATTATAAGATTGAAGTTCGGTTGGCGGGCGAATCCCTGGATCAGCATGGTTATCTCGTCGATATCGTTGATATTGAGCGCCATCTCGATTCTCTAGTAAGCGATCACAGCGATAAAACGCTGAACGAGCTGGCGGAGTTTGCCGGTCTTAATCCGAGTATCGAACACTTTTCACGGATATTCTGTCAGGCGATCGCCGAACGGATTAAGGCTGCAAATCTGAATACCGTCGAAGTGGTTATTTGGGAGAACGACATCGCCTGGGCAAGCTACCGCCTGGAACGCTAGTAAGCAATGCACGTCGGCCTTGTGATATACGGTTCGCTGGACACTGTGTCCGGCGGCTATCTGTATGATCGAATGCTGGTAGATTATCTGACCCAGCAGGGAGATAAGGTCGAGATCATTAGCTTGCCCTGGCGAAATTATGCCCGTCACTTGGCCGACAACCTATCGGCCGATTGGCGACGGCGGCTGGAAAGCGATTTCGATGTGATCGTGCAAGATGAACTCAATCACCCATCTTTGGCCTGGATCAACACCCGCTTGCAGCAACCCACCCCTGTGGTGTCCATTGTCCACCACCTGCGTAGCAGCGAGCCACGGGCAACCTGGCAAAATCACATCTATCGCGCGGTTGAGCGCCGGTACTTGAATTCAGTCGATGCTTTTATCTTCAACAGCCAGACGACGAAACATGTGGTTCTGGAGTTGTTGGGCAAAAGCAAACCCCACATAGTCGCCCACCCGGCCGGGGATCGATTCGACTCTGAAATTACCACCGAGACGATTGTCCTGCGAGCGCATTCCGGCCCCTTACGACTCCTCTTTGTCGCCAACCTGATTCCGCGAAAAGGCTTGCATACCCTCATTGCAGCGCTGAATCTGTGCCCGATGGTCGATTGGCAATTACGTGTCGTTGGCAGCCTTGACGTGGAGCCTGCCTACACGAGAAAGATACAGAACCTGTTGAAGCGGTGGAGTTTAGAAGATCGTGTGGCCCTTTCAGGCGCTCTGAACGGCGACGGCCTGGTGAGGGCGATGTCCTCCGCCCATCTGATGGTCGTCCCGTCTGCCTATGAAGGCTTCGGGATCGTTTATTTAGAGGGTATGGGATTCGGCCTTCCGGCCATTGCCGGCGCGGCCGGCGCGGCGGGCGAGCTGATCGCCGATGGCCACAACGGATTCTTGATCCCGCCGGACAACCCGCAGGCTTTGGCTGATTGCTTGCAATCTCTGGCCGCTGACCGCGACCGGCTGGCCCAGATGAGTCTCGCGGCTCTGGCCCGGTATGCACGCCACCCGACCTGGGCTGATTCTACATCGGCCATCAGGGAATTCCTGTTGGGTGTTATCGGCTGAGGGCACCTCATGGACTATTCGTTCATCCGATACCTGTCCGCCAAGAAGACGGTCGACGACCGCTCGTTGAATGCCTACGTGTGGGAGACTCTGCGCCGGCAGCTGCCGGCCGGACCATTGTCCATACTGGAGATTGGGTCCGGGACGGGGACAATGATCGACCGGTTGGCCACACGAGGACTTCCTGGCCCCGGCGGACGGTATACGGCTATTGACGCCGACCCAACCAGCACGGCCGAGGCCAAGCGGCGCTTAAGTGCCCAACCGTTCCCGTTCGATCTGGCGATCGAAACCGTTGATATCCATGACTTCATCCGCCGCGAGCAGGGGCAGAAAACGTGGGATTTGCTTGTGGCTCACGCTGTCCTTGATTTGCTGGATATATCGCGAACCCTGCCGGGTCTTCTGGCCTTACTGCGGACAGGAGGCTTCTTTTACTTCACCCTCAATTTTGACGGTGTTACGATTTTGGAACCTCCCCTAGCTGAGTCATTCGATCAACAAATCGTGGCTCTTTATCATCAGTCAATGGGTCGACGCATCATCGATGGACGCCAGGCCGGACATAGTTGCACGGGTCGCCGGTTGTTATCGGAGATTCCGATGGCCGGTGGAGTGGTGCTGGCGGCGGGTAGTTCGGATTGGGTGGTATGGCCCGGCCGTGGTGGATATCCGGCCGATGAAGCGTATTTTCTTCACCATATCCTGCATTTCTTTGAAACGTCGCTGGCCGGCTTGGCTGATCTGGAACAGGCGCGCTTCCTTGATTGGCTGGCCCGACGCAGAGCACAGATTGAGGCGGCCGAACTGATCTATATAGCCCACCAGATCGACCTTTGCGGGCAAGTACGCTAGGGGAGGGCTTGATCCTTGAGGTCTTCTGGTTCTTCTTTGACGGCCGACATTGCCTGACCCCAAGCACTTATGTGGCGACTACCCCACCACAGGCCAAAAGCGCCCAAAAGACTATCACGGATCCGGATGAGCAAGCTAGCGCTTAAGCCGATCGCCGGATCAAGACCCAGCAACCCGAACGAGAAAGTCTGGCTGAACTCCAGGGCGCCGAGCCCGGCTGGCAACAAGAACAAACTTGAGAGGCGAGCCGCAGTCAGGGTGGTGACCAATTGGGGCAGCGTCATTTTGACGCCGAGAAAGAGGATCATCAACCAGTACTCAGCGATAACAACCACCCATCCGAGAAGGGAGACCAGGACGGCCAGAGCTAAGGCTCGGGGCGCTCGACGGTAGTACTCTCCTATCTGCCGCTCACTGATCTCCAGAGTCGCTGTAGCCGAAATTAATCGTGCCCGGCGTCGAGCAAGAATAGGCCAATTTGCCAGGGGACGTAGCAAGCGGGTCAAGGGATAGAATCCGACCGCAGTCACTCCGAGGTACAGCAGGGGCATCATCAATAGTGCCCCTACCGCTCCCATGGCCTGACGGCCGGTTTCTTCAGGTAAGATGCGCCATTCCAGAATAGCGCCAACACCTAGAAATAGCAGGGTCAGACTCATACTTAATTCGATGGTTTTATCCAGGGCGACGGCGGCAACGGCCGCGGTGCGAGGTACGTGGTTTTCCTTCTCAACCAACAGTACCTGAAGTGGTTCGCCACCCACATGGGGTCCGGGTGTGAAGTAACTGAGACCGAATACGGCCAACCTATAACCTAACACATGAAAGAACGGCAACCGGTAACCCTGTCCGGCCAACAAGATCCACCACCGACCAGACATGGTCACTAGAACGAGCAGGTTGGCCACAATCAACACGGCAATCTGCCACCATTGCAATTGACGAAGGCTTTCGACAATGGCTTCCAGCGAGACGGAGCGAATTAACCAAGCCATTACCAGCAGGCCAATAATCCACGGTAAAAAACGAAATGAACGACGAATCATTATTCTCCCAAACGCAGATAGAGATATCGGTCTTCCAAAGGCCACAGGGAATAGGGTCCGGCCCCTAGCAATTGTATAAACGCGACGCTGACAAGCGCCCCTGTATTATCCCAGTGCAAGCCTCGAGTAGTGATGTCAAAACCTATTGGCAACAGGATGGCCACGGCCATGATTCTGGGAAGGATTCCCAACCCAATTAATGGGGTGGCCAGGATTGCGATAAAGACCAGCACAGTCGCGAAAAAAGCAGGACTTGGCACCTCCCAGATCGCCAGCAAGTCGTACCAGAGAGCCGGTTGCAGGCGCGGTTGAAGATGGCCCCATATGCTGATCATACTAATAACCGAGATGGCTCGCCAGAGCAACGGCAACCGGCGGGAAAAAAGTTTGTAGAGGGACTGCCGGATCTGTCGGTAGGCGGGATGGGTCGGATGGATAATACCGCTGACAACCAGCCAATCGCGCAAGAAACTCAGACTGGTGGCCGCAAAAAATATTGTGCCGGAAATGACCGCCATTGGTCGGGGCAGGATGGGCCACAGAACGATGCTTAAGAAACCCATTTGAATCCCGGCGAAAATGCGGCGATGGACGCTGGGCGTCATTTCATAGACGGGCCGGTTAAGGCGGTGGCGCAGCCATAGACCGATCAGGAAAAGATAGCGGGCGAGCCCGAGGGCCAGATACCAAACCGGCAGTTGGCCGAAGGAGACGGCCAACAGAATGACGACCAGTGTGCCCAACCCATCGAATTCTACATCCAACGCCTCGCCCAGGAGCGTGACATGATTGGCCCGGCGGGCCAGATAGCCGTCGAAGTAATCGGCAATGTCGGCGATAGTGTAGAGTAGAACGATAATCCAGGCCAAAGCGCCCATCGGCCAGGTTCCAAAGATGAACCCGGCGATTAAGCCAATGGCTAGACCGCGAATGAGCGACAAAGTATTGCCCGGACCGAGCGACGGCAATAACTGGTCTTCCCCTGGGCGGTGATTGGCCGGTAGATTGCGCCACAACACCTGCAAGCCATAAGCCAGGACCAGCCCTGACAACACCAGCCAGCGGCCGCTATGAGGCCAGAGCGGACGGAGTAGAGCGTAAAATACCAGCCAGGAAGATGCCCATAGAAGGGCAGTAGCCAGCCATTGACGGCGAAGTCGATCCACGGGAGAAGGCATGAGGAAGAGAGAAACCGGCGATCTGAAGCAAGCCGTTCGTCAGTAGATTATCAGATAGATACCAAGAACATACACTGACAATAGGCCGGTTAGAAAGCGTATCTAGGCTGCATGATTACTCTTCGCCTGACTTGATGATTTTCACCAACCCATCGTCCCCGGTTCACCTTTGAATGGTCCGACGATGTCGTCTGTGACCCAGCCCCCATAAAAGTTACCCGGTTGGGGGCGTGCCTTTTCCCCTTCAACCAGGCAGGCGTCCATCGGTGCGGCATAGAAGGCGACATAGTCCCTGATAGCTATGAAATTGCGGGTCGGATTGGGATAGTACCAGCCCACATTCTCGGCGCGACGGCCGTTGACCTCCAGCGTATAGTAGCGTGCTTCGCCTTTCCACTCGCAAAAAGAACGACCGCTTCCCGGTTGAATGTACTCCATGCATATGTCTTCCGGCGATATGTAATAGACGGGAGGATGGCTAGTTTCTAGAACCCGTTTGGCTCGGGTCGTATCGGCAACAACCACACCATTGAAGATGATCTGAATGTGCTTGGCTACGTCTTCCAGACGCGGCGGCCGTGGATAATCCCAGACAGATTCCTGGCCGGGGGCAGGTTGAACAGGATCAGGTCGCATCGAAAAGATTCCTTGTTCGGTAGAATTTAGGATGACTCATAGCTCTTATTATAGACAAACATGTGAATTAAACGGCAATTGTCAGCGAAAGCACAAACCCGTCCAGTTCGCCCAACCAACCGGTCAGAACAGGTGGCGGTTCCCCGTGCTGCTATTCAATTCGAATAGACAACTACCTCAAAGTTTCTGGTTTACCCTAAGCTAGGTTAGGACACATAATGACAAATACAATGAAATAGGGGGGCAAAAGCATAACTCGTTGTGTCATGGAGAGGATGCCCCCGACAGGACTCGAACCTGTGCACCTGGCTTCGGAGGCCAGCGCTCTATCCTCTGAGCTACGGGGGCAGATAAGGCGATAGACCTCTATTTTCTCATAGACAGCCTATAGCGTCAACAAAGGTTCATCTTACAATTGGATTTCTCAATAGCCGGCAAAAACAGAAAAAAGTTATCTTTTCAAAAATTTGTCCCGGCCACATCCAGGATATAGACGATAAAATCGACGGTTTCTTCAATCGTCTCCGGCCCCAATTGCCACTGGACCGCTTGTTGAATCAAGAAACTCCACTTGGCCGGCACCTCTCCTGAAGCCCACTGGCAGGCCACCCGCTTACTTGCAACCGAACCATGCTTCAAGGTATAGAGTGACCGACACATAGTTTGGACGGAATAGACTTGATAGCCGGAATTCAGACGAATGTTTTCAATCGCTGCCGGTGTAGCCCACCAAAATCGCAACACATCGACCGTAGCCTGCCGCAATTCATCCGGCGAAACGGGATCAATCAATGTTTCCGGAGGTGGGCCAAATAGCCCAATGCCAGATTCTCGAACGATATGACGCTGAATGACCCAATCACTGTGGTGTTCCTTGAGCTGCAAGGTTTCGGTCAAGCCACGCTCGAGGTTAGGGAATATGGCTTCTACTGGGTCGTGGCGGCGGAGGGCCGGCAAAGGAAAATAACTACCTTCGAGTTCGGTCGCATAAGGCCGCCCACTATATGTTATGTGCCGGTGCATGTCCACCAATTGGTCAAACATTGCTCCGGACGGACTCTTCTCAATCGCGGCGATGAAATCGATATCGCTGTGTTCGGGATCAAAATCGTCCAGGGCGAGAGAGCCATTGAGATAAAGCCCGACGAGGCAGTTGCCCAGAATGGCTTGCATCCCGCCAAACAATTCGCCCAGCAGGGTATTGACATCGGGATAGGGTGTTGGAAAGGTCACCGAAAATTAAAAACCGGCTTTAGAAGGAAAGCCGGTTTCAAGACTATGATGAATGGTCGATCTCTTCCTCTTTTTCTTCCGGGGGCTCCGGTGCCCGGCCGTAAAGATGGGCCAGGGTCGAAAGGCCATTGGCAACTCCCGGCGCGCGTGTTGAGAACATGTCCTGCGTGTAGCGCCAGCGCCACCAACCACCTTCCTTACCGGGATAGTTCATCCGGGCTTCGTTGCCCAGAACGAACAGGTCGGCCATGGGAATGATGGCCATATTCGACACCGAGGCATAGGCCAGGCGAATTAAATCCCAGACGATGTCACGCCCGCTGACAGCCATATAGCGCCGCACATGATCGCGTTCCTCGTCACTGGCATTGAGATACCAGCCGAGCGTGGTTTCGTTGTCGTGGGTGCCGGTGTAGACTACCGAGTTACGGCCGTAATTATGGGGCAGGAAGCTACTGTTACGTTCACCACCAAAGGCGAACTGCAAAATTTTCATGCCGGGAAAATCGAATGTATCACGCAATGACTCCACTTCCGGAGTAATGACGCCCAGGTCTTCGGCGATGATGGGTAGTTCACCCAGCCGCTCCCGAATTGATTCGAAAAACACTTGAGAGGGTCCTTTGACCCACCTACCGACAACGGCCGTCGGTTCCGATGCCGGAATTTCCCAATAAGCTTCGAAGCCCCGGAAATGATCGACTCGGATGATATCAGCCTGGACCAAGTTCATGTGAATCCGTTGGGCCCACCAGATGTAGTCGTCGGCGGCCAGCTTTTTCCAGTTGTAAAGCGGATTGCCCCACCGCTGACCCGTCTCGCTGAAGTAATCCGGCGGCACACCGGCCACTACAGAGGGCGATCCATCTTTGGCCAGATGATACAATTCCGGGTGAGCCCAAACGTCCGCACTGTCGAAGGCTACAAAGATCGGAATATCTCCCACGATTTTGATACCCTGACTATTGGCATAGGTTTTTAATTCAAGCCACTGTTGATAAAAGAGGAACTGCAGGAATTTCTGAACTTCGATTTCACCGGCCAATTGCTCGGTCCACTTCTTCAGGCCTTTAACTTGGCGGCGGGCGATCTCCCTCGGCCAGGTATTCCAAACGCCCCCATTCTCTCCCTTGTGATGGTCTTTAAGAGCCATGAACAGCGCGAAATCATCCAGCCAGTAAGAGGTATTTTCGGTAAACCGGTTGAATGCCTCGCGCTGGCCTTCGTTCTGGTTGGCTTGAAAATGAGCATATGCCTGGCGCAGCAATCCCTGCTTGTATTCAATGACCGGACCGAAATCCACTTCATCCAGCGGAAAATCGGGTACATCGGCGACGGCTTCTTCGGGTAGGAAACCATCTTCCACCAACCGGTCGGGACTGATCAGTAACGGGTTTCCGGCAAAGGCGGAGAAACTCTGATAAGGCGAGTCGCCATAGCCGGTGGGTCCGATCGGCAAAATCTGCCACAGGGTCTGCTGTCCCGCCGCCAGGAAGTCGACAAAGTTATAAGCGTCGTCGCCCAAATCGCCGATACCATATCGGCTGGGAAGACTGGTGGGGTGGAGCAGGACTCCTGCAGAACGGGTGAATTTCATGACAAAGCCTCCTGAATGATCATTCTTCAATTTCTGGAGCGGCTAGGGCCGGAGACTCTCCAGACAAGGAATTCGTTCGCGGACATTATCCGGCCGATCGCCGGGCATATGGGATTGAACGAGGAAAGAGATACCCTTATGATCGGTCTCGATTCCTTCCCACATGACCATACCATATCCTTTCGCATAATAATATCGTTCGAATGGTTTTTCCGCCGGGCGTCCACCGACTTCATTATACGCCGCCAAGACGACAACGTCGCGTACTTCGATCCCGCGTTTCAACCGGCCTTCGACATCAGGTAGCGTAAACGTATGGTACATAGCTTCCAGGATAATCCAGGTCACATGGCGACCGGAGAGGTGGGAGTTCATGACGCAATTGCCCTTGCGCCGGCTCACAACGTTCACGCTCCGGCGATAGCGTTGGCCGACGGCCATCCGGCGCGGAATCCAGGCAGTACCGTATCGCTCGCCGTCCATCAAGGTATAAAAATTCCCGGAGCCGGGCGAGGTATCAGATCCGCGATAGATGAATCGATTGTCGGCCCACAGCTCTTCCCATTCACTGTTTTTGACGATATAAAACCGGTCCCCTTCGAATTGGGTTTGTAGTCGTTGCTGGCCAATCAGAGGCCCGTTCGGCATTTCGAAAACATGCTTCATTTCATACAATCGTCCGTCACCGCGCAGGTAGGGAAGCATATCGAACTTGGTCGGTTTTTCAACTACAACGACAGCCACGAAAATAGTCGAGCCAAAGAATTCACCGCGGGCATTGCGCACCCGCCACCGGCCGATATGACGACCTTCAGTTGACGGTGCAGTTAAATCGACAGACACATTGACCAGGGCCTGGGCGGCTACAGCGCCAACCGGGATTGGCCCACCAGCGCCCATTTCCGTGCCACCGACAAAGGCTAACTCGTACCCTTTGCCCCAAGGAATGGATCCGGTATTACGAAGGGTCCAGGTCTTGGTAAACTTCTCGCCGGCTACGATTTCGCTGCCGTCTGGGAAAGTGACGTGAGCTTCCAGTTGAGCATCTTCTATCGCCGGTGATCCAGGTGTGGAAGAGATGGGGACGCGAATCTCAATATAAAGCAAATCGCCAAATAGCTGCCCCTCTGAATTTCTCGCGCGCCAAGTGCTGCGGTGGATACCGGGAGCCAGCGGGGCTTCCAGCGCCACCGATACCTCAGCCGTTTCTCCCGGTAGAGTAGCGGGCAAGGGCACGCTGTCAGGTCCATTCATATGGCGGTCACCGACGAAGGCCAGGGCATAACCGGATACCCAGGCCGAAGTGCCGGTATTGCTCACCCGCCAGGTCTTGGTGAATAGTTCTCCGGCATTAACGAGTGTTCCATTCGGATGCGTAACATCCGATTCATACAGGGCATTGTCCAGCGTGCCTGGTTGAACGACCACAATTTCGGTGTGCAGGATGTCGCCGAACGGCTGGCCATCAGGCGTGTGTGGTTGCCAGGAACTGCGATGAGGGCCGAGAATCGGTGGGGCTGTCAGTTCAATTGAGACGTCGGCATTTTCTCCCGGTTCGGTGGCGGGTAATGGAACTGACGTTGGACCGCCCAGGCGATTACCTCCGACGACAGATAGGATGTAATGATTATTCCACGATGAAGTGCCAGTGTTCCGGATGCGCCAGGACTTGGTGAACCGGTAACCGGGTTGCATGCGTGTGCCGTTGAGGACAGTGATATCGGCCACATAGATCGCACCGTCAGTCACACTTCCGGCCAAGGGCACAGTTACGAAGCTCAATATGAGTTCCGGACCGAATGGGGTGCCTTCAGCATTAAGAAGCCGCCAGGTTGAACGATATGGCCCAGGTTTATTCGGCGCGGTGAACGATACAGAGAGTTCAGCTGTGCCTCCGGGACGAATGAATGGTAAGCGGATGGGGGCCGCTCCACCTTGATCGATGCCAGCCTCGATTGTATCGGCGCGAACGATGGCATATCCGGCGCTCCAAGTTGTGTCACCGATATTGCGCACGCGCCACGTCTTCAGGAATTGCCGCCTGGCTTCAACCTGCGTTCCATCGGGAATAGTAACGTCACTGATAAAAATAGCATCATCCCGGCGGGCGACCGGGGAGACAAGGATGTCGGCGTACAATTCGAAGGCAAAAAAACGGCCGCGTGCATTGCGCCCTTTCCAGGAAGTCCGGTGACGTCCAGGCTGAGTCGGCGCGACCAGCGAGAGAGTGATCTCCCCTGTTTTACCCGGTTCTAGAGGCGGTAAGGCCATACTCTCCGGTCCCATCATGCGCTCGTCACTGACAGGCTCGATCATGTAGCCTTCAATCCAGGTGGAGGTTCCGGTATTGCGCACGCGCCAGGTTTTGATAAAGGGCTTGCCGGCTTCTAGTGTGGAGCCATCGGGCACGGTTATATCAGCCAGGTAGCTCATCTCATCGATGAGAGGTACGGTCACATCGGCGAAAAAACGGGTCGGATCGACAACATCGGGCACCACATAGCCCGATAGCCCGTAGCCCAGGTGTTGCAATGTCAGATGGAGGTGGACGCCGGTTGAATTGCCGGTCGTGCCGGCTATCCCCAGGCGTTGGCCGGTCTCCACTTCTTGGCCGACCGTCAGGGCCTGATTGATACTAGACAGATGAGCGTACCAGCTGACCCAGGTCGTTCCATCGTGCCAGTCGTGACGGATGGTGACGTAATTACCGTAGCCGGTCGTTCCGGTGCGAATGCGTTCGATAACACCTCGCTGGGCGGCCACAATGTCG
>JAWOHK010000258.1:0-13789 GCA_046485205.1 Chloroflexota bacterium | reverse complement strand
CGGTTCGTTCAGTTGCACCACGACTTGCAGCCGACCGGTTGCGTAGCGCAATTCGGGATTCAATCGCCGTGCCGCCAGGTCAGCGTTTTCCTGGCGAACCGGTGTGTCTAATCTGGCACCGGCGATTAGGCCGGGTATCGTGCGAGAGGGGTGATCGGCTCGTTCTGCCCGAGTCAAGTGGGGAGTTTCCTGGGCTAGAACCACTGTAGCTGTCAGGGCCAACAGTGTCATCCCAATCAAAAGTTTTAGCATTCGTTTCAGAGCTGTTTTACTAGACAATGCTTGCCTCCTAGGTTAGGTATGGGAGTAGGAAAGGATCGAATCAAGGATGAATGAATTCACTATCGGTTAGGCGCTGTGCAAGGCGTGATCCATCCAGAGGGTGTTGACAAGGTCAATTGTTTGTTTCTTCTATTGAATCACCACCTTATCGGCCATGGTGATGGCCAAGCCTGGGTAACGGCTAATAAACCGCACATGAACCCGGAAATTTGTTGGGCAAAAATCGCACCGATAACAAAAAGGTTGATGCGCGATTACCTAATAAGCATTAGCCAACTAATTATACACGATTCCTCATAAAGTGTTTCTTGCAATATTTCACGGACTTTCCAATCTCGATTCTGATGACTTCATATTCATTTTGGATGAGTGGAATTGTTCACTAACCAAGTCACCTGACCTCCAACGGATGAAACCGACGGCAAAATAGTTGTATTTTCCCGATCTTGGACAACAGGCAAATCTCACGTACAATGTTGAAATTAAGGGGATCAGCTACACCTTAAGCATGCTTGCTCTGCTTTATCAAATTGCATTATTCTCGTAGGAGAAGGAGGTCAAACAAATATGGATCGTTTACGGCGCGATTTCAATACCATCAGCTTGGTGATGATCCCGGTAGCCATCGCTATCAACATCGCCATCGGCCAGCTGGTTTATGTCCTCAAAGTGCCTCTTTATCTGGATTCCGTCGGCACGATTTTCGTCGGTGCGGTGGCCGGCCCATGGATTGGCGCGCTAACCGGCCTTTTGACCAATTTGGTCTGGGGCCTCAGCGGGCTCAACCCGGCCTACACTTTCTATTGGCCGGTCGCGGCCGTGATCGGTTTTCTGGCCGGTCTATTCTCCCAATGGGGTTGGTTCAAAGTCTGGTGGCGGGCCATCCTGGCCGGCGTCATCACCGGTTTGGTCGCGGCGCTCCTCTCCGCCCCGATCACGGCTTATGTATACGGCGGGGTTACCGGCGCCGGCACCGATTTACTGACGGCCGTCTTCCGCAATTTCGGACTGGGAATTGTTCCGGCGGCCTTTGCCCAAGGTGTGTCTTCTGACCCACTGGATAAAGCTATTTCCTTTTTCCTGGTCTGGTTAATTATCCAGGGATTGCCCATTCGTTTTCTCGACCGCTTCCCGCGGGCCGAAGACGTACGCTAAGCCAACAACCGGCCGGCTATGAGCTCGCAGTTCAGTCTGTTCATCCCGCTCGTCAGCGGGATGCATCGCTTGCATCCGCTGACAAAATTGGCTCTGGCCGGCTTGGGGCTGGTTTTGGGCTTGTTTTTACCTGGAATCTGGCTGACCTATGTCGCTTTTGCCGCATTGATCCTGCCCCTGGCGATGTGGGGCAAGGTGTTGCAGCCGTTCATCAACGCCGTCCTGAAAACCGTTTTCCCCTTCGCTATTTCTCTCGTGCTGGTTCAAGGGCTTTTTTGGCCGGGTGGGACGCCCGTGTTGGAGTTAGGCCCGCTTTCATTCAAGGAAGAAGGTCTATTGTTTGCCGTGCGAGGTACGGGACGAATTCTCATGGTAGTCAGCAGCTTTCTGTTGCTGACGTTCACCACGCGCGCTGACAAACTCATGCTGGCACTCAATCAAAACGGCGTGCCCAACAGCATTGCCTATATTATGCTGACGACCCTACAAATTGTGCCGCGCTTCCAGGCCAAAGCTAACACCATACTCGACGCCCAACGCTCGCGCGGTCTGGAAACAGAGGGGAACTTAATGACCCGCGCCCGTGCCTTGCTGCCCCTGGTCCAGCCGCTGCTGCTGGGCAGCATCGTCGACATCGAAGAGCGGGCCATCGCCCTGGAAGTGCGCGCCTTCGGTCGTTCCGGGCCCAAAACCACGCTACTCGTCCTGCACGACACCCGGCTCCAATGGTTTGTGCGCCGGCTGCTGATTCTCGCCGCACTGGCCGCTGTCGGTTGGCGCCTCTATCTCTGGCTGGCACCGAGGATGGGCGGATGATCCGGCTAAATGAGGTTACCTATCATTACCCGCGCGCGACAGCGCCGGCGCTGGCAGACCTGTCCCTTGAAATCCCGACCGGGCAACTGTGCGCCGTGATCGGCGCCAATGGCGCGGGAAAATCAACCCTTTGTTACACTTTGGCCGGCTTCGTTCCCCATTTCTATCGTGGCGAATTGGCCGGCTCCATCACAGTAGCAGGCATTGATGTAGCCCAATCGTCGCTGGCCGAATTGGCCGGCCACGTAGGACTTGTCTTTTCCAACCCGTTCAACCAGATCACCGGCGCGCGCTTCACAGTAGCCGACGAGGTCGCCTTTGGTCTGGAGAATCTGGGCGTGCCGCCGGATGAGATGCGGGCCCGTATTGACAACATCCTGCACTTTGCCGGGCTGTACGAAGAGCGCGAGCGATCGCCCTTTGCGCTATCGGGCGGGCAACAACAGCGACTAGCCATTGCCTCGGTACTGGTCATGCAACCGCGGGTCATCGTCCTCGACGAGCCGACCTCGCAATTGGACCCGGTGGGAGCGAAAGAAGTCTTTAGCGTCTTGCACGAATTGGCCGCCGCAAACGAGAGTACTATTGTGATGGCCGAGCATAAGCTGGAATGGATTGCCGTATTCGCCGACCGGGTGCTGGTATTGAAAGACGGCCGCCTGGTGGCTGATGGGCCTCCCGGTGATATTCTGACCGCCGACAACTTAAGTGAATTCGGTCTTGAGCCCACCCAATACACCAAGGCAGCCCGCGCCGTGGTCACCGCCGGCCTGCGCGCAGGCAACAAGGCTTTGCCGGCTACGCTTGAAGAAGCCGTCGAATTCCTGCGATGAATATTACTATCGAGAACATCGATTTCACTTATCCCAGCGGCGCCAATGCCCTGCGCAATGTCAGCTTGCGGATCGGCTCCGGGGAAGCCGTCGCCATCATCGGCGAGAACGGGGCCGGCAAAACAACCTTGGTCAAGCATTTCAACGGCTTGCTAAAACCCTTGGAGGGAACGGTACTCATCGGCAGCGAAGGCGAAGCCTGGGACACTCGCCATTACAGTGTGGCTAAAATGGCGGCGCGGGTGGGCTTTGTATTCCAAAATCCGGACGACCAGATAGTCGAGCGGACGGTTCGGGCCGAGGTAGCTTTCGGGCCGCGCCAACTGGGCGTTTCGGAGGATGAGATGGCCGGCGTCGTTGAGGACGCTATGGGCCAGGTGGGATTGGCGGCCGAGGCCGATAGCCACCCCTATGACCTGACGGCCCCGCAACGCAAGTTGGTAACGCTGGCTTCCGTCCTGGCCATGCGAACACCGATCGTTATCTTCGACGAACCGACTTTGGGGCAGGACGCTCGTCGTATCGCCATTATCGGCCAAATCATCGAGAACTTGAAACGCGAAGGCCGGACAGTGGTGATCATTACTCATGACATCGAATTTTCCGCGAGCCATTTCGAGCGGATCGTCGTTATGGGTGGTGGCCGCGTGTTGGTAGACGGTCCGGCCGAAGAAGTGCTGGCCCAGACCGACCTGCTGGCCACAACCAATATCGAACCACCTCAACTGGTGCGACTGGCCCAGGCACTGGACCTATCGGCCGCGCCGCTGACAGTGGAGCGATTTGTTGCCAGCCTCAGAAAGTCAATGAACCAATAGGTCTGTATTCAGTAGTGGTTTGTCATTCGTTTCCCGGAGCACCTCATCATGATCATCATTTTAGGCGATATTCTGGCCGATTATGCCATTCGCATCCAAGAGCTGGCCATCCGGCCTAGAGATTTGCAACGGGTGACCTATCTGGCTTTAGGGCCAGGTGGTGCGTGCAATGTAGCCATCATGGCCGCTCGCTTAGGGCTTCAAGTCAGCGCATTGGGGGAAGTCGGCCAAGACCTCTTTGGCGAGATCGTCCTGGAGGGGTTAACGGCCGAAGGCGTGGATGTTTCCAGTGTGGCCATTACCCCGGGCGCGCGAACGCCTGTGGCCAACGTTCTGGTCGATGAACACGGCGAACCAGCCTATCTCGGTTTCCCCGGAAGTCTCCAAGTCACCACATTGCCGGATACCTGGCGACCAGCTATCCAGAATGCCGAAGCCCTGTTTGCCGACGGATGGGCTGACCATGAAGGCATCCCGATGCTGATCCTGGATGCCTTGCGAACGGCGCGAGAGGCGGGTGTTCCAACTTTTTTCGACCCCGGCCCCGGCAACCCGGCTATTGACAATCACTGGCATGTCGAGGCGGCCGCGCTGGCCACAGTTTTGTTGGCGACGGAAGATGAAGCCCGACGCCTGTCCGGTGAAGACGATCCGATCAATTCGGCCCGTTTATTGCTGTCCAAAAGCGCCCGTCTAGTGATTATTAAACGCGGGATGGCGGGTAGTTTCTTGCTGACCGAAGACGATCTCCACATCGCACCTGGTTTGCCGGTGGTGGCGCGCGACGCAACCGGCGCCGGCGACAGTCTGGCAGCGGCAATGATTTACGGTTACCTCAACCGGTTCAGCTTGCAAGAAATGGGTGATATTGGCAATGCTACCGGTGCTGCCAAGGTTCTCAAACTGGGTACCGGCCACAGCATGCCTACCGTGACCGAGGTGAATGCTATGCTCATGCGGTTTGGTTCAAATGTTGTTCTGGGGGAGTAGCCATCGGCAATTTCCGATCAAGACCCCACGAAAATTAGTAATCGAGCACCTAATAACAGCAGCATCACCAGCACCAGGCGTCGGAAGAACGCGGGATTGACGAACAGGCAAAGTCTATAACCGATAATATGGCCGGCCAACAAAGCTGGTAACGCCCACAACACAGCCCGCAAGGTTTCGGACGAATAGTGCCCTGCCAGGGCATGGGAAATCGTGACGACTATACTGCTGAACAAAAAAAAGGCCTGCAGATTGCCTCTAAAACGATTCGGCTCCCATTGGCTGGCGCTGGCAAACATGACGGCTGGCGGGCCGCCGGTATTGAAAGCCCCGCTCAAGAGCCCCGATGAGAAACCCGCCGTGTAGGTCCAGGCACTATGGTTGGGTCTGGGCACGGGCAATCCCAGAAGTGCATATCCGGCATACAGGACAATAAGCCCGCCTAGGATGCGAGTGATGATCGCCGCATCGAGGCTGGCCAACAGCCAGACGCCTAATAGGATTCCAATGAGAGCCGGCAGCAGCAACCGGGTTAGATCGCGTGGGGTCGTAAATGCCCGCCAGCGAATGGCATTGAGCAAGGTTGCTATCATGGCCACCATGGCAAAGGCAGGCGAAGCGATCTGGATACCAAGTAAAGGCACCAATAAGGGCATAGCAACCAGCGCACCGCCGAATCCGGCGATGCCTTGAACCACGGCCGCAATGAATACCACCAGGGCGACTAGCATTAACGCTCGTAGGCGAGAAAGAGCTGTCCCAGTCCGTCCAGAGCATGGGGATCGAAATATAAGGTGTTCAACTTCAGGCCGATTGCCGGGTCCAGAAGAGGACCTTCTACCAGACTGCTGAACGGTTGCCCGCCCAGCAAACGGTGGGCGAAGGTCGTGTAGAGCCGGTCCAGGACATCATCGGTCAGCAACAAGTGGTGGACGCGGGGGCCGGTGGCCATATAGATGGTCTTATAACCCATCTCACTCAGACCAGCCACAAGCTGCTTGCCAGAAACAGATGTTTCCCCGGCCACAATGACTTGACCGGCCTGGTCTTCCAGGTCGCGTCGGCGTTCCGCGTCGGCCGCGCCGTGGGTGACGATAACGACGTGGCGATTCGATTGAGTCAGAAATTTCGGCACCGGAAAATCCAGGCTGCCGCTGACGACGGCTAAATCAGGGTAAAGCGAAAGACCGTGGTCTGCCCGCCAACGGCCTAAATCTTCGAAGCGCGGGTCGTCGTAGATCCGCAAAATCTCCTGGGCTTTACCTTCGGCATAGTCACGCAAATAACGGCCGCTGGTGATAATAACGTCGGACTGCACCGCCAGTTCCTGAAACATTCGCCAGTCGCGGTCGTTGGATGTAGCGGAGGGCACCATCATCCCCTTACCCTCCGGTCGGGGTATGGCGATACGGCCATCGAGACTGGTGACGTAATTGGTGTAGACAAAAGGGCGGCCCCGATCGACCGCGTATTGCCGCAAATTGTGACCCAGGTAAAGGCCGTTTAATTCAACTTCTCGCGCGGGAGTCGGATACAGTTGCCAGATCATGTCGGTGTTCACCTTGTCCTCCAGTCTTTGATTACGATGCGGTCGTCAGAATTTGGACCACAAAATCGGCTGTGCCCAATTGCAGGCTGAAACCGTTTTTAAGCAAGTGGGTGGTAGCCACCTGGCTTGTGTTAACCCAGGTTTGCCGCGATCCCAAATCATAGATGATGTAGCGCCCGTCCTCGCGCCGGATTTCGGCATGGTGCGGTGCAAGGCCGGACACCACAATATCATTTGAAGGCTCACTGCCGATGCGTGTCACACCGTTGGCCAACCGCCAGCGCCGTGTCTGATCGGCGGCCGAAACCAGCCAGGCCGAGGAAGACAGTGCGGGATCCTTGGCAGGCTGGGCAGAGGGAGCCACGCTGTGATCAGGCGTCGATTTCGCGACCATTCCTACCGCTACTGTTTTCTCTTCGGCTATCGGGGTGGCCCGTTGGCCGGTGGCGGTCGGTCGACCCTGCGTCCCGACCGGAGACATGGACCCGTCCAGCGGGTCGAGGGTTACTTGAATGCCACCGAGTAATTGAGCAAAGAGATTATAGACCAGCGCCGCCAACAGAGTTATCAGGCCGGTCAGGAGCATCCCGGCGGCGGCCGTGGCCAGAGCCACCGCGATGATGAGGGAAGTGTCTCGCGCAGCCAGCGCCGCTAATCGCGCCTGGCTCTCAGTCAATTGTAAAAGGTTAATCAGATCGAAGGACAAACTTTGACCCAACGGTAGGGGGATTTCTAACTGGAGGGATTGGGCCCACGCCGCCAATCTCGTCACTACTTGAGCTACCAAGCGTCCCAGTAGAATACCTGGTATGAGCCAGGCTACGAGGCCAATCAAAAGGCCGTAGAAGAGGGCTGAGTAAGGACTGACGCGTCGAATAGTATAGCGCATGGCACGGACAGTATTTATTGATTATGAAAACGCGGACAGCACACTGTCAGGGAAACGGTACGGTCAATTGCAAATCAGCCGCTTCCAACGTAGTCAGACAGGCAGCCGGCAAGCAATTATCGCTGCCAATTAACAACAACAAAATCGTCACCTGTCGAATATCTTCGCTATTGATTCCCGGTAGATGTTCTCGAAACTCCAATTCCAGGGGCACATCGATCGCCTGCCAGTCATTGGTGTCGGACAAGCGCGCCATCAGATTGGGACCCAGATCAACCAACGGTGACTCACCCCATAAACTGGTTTCATCGGCCGCGCCGTCCAACCAGATAGATGCGCCCTGTGGGGTGCCGTCAGCCGACTCATATATCAGCATGATCGCACTCCGGCCTTCGTTGCCGGCCTCATCAACCGATCCGATTTGTCGCACCCGCCCCCGGAAGACGGCGTTGATCGTGCGATCGTTCAACACAACTCGTTGGCTTAACTGGATGGTCCCCGTCCCGGTTTTACCGAGGCTTAGAACTTGTCCGGGCACATCAAAGCCCGCTGGCAACAATTCGATGACCTCCACGCCGTTGGTATCGCTTGACTCATCAGTCCAACCATTGGCCCAATCATCGGAAAAATCGCCGTTCTGGATCAAATTTAGCGCGACGACGTTGGTAACGGGTTCGGTAAATTCGATAGTCGGCGTCAAAACCACCCCTATGATCGGTGTGGGCGTGGGGAATGTTGTGGGAAGTTCTTCAGTCGGTAAAGATAACGGCTCCACCTCACCCTGATCTGTGCCCAATGCCAACTCGAAAGTCGGCGCTGGTTGTCCCATCGGTTCTTCAATTTCGCCACTGGAGGGGATCATCAGGCCCGTTAACGTCTCAGCATTATAACGAGCCCAGGGTACAACCAAGAGCGCCAGCAAGGTGCAGGCAGCCAACCCGGCCAGGGCCAGAATGAGCAATAACCAGAGCCATAAACGACGGCGACCCGTTGACACCGGTGGGGGCGGTGGTTCTTCGACCGGCAAAGGTTCGGGAGCCCTTGGCGTAATCGGGCGTTGTCCCAGCGGAAGCAGAGGCGTGGGTGGCCGGAATAGAGGCGGAGTTGCCGGCGCCACGCCAGGTGATGATCGGGCACGGGGTTCCGTTTCCGGTTCTTCCACGTCGGCCGGCTTCATCGGCACCAGGCAAGTCGAACAATACCAGGTGTCGGCACTGTTGGGATGTCCGTTAGGGCAATACACCGTTTCCATTTGGTTTCTATCTTTAACCCAGACCCGGATCAGTCGGTCTTAAAAATCAGGAGGACTCGTCCCAGACGAATTTCATCCCCATCCCGGATTGGTTTGGGCACGCCGGGCTCCAACTTTTGCCGGTTGACAAACGTGTAGTTGACCGAGTTTAAATCTTCAACAAAGTAGTTACCGTCGTCGACAATGAGGCGGGCATGGCGGCGCGATACACCGCCCTCTTCACCGCCATAGGGCACCAGATCAACTTCCGGAAAGCAACCGATAGCCGGATCCCGGCGACCGATGAGGAAGTCATCACGATCGCCTGGAAGAGGGATGGCCACATTATCGTAGGCACGAACGATCAGACGTAATGAACTGGCAGGCCCTGGAGGCGGTGCGGCCGCCAGCGGTGCCCCGCAACTGTCGCAATAGGCTTCACCTGCCGCCACAGAGGCGCGGCAGTTTGGACATTCAATCGTTGCCATCATTTTCAAGCCCTCTATCATAGCGCGCACTGCCAGTTCCGGCGAAAACGGCGCGAAGGGTGTTGCCGCGAAGGGTAGAGTCGCGAAGGGCATGATAAAACACCGTTGGTGGGTGGGTGATCCCCGATCACATGGCAGCGATTGTAAACAGGTTGGAGGGATTTGCCAGCGCTTAGGCGTGAATTTCGAGCAGGCTATTGCCCGATTGGCAGCATTGCGTAAGATCACCGTAGTTCAACACTAATAAGAGGAGCCAGTAGAGGAGTATCGTCCCGAGGAGAGGTTTTCATGAACGACGAAAAACGAGAAGAATTGGCACAATTATTTCGCGAAGCAGGGCGTGCTCATCACGAAGCCTTCATCGACAAGGACGGGGCCGACCCGGACTGGCCCATCTGGTATGCCGAGTTTTTGCACCATCGCTTGAACGAGCCACTGCGCGATCAATTCACCAAGAGCGAATTGGTCTGTCTCCTGATTGACCTGGACCAGGAAATACGGCGCCAACCCCCCGGAGCGGATTGGGCCACCTACTACGCGAACGCATTACTGGAGCGTTTTGGTCAAGCTTGAAATCGGTCATGGTTTTGCGCAAAATATTATTACCCGGCTAATAATTTAGCCTTTCTATGAGTTGAGGTAGACTGATGATTTTCGATCACCGCGAACGACGCGACCTGGAAAAGCGTATGAAGGAAGAAAAACGGCTGCCTCCGGGCCAGTCGGCCACGCTTAAGTTTCCCGTCCTGCATTATGGCCCTGTGCCTCGTGTGGACTTGTCCACCTGGGATTTTCGTGTCTTTGGCTTGGTGGATGAAGAACGACGGTGGAGCTGGGAGGAATTCAACCAGTTGCCGCGAACGCAGGTCGTGCTCGATATTCATTGCGTCACCCGCTGGTCAAAGTTCAACACCGTCTGGGAAGGCGTGTCAGTGGCAGCACTGATAAGAGAAGGGTTGATTCAGCCTAAGCCCGAAGCCAGGTTCGTTATCCAGCATTGCGAGTTTAGCTATACAACCAACACGCCGCTGGAGTTTGTCCTGCACGATGGCTTTATCCTGGCCACGCACTTTGACGGTGAGCCCCTCAGTCCTGATCACGGCTTTCCGCTGCGCGGGGTAGCCGGCGTGGTGGCCGGAAACAGGGCCGACGACAAATACTTCTGGAAAGGCGGCAAATGGCTGCGCGCGCTCGAATTTCGCGCCGATGACAAGCCCGGATTCTGGGAGCGCAACGGCTATCACAACGAAGCCGATGTTTGGAAAGAGCAGCGCATGAACTTCCGCCTATTTTAGGCTAAGACTTCGGATTACCGTAAAGCCACCAATAGGTTTCTCTCGGATAGGCTAACGCCCAGACAGGAGCCAATACGAACGATCCCGGCTCCCACATCAGGCGCATGCGGCGATCGACGGCGGCGACATCTCGGGGGACGCGGCCGTCCAGATGATAAGGATGTTGGCCCAGTTTATCTACTAGTTCACCAACCACAATCCGGGTATCCACCTTGCCGGCATACATCTCCCGATCGCCGGCGATACTGGCTGAACTGGACAGGTTGCGCAAATAATTGGTCCATTCACGTAGTCGCGCACTCAGTTCCTGGTAGGCCCGTTGTTCGAAGCGAACTACTGTCTCGGCCAGCGCTGCCTCAAAATCATCCCGGACCTCGGCCAGCTTCGACCGCTCAGACTCATAGAGATGATCTTGCAAGAGAGACAAACGACGCAAACGCATCAGGCAACCGCCGATGGTCATCGGAGGCATGCCCTGCTTGCCCATATCCCAGTGCTCCACATCTCGGAAGAGATATTCGTCCAGGTGATTCACCATCTCGCGCAAGATAGTCAAATCTCGTTCCAACACTTCCTGCTCAATGATTAGACCTGTGACCATTGCCCACCTCCCTGCGGTCACCTGATGGCCAGTGTTTGGGGGACACCAGCCTGCTTGACAAAGACTATCCTCAGCTTACAGTGTAATGGATCGCGAATTCCGCGGTCATGTGGTAGATGTCATCATTTACACACGACGAACGTCACTGATACCATAATAAAATAGTATGCTTCAGTTTGGCAAGATGTTCACCGAGGGTTATAGTGCCTCCAATATGTGGCGGTTTCGTGTTTCCCGTTTTTTCTTCAAGATCATCCAGGTCATTCTAACCCGTTTGGTGGTTGAAGGGCGTGAGAATATTCCCACTCAGGGTCCTTACATCCTGGTGACCAATCACATGAGTACGGCCGATACGGTTCTCGTCTTTGTGGGATTTCCCGCCCAGAAATGGCGTTTCTTTGCCGGCGAAAAGTGGCACCAGCATCCTCTATGGGGCCCGCTCATGTCCTGGTTAGGGGTTATATTTATTAATCGCGGCGAAATCGACCGGCGAGCGTTGCGGGAAGCACTGGCTGTTTTGGCCGATGGGACGGTCTTCGCCCTGGCACCGGAAGGCACGCGGAGCAAGACCGGCGCAATGATGGCCGCTAAAGACGGGGCGGCTTTCCTAGCCAGTCACGCCCGGCATAACGGCCGGGCTGTTCCTCTTTTGCCGGTTGGTCTCAACAACACAGACGTACTCTTTGCCCAAACACGGCGATTGCGCCGGCCCACCATTACCATGCGGGTCGGATCCCCCTTCACATTACCTGACCTCGGTCATCGGCCACGGGGCCGAGATTTGTCGGCTTATACCCATTTGATCATGATCCAGATCGCCGCGCTGGTTGATCCGCGCCATCGAGGAATCTATTCCGACAGTCCGGCCCTGCAAGCATATCTGGCCGGCGAAGATCCGTGGCCTTACTGCCTCGCCGTCGCAGGGCAGGTATCCTGATACCGCGAAATGACCCAGGCTATCGGCCGAATGCCCCGGCATCCTTGGAGGAAGCGTCCCCTCATCATCCAACCTTTGAACAGAAGGACTGAGTATCAAGTTGTATCGGTGGAAGTTTATAGATAATTTGTTCGGAAATTTTTAAGGATGGTCTATTGCGTTGTCTGCCGCCCCATGTTATAATGCGAACCCTCTTAACCAGATACACTGTTGTAATGGTACACACCCCCCACATATGGGGTTATTGGGCGCAACCTGATGGGAGCCAAGGGAAACCCAAAAATAAATTACCGGGAGGTATTGATAGTCATGTTAAAGTCCGATACGCTCACTGCTACTCGCAAGCCACTTGTTCTACCCGAAAACAGCATGGCTGTGCTTCGCCGCCGCTATCTTCGACGCGGCGTTGACGGAGAACCAATTGAGACGGTTGACGAAATGTTTCGCCGGGTGGCCCATCATGTGGCCCTCGTGGAAGCGGATCACGAAAGGGATGTGGCGGCCACGGAGGAAAAATTTTACGATCTCCTGACGGAACTGCGTTTCTTCCCCAACAGTCCGACCTTCACCGGCGCGGGAACGCCGTTGGGTCAACTGGCCGCCTGTTTCGTGCTACCTATTAGCGACGACATGGGCCGGCAAGAAGCCGGTATTTTCCAAACGCTGCGCGATGCAGCGCTGATCCAGCAAACCGGCGGCGGTAACGGTTTCGCCTTCTCTCGTCTACGACCGAAAGGCGATTTCGTCCATACCTCAGCCGGCCGAGCCACCGGTCCGGTCGGTTTCCTGCGTGTCTATGATCAGGCCTTCGGCGAGATCGCCCAGGGCGGCACACGCCGGGGGGCCAACATGGCCGTCCTGCGCGTCGACCACCCCGATATCATGGAATTCATCTCTTGCAAGGCCAGCGAATACGCCATCACTAATTTTAATATTTCTGTGGGCGTGACCGACAAATTCGTCCAAGCAGTCAAGGATGACACCGACTTCGATCTGATCAACCCACGCGACGGCAAGGTCTGGCGTACCGTTCGCGCGCGCGACATATTCGATGAAATCGTCAAATATGCCCACCGCAACGGCGAGCCGGGAGTTCTTTTCCTGGACGCAGCCAATCGCGGCAACCCGGTGCCCCACCTCTACGAACTGGAAGCCACCAACCCCTGCGGCGAACAGTGGCTCGGCCCCTACGAGAACTGCTGCCTGGGGTCGGTGAACCTGGCCGAGCACGCCAGCCCGGGCCACGGCGTCGACTGGGAGGCCCTGCGCCAGAGCGTGGTCACGGCGACGCGCTTCCTGGACAATGTCGTCACAGCCAATGCCTACGTGCCGGCCGTGCCCCAGCTGCGCCAGGCTGCGCTGCGCGCCCGGCGCATCGGCCTGGGCATCATGGGGCTGGGCGACCTGATGTACCACGTCGGCGTGCGCTACGGCTCCCCCGCTGCCGAGGATTTCGGCGCGCAGGTGATGGAATTCGTCCGCTACCACTCCATGCAGACCAGCGTTGAGCTCGCCCGCGAGCGCGGGGCATTCCCCTCCATCAAGGGCAGCATCTACGATCCCGAAAACCTCGTCTGGCAGCCGCCTGTTTCGCTCATTGAGACCCAGCAGTACTGGGGACGCCCCATCGTCGACTGGAGCCTGATCACCGAGGGCATCCGCCGCTACGGCATTCGCAACGCTGCGCAGACCACCGTGGCGCCCACCGGCACCATCGCCACCGTCGCCGGCTGCGAAGGCTACGGCTGCGAGCCGGTCTTCGCCCTCGCCTACATCCGCCACGTCAATGACAACGGCAAGGACCTGCAGCTCACCTACGCCAGCCCCATGTTCGAGCATGCGCTCATCGACGCCGGCATTTCCGAGATGGACCGCCAGGATATCTTCGTCGAGGTGGTGAAGGAA
>JAWOHK010000240.1:0-27548 GCA_046485205.1 Chloroflexota bacterium | reverse complement strand
TGATGCCCTGGATACCCAGGATGATGACCAGGGCCAGGCCAAGAGTCAAAGTGCCGCCTATTGGATGCTGAAGGATCAAAATACCGGCCCATATGCCAATGATGCCTCCAATTAAATTTGAGCCCCAGGCTGAGCGATCGATGAAGATGCTGATAAGTTGAAAAATGCTGGCAATAAGCCAGTAGAGGGCGATTACCTGTGAGAGCACCACGACGCTGGCGCCGGGATTCGTCAGCAAAAGGAAACCGATAATAATCAGGGCCATGCCCTGGATAAGGGGAATCCACCAGGGAAGCGCCCTTTGCGAAGATGAAAATGCAGTCGTAGCCATGATGAAAATTTCCTCCTAAAAATAGAGATGCTTAGAAACCGGGAAATCACCCACCTTCGAGGAATATAGCGAGACAAAATATGAGCGTCAAGCGAGCAAGCTGGCTGTCCGCCTTTAACCTCAAGGAATCGGTTGCGGGGTTACTTTCCAGATGTTAGCCGCATATTGGCGCATGGCCCGGTCGGACGAGAAGAAACCACAGCGGGCTGTGTTCAGGATCGACATACGCACCCAGCCGTCAGTTTCCCGGTAAGCTTCATCGACCTTTTCCTGGCAATCGACGTAAGCCTGGTAGTCGGCCAGAACCATGTATTCGTCATGCTCCAGCAAAGCGCTCACAATCGGTCCAAACATAGTCGGGTCGCCCTCGGAGAAAAAGCCGGATCCAATCTGATCAATGGCCTGACGCAGCTCCTTGTTCTTCTCGTAATAGCTTCGCGGATGGTAGGCGTTGGACTTCAATGCAAAGACCTCGTCGACCACTAGGCCGAACAAGAAGAAGTTCTCCGTGCCGACGCGCTCCCGAATTTCGATGTTAGCGCCGTCAAGCGTGCCGATGGTCAGGGCGCCATTCAGGGCGAACTTCATATTTCCCGTGCCTGACGCTTCCTTGCCCGCCAGCGATATTTGCTCCGACAGGTCGGCCGAGGGATAGATAGCCTCACCCAATGAGACATTGAAATTGGGCAAGAAAACGACTTTCATCTTGGTATTGACGTCCGGATCGTTGTTGACTATCTCGGCCACCGAATTGATGAGCTTGATGATGACCTTGGCCATGTAATAGCCCGGGGCGGCCTTAGCCCCGAAAATAAAGGTCCTCGGAACCATATCCAGTGCGGGATTAGCCTTCAGGCGATTGTAGCGAGTGATGATATGCAGCGCTTTCATTAATTGCCGCTTGTACTCATGCAATCGCTTGACCATCACGTCATACATCGAGTTGGGGTCAACCTCGATACCGGTCAGCGCAAGGATAATCGTGGCTAGGTCGGCCTTGTTAGCCAACTTAATCGCCTGCCAATGATCGCGAAATTGTTCGTCGTCGGCAAACGGCTCCAACTCGGACAACTTATCCAGATCCTTCAGCCAGCCGTCGCCGATGGTGTCGGTGATCAAATCAGACAGCAGTGGATTCGAAATGCGCATAAACCGGCGGGGGGTGACGCCGTTGGTCACGTTGGTGAATTTATCCGGCCACATTTCGTAGAAGTCCCGAAAGACGCGTTCCTTCAGCAACGCCGATTGCAACTCGGCCACACCGTTCACCGAATAGCTGCCGACCACCGCCAAATGTGCCATACGCACCTGGCGGTCGGGGCCGTCTTCGAGCAGCGACATACGCGCCAGGCGATCAAAATCATGGGGGAACCGGGCGCTGACATCGGCCAGGAACCGCCGGTTGATCTCGTTGACGATTTCGGCGTGCCGCGGCAGCAAGCGCTCGAAGAGACTTACCGGCCACTTTTCCAGCGCTTCGGGCATCAGCGTGTGGCAGGTATAAGCAAAAGCGTTCCGGGTGATTTCCCACGCCTGGTGCCATTCCAAATTGTGCTCGTCCATAAGGATGCGCATCAGTTCCGGGATGGCGATTACGGGATGGGTGTCGTTTAGCTGGATGGCAGCCTTCTCAGCCAGATTATCCACCGGGTTGCCGCAACGCTTGTGGCGCTCGATGATGTCGTGCAGGGAGCAGGCTACAAAGAAATATTGCTGGCGCAGCCGCAGTTCGCGACCTTGGGGGGTGTTATCGTTGGGATAGAGTACTTTGGAGATGGTTTCGCTGTGAACCTTGTCCTCCACGGCCTGCTGGTAGTCGCCGATGTCGAAAAGCCGGAAATCAAACTCTTTGGTTGCCCGGGCCCGCCACAGGCGCAGAAAATTGACGGTGGTTGTGCGATAGCCGGGCACCAGCAAGTGATAAGGCTCGCCCATCACCTCTTCGGCCGGATGCCAATAAACGCGCAAGCGGCCATTCTTGTCTTTGTGCTGTTCGGTATAGCCGCCAAAACCGACCGGGATCATGTCGTCGGGTTGGGCGAATTCCCACGGGTAATCGAGGTAAAGCCATTCATCGGGCTGTTCAACCTGATTGCCGTCGCGAAATTCCTGCCGGAAGATACCGTATTCATAGCGTATGCCGTAGCCCACAGCCGGAATATCCAGCGTAGCCAGGGAATCCAGGAAACAGGCTGCCAGCCGGCCCAAGCCCCCGTTACCCAAACCCGGCTCTTCATCCTGAACCTTGAGACCTTCAAGGGGAAATTGCGAGCCGGCCAGCGCTTCCAGGGCCAGTTGTTCCGTGCCCGAGTAAAGCAGGTTCTGGGTCAATTGCTTGCCCAATAAATACTCGGCTGACAGGTAGTAGACAAACCGCGGATTGGTCGCATAACGCAAATCCACCGTGCGCCGGAACCGATCGATCAGATAATTGCGAACGGTACGCGAAAGGGCCATGTACAAATCATACCGGCTGGCCGATTGCACGTTGGCTCCGCGTGAATAGTAGAGATTATTGACAATATTTTGCCGGAAGGCTTCCGGCGTGCGAACGGTGCGATTGAGGGCAGATAGTTGGGTATCCATAGGGGGTTGCCAGCGGTCAACAAGAAAGGGACAGCCGGTATCACCCGGCCACCCCTTTTAATCACGAAAAAATTTTATCCGGCAGCCGGGACTCAGGCCGCGGCTTCAGCTTCGTCATGAGCGCCGAAAACCTCTTTCAGTTTCGCCTCGTCCTCGGCCGACAGATTGGTGCGCAAGACTTCGGCGTCGAAATCCTTAAGGGAGTCCATGACCTTGTCCTCGGTCCAGCGGTTGATGAGCAGAAACAGGGCCGAGTGACCCGGCTCGATGGTCTCGCCGACTTCCTTGATGAAGGAATCGTCAATACCGACGTCAGAGAGCTTGCCGGTGATAGCGCCAGTAATGGCGCCGACCGCCAGGCCCAGCCAAGGGGCGAAGAACAGCAAGCCGATCAGCATGCCCCAGAAAGCGCCGCCCATCGCGCCGGCTCCGACCAGGTTATTGGCCTGCTTGACCTTGACCTTGCCGTCGTCACTGCGCACGACAACCGCGGCGTCGGCCAGGGCGATCATTTCCTGCTTTTGCAGGCCGACCAACGCATCGCGCATTTCATTCGCGCCGGTTGGCGTTTTAAAGGCAAATACCAGCATCTCACTCATATGAAAACCTCCGATTGTGTCTGATGTTTGTTGTGATACTTTAGGCTTACCGGTGCTATTCACACCATTGATACCCTTGCATGGAAGGATCAATGCCCCTAAGGAAATTAGCAAATATACAACAGGCGGTCAAGAAAGATCAGCCCCCGGCCGCCAGTACCTGGACACTGGAAATCACAGCTTGGCGGACCAGGTCGAACCACGTTCCCGGCAAGATACCTACCAGGAGGGTAGCGACGGTCGTGATGGCGACGGCCGCCAGCAAGGCCGGCTTGAGCGTCATCTCCCCTTCACCCTCATACATATACATTAGAAAGACGACGCGCAAATAGTAGTAAGCCGAGACGATGCTGGTGATCACGCCGATGAGGGTCAGCCACACCAGACCGGCCTCGATGGCTGTTCCGAAGACGTAGAACTTGGCGGCGAAGCCGGCCGTGGGTGGTATGCCGGTCAACGAGAGCATAAAGAAAGCCATGCAGATGGCCATCCAGGGATGGCGCTTGGCCAGCCCTTTATAATCGTCTAGCAGGGTACCTTCGTTCTCCTGTCGTTCAACGGCCACGGCGATGGCAAACGCCCCCAGATTGGTGAAGGTATAGGCAAACATGTAAAACAAGGCCGCGCTGATGCCGTCCGGGTTGTTGGCCGAGGCAGCCACCGCCATGAGAATATAACCGGCATGGGCGATGCTGGAATAGCCGAGCATGCGCTTGATATTCCCTTGGGAGATGGCGACGACATTGCCCAAAATCATGGTTAATGCCGACAGAACCGCGACAGCGATGAACCAGGTATCACTGATGGTCGGTAGGGCACCCATGAGAATGCGAAGTAACGCCGCGAACCCGCCGACCTTAGCCCCCACCGACATAAAGGCTGTGACCACCGTCGGCGCGCCTTCATAAACGTCCGGCGTCCACATATGGAACGGCACTGAAGCCACTTTAAATCCAAAGCCTACTAGAATCATGGCCGCCCCGGCTACCAGCAACATCGACGAACTGCTGGCGGCCGCCAACACGCCAGGGATGGAAGTCGTGCCCGTCGCGCCGTAGATCAGGGCAATGCCGAAAACGAAGATGGCCGAGGAGAATGCGCCGAGCACGAAATACTTCATGGCCGACTCCTCGGATTCTAGTCGTGGCCAGGCGAACCCGGCCAGGATGTAGAGAGGGATGGACAACAGTTCCAGGGCCATGAAAACCAGGATGAGATCGTTAGCCATCCCCATGAGCATCATGCCGCTCAACGACAGCATCATGAGCATATAGAATTCCGGCCGGTCGCGGTCCATCCGGCGCAGATAGTTGACAGAAATAAGAACGGTCAGGATCCCGGTGATCATGAAGATCACGTTGAGAAAGATGGCGAAGTTGTCGGCCACGAGCATCGGGTAGCCACCTATCTGGGTGAAGGTCGCCCGGTTGCTGTTCCATAGGACGATCGACGAGAAGAGACCGCCAAACAACCCGATCATGGTGAGCACCGGAGCCAGCCGCCGGGTTGTATCGTCTTTCAATATCAGGTCGAGGAACATCACCAGCACGCCGGTTCCCGCCACGAATAGGAACGGTAAGACGACGTAAAAGTCAATGGCAGGCGGTTGAAAATCCATATCAATCCTTGTCCTGTAAACTCGTCTTTCTGAGTAAGGGTCAGGTAACCGGAAGATTAAGCTTTGGTTATCCCGGCAGATCCTTTCCCGGTTGCTTGGCCTCCAACATCGGGAATTGGGCGGAGCCACACCCGGTTGCTGTGAAACGTGCTTTGCCCGGCGAAGTCGCCCAGCACATCTGAAGTAGTCCAGTTCACATTGCGGTTATCGCCACGGCCGTCGCCCAACCGGCTCCAGCGGCCCTTTGGCGAGGCGACGACGCCCGGCCTCACTCCGTCGGTCACCACCGCGCGTAAAACCACGCAGCCGCGGCCGTTCTCAACCGCCACCAACGATCCGTGGGCGATGTCACGTGCGAAGGCGTCATCGGGATGTATCTCAACAAACGGCGCGCCTTCACCCCGCAGTTGCTTCCGGCCATTGGCCAGGCTGCTGGTGACGAAATGATGGGCCGCCGGGCTGATCAGGTTCAGCGCGTCTTCGGCGCGGAAATGCCCATTAGCGCGCAGCAATTCGATATCGCCGTCATCATCCTTTCCTGTCCAACCGGGCAGCGGATCGTGTCCCTCGGCGGCCAGACTTTCGGAGTATAGCTCAACTTTACCGCTGGGGGTCGGAAAGTGCCCGTCGCCGAAGGGAATATCCGAGTCAAGGGTCAGGCCAATCTGCCCTTCCTGCTTCAACCGTTGCAGCGTAATTCCCGCCAGGCGCGGGTTGTGGGCAGCGGAGGCCGTCAAGGCCTCGTCGATGACCTCATCGACCTCTTGCCGCAGCCAGAGTTCATCGAACCCCATTCCCGCCGCCAGCAGCCGGATGACATCCCAGTTGCTCTTGCTTTCTCCCAGCGGGGCGATGGCCGGCGCGTTGTAGCGCAACAGAGTGTGGCCGTAGGCCTTGTGTAGGTCGGCCTGCTCCAGTTGCGAGGTGGCCGGCAAGACGATATCTGCATAATCGGCCGTATCGGTCATGAATAGTTCGTGGACAACGGTGAACAGGTCTTCACGCTGCAACCCGGCGATGATCCGCCCGGCATTGGGTGCCACCGCCGCCGGGTTAGAACCGAACACATAAAGTGACTGGATCGGCGGGTCGCTGATTTCGCCGGTCAATGCCGCTCCCAACCGGTTCATGTTGACCATTCGTCCGGGCGGCGGGCATTCAGACCACTTGTTGATCGTCTCGCCATCCCACTTCAGATAGCCGCTGGTGCTATAGGCCAGGCCGCCACCTTGTTTGCCATACTGGCCGGTCATGGCCGGGAGAACACAGATAGCGCGGGTCGTCTGGCCACCCATCTGGTTGCGCTGCAAGCCGTCGGCGATCTTGATCAGGCCCGGTTTATTGGCACCGTAGAGCCGCGCCAGTTCGACCACATCGGCCGGGTCCAGGCCGGTGATCTCGGCCGCATGCTCCGGCGTGTAGTCCAGGATGCGCCGGCAGAGTTCGGGCCAGCCGACCGTGTACCTGTCGAGCCAGGCTTCGTCATCAAGCCCTTCGCTATAGAGAACGTGGGCCATTCCCAGGGCCAAGGCGCCGTCGCTGCCGGGCCGGGGGGCGATGTGCCAATCGGCCGTGCGGGCCGTACGGGTGCGCTTGGGATCGATAACGACCACCGTACAGCCTTTCCTCTGGGCTTCCTTGAGAAAGGGCATGAAGTGAGGCGCGGTCGAGGCCGGATTGTGACCCCAGATCAAGATAACCCGCGAGAGGCCCACGTCAGCATAGGCCGGGCTCCGGCGCGCGCCAAGCGTGGCTTCGACGGCATGTTCGGCCGCCGCGCCGCAGATGGAGCGCTCCAGTTGGCTGGCCCCCAACCGGTTCCAGAAACGGCCGCTGCTGACCCCCATTTGCACCAGTCCCAGCGTGCCGCTATAGCTATAGGGCAGGATGGCTTCCGCGCCGTAGCGGGCGATGATATCTTGCCAGCGACCGGTGATTTCGGTGACGGCTTCGTCCCAACTGATTGGCGCAAATTGCCCCGAGCCTTTTGACCCAACGCGCCGCAGGGGGACCATCAGCCGGTCGGGGTGGTAAACATGGTCCAGGTAAGGCCGCACCTTGCCGCATAGCCAGCCTTGGGTGACGGGGTGCTCCGGGTCGCCATAGAAGGCCACGGCCCGGCCGTCGACAACTTCGGTGATCACCCCGCAAGTGTCTGGGCAATCGTGCGGGCACACGCCGCGCACGTGGACGGGTTCAGCCGCGCTGATAACGGGATCGGTCGCCGGGGTATGGTCGCTCAAGATCGAGACCTCTTTTGGGCTGGATGAGTCCACAGCCGATTTTGGATTATCCCGGAGAATGGGCGGGGCGTCAATTTGAATGGCAACGGGTTCCACGAACTCACCCGTAATTATCGGTATACGGGAAAACGGCAAACTTAAATTTGACCCTGTACAATTGTGAAAAGTAGGGTGAAAAAATTCGCCTCACCCCAATCCAGCCTCTTGTCGTAAAACATATCTTGTATATTCACATACTTCTCGGATGGCCTGTTCAGGTTCAGCACTAAGATGTCTCTCTTTTACATTGTCCTCAGTTCTCTTATGAAAATGTCGAGGAAATGTTGATAGACGTCGCCATGTTTTATGGGGGGAATTATCATGACGATAAATCTCTTCTCGCCCAATAAGCCGACGCTCCCAATGATAAGTATAGTTTCTGGTTACTAAAGGAAGATATCAAAAAATGAGCCGCCAATAATTGATAACCGTAATTTCAACGGATCACCGCTGGATAGACGCAGAATTTTGCCATCAAGCACGATATCATCAAATTCATCGAGGGCAATAGAGCGCAAGGCTTCATATGTCCTCGAGATATGCATCCAGTTCCTCCAGGCGCGCCTCCAGGTTTTCCAATATAACAAAGTCCTCCCAGCCGGGATGTTCAGGAATATAACCATTCGTGAGCATTTGTCTCAATTCCTCTAGTGAATTGATTTCATATCGAGCCATAATCTCGAGTCGTTCCTGCAAAACCGCGCGCCGTCTTTCCTGAACGAACGGTTTGAGGGCAGCTTGCATCAGTTCTGATTCGGATAAGCTCAAGTGACTGGCAATCTCCGCCGCTTGCAAAGTCTTGTGTTTCTCTCCTAGTCAGGATGGGTCTATTTTAGACGAATGTTTCCTGTTTTTCTATTTCGATTGTTGATATCATTGGATCCAACAATTTTCAAGCCCACTCGAATCAAAGTCGCAATCAATGAACGACCACGAAAAAATCCGGAGAGGGTGGCCGGTGCGGACACCAAAACTCCCCGGATGCGAGACACTATTATGCCCTGGCCGGACTTACTTGCCCGGATCCAGGATATAGCCTGAGAAGGTTGTATTCTCCGCGTGGAGGAATATCTTCAGGCCTTGATATGAACCACTGCCCTCACCATGGGCATCGTATGTGACAATCCCATCTGCTGCCACAAGCCCCTGAAATGTGCCGCTCCAGCTACCACCCTCATTCTCCAGCACATAGGTGCCCCAAAACTGGATTTGAACCCCACCGCCAGATACCGGGTGGATGTTCATGTTAACCAAAATCGTATTGATTCCGGAAACTCTCGGATCGGTAGCCTCTTCCCAATAAACGCCTTGCATTCCCCGAATGTGGGCCGTCTGACCCGCTTCCCAATAGCGCAAAGGCGCTTCGCCGCCGATTTGTGTTTCCGTGCCGGTGAATTCGGTGCGCGTCGCTTTGGCCGCGGCCAGACCCGTGACCAGCAACATCACCGCCAGCACGCAAACGAATAATAGAAACAATTTTCGCGCTTTCATGATTGGATCCCCCAAATAGCCAAATCGTCAACACGGATCCCGCTTCCTATCCATAAACAAACCTCCCTGACCGGTTGCTTTCCCATCAAAGGGAAGCCAAACAGATCCTTAACCCATCAAGATGATTGCCTAATTCGTTATGATCGAGTGGGGATTCAATGTATGATGGATCCCTGGTGAATACCTCTAGCCTTCCGAGAACACACAAAGAGCACGAATCCATATAACGAAAGAGAGTCGTGGCAAGTAGACAGGAATTAGTAGGCTCTTACAGGCATTATAGATCGCCGCGATCTAGCGTGTCAACCAAATCGCGGTGGCGGGGTGGGCCGGCGCCTGGTTGCGATTCGCTAATTAAACCAGCCTGGGCCATAATGAAGGCACAGCGGTGACCATTCCCGGATTCACTCCGGTAGTGAGTCGATCATGGTTCAACGACGTTTGCTCCTTCTTCTTACCCTCTTGATCCTCAGCCTGGCGGTCGGCTGCGGTGGGGACGGCATGGCCGTCGCTCCCGAACGGGTCGCCCGCGACGCCGTGACCGCCCGCGCCTTCGGCCGCGAGCAATGCTTCTTGACCTTCGCCAAACTCGTCCCGGCCCAGTTAAACCCCAACCCGGAGCAAGGAGTGGTTGACGAAGTCAATGCTGGCGAGGCTCCGACTCCACCTGCAGTGGCGCTGCGCGGCGGTAGTGTACGGTACCAGCTGACCGATGGCGTCTCGGTGTGGGTGGACGCCATCGAATATACGACTCTGGGTAATTGCCGATCTTAATTTGTCCATGGACCCAATCTTCTTTGATTCCCCGGGAGCCTTCTGCGATTGGCTGTCCGCCCACCGTACCGCCGCGCAGCCGCTCATTGGGTGATGAACCCCAAACGCTAAGTGACACGCCAGAAGCGCCTGGCGACGCTGATCGCCGATTCGGAAGCGGGCCGGCGACTGGCGATGCTGGCCCGCGAGAATCGCTAAGACAGCCCATTCGGGCGTTTCGTAACGATCCGGCCAGATTTTCCTTCTAAAACCCTCTGTTTCGTAACGATCAGGAGACGATCGAACCGTATACTGCTTATCATGACCGCTACAGATGGGTTAATCGCCCGATCGTCTCGCCATCGTCTGTTAACAGCCGCGCGTGTGCTGTGGGTCGTCTACGCCGTCTCTTTGCTCGTCCTGTATCTGGCCAGCCTGCCGGTCTTCGTGGAGCGTGTACTGGCCGATACGGTGGCGGATATCCTGTTCGATGTAGCCTGGCCGCGGGGCAATGCCTACTTCGTGGCCCGCGCGGCTGTGGCCGGAGTCTCGCTGCAACAACACCTGGTGGCCAACATCGGCCTCTCGCTCATGGTCATCGCCGTTCACTTTACCGTCGCCGCCCTTATCCTCTGGCGGTTGCCGGATAGCGGCTTCGGCCTGCTCTCGGCGTGGGTAATCCTCCTCACCGGCTCCTCGGCCATGGAGGATGCCATCCAGGCCGCCGGGTTGGGTAAGAGCCTGGGAACGGTCCTGCTGCTCTTCTTCAATCTCGGCGCGCTGGTCTGGCCGATCTTCCCGATCTGGCTCTATTTGTTCCCCGACGGCCGGGCCGTTCCCCGTTGGGCGCGCTGGCCGATCGGCATTGCCATGAGCGTGTTCATGATCCTCATGATGGCCGCCATCCTGGACGGTGCTGGCCTGCTTCCCCCTGAGGTGTGGCAATATGTCATGGGGCTGGATGCGGTTGCAAGTCTGGGAATTGTGCTTGTATTGCCGGGTCTCCTAGTGGCGCTGGGCTCGCAAATATATCGTTACTTTCGTGTGTCCGGGCCGGTCGAGCGCCAGCAGACGAAGTGGTTTCTCTTTGGACTGGGATTGTTTGTCCTTCTCTTTCCTTTTTCCGATGTGCCGGTCATTCAGCGCCTGGAAGCGCTTAACGGCTCGCTGACCCTGACAATTATCCCCATCACCATCGCTATCGCTCTGCTGCGTTACCGGTTGTGGGATGTAGATGTCGTCATCCGCCGTACGGCCGGTTACGCGATTCTGACCGGGCTCCTCTTACTGATCTACTTCGGCAGCATCGTCATCTTGCAACGACTGCTCGCGCCGCTGACCGGCGATTCGACGCTGGCGACGATTCTCTCGACGCTGCTCATCGCCGCCCTCTTCCTGCCGTTGCGCCGGCGCGTGCAGGAGGCCATCGATCGCCGTTTCTTCCGACGCAAGTACGACGCGGCCAGGGTGCTGGAAGGCTTTGCCGCCACCGCCCGCGACGAGACGGATCTCGATGCGCTGACGGCCGAGCTGGTGCGCGTCATCCAGGAGACGATGCAGCCGGAACATGTCACTATCTGGTTGCGAGATACGAAATACGAATTTCGAGATACGACTGCCGAGGGATAAGTGACACTCACAGGTGGCCGCAGGTGTTCCGCAGCCTATAGCTTGCGGTTGGGCAGTACGGCTCGCTTTGTTTGAGACGTGAGATGCGTTCAAAATGGTTTGCTCACCGACGAGCACAGCGGCTTCGTGATGGTCGAGGAAACGCGGCGTGAATTGCACCCGAAGCCAGCCGGGGTACAATTCTGGTTAATCTACGAACCGGAGTATGTGCCTATGGATCCCGAAAACGCCCCCAGCATCGTCCTGCCCATCATAATTCTGATTGCCGTCCTGGCGGCCTGTGGCATCCTGTCCCTGGTGATGGCCGTGGTCGCCGGTCTGGTCGTGCTTTAGCCTGCCCCCATTCGCGATATTCAACCGGTGGCCTTTTCGATAGTCATCGCGCCTATGAAATTCGACGTCACCTTCCTGCAGCCCCGACTGGAGCAAATGCCGGGCTATGCCGCCGCGGCCGAGGCGCTCGGCTTCGACGGCTTCTGGGCGGCCGAGACGACCGGCGACCCGTTCCTCAACCTGACTCTGGCCGCCGAGCACAGCCACCGGATGACATTGGGCACGGCCATTGCCGTTGCTTTCCCACGCAGCCCGGCCACGCTGGCCTACCTGGCTTGGGACTTGCAACGCTTCTCGCGCGGCCGGTTCGTTCTCGGTCTGGGCACGCAGGTCAGAGCCCACAACGTCCTGCGCTTCGGCGTCAAGTGGGAGAAACCGGTCAAAAAGATGCGCGAGACTATCGAGGCTATTCGTGCCCTGTGGGATTGCTGGCAAAACGGAACGCCGCTGCATTACACCGGTGAGTTTTTCAAGCTAAAGCTGATGACGCCATTCTTCGACCCCGGCCCCATTGACTATCCTCGCCCCCCGATCTACATTGCCGCGGTCAACGAGCAAATGCTGCGACTGGCCGGCTCCCACTGCGACGGCGTCCATATCCATGCCCTGCACACCGTGAAATATTTGCAGGAAATGGCCCTGCCGACCATTGAAGCGGGATTGACCCGTAGCGGACGGACGCGAGCGGACTTCACGATCAACACTTCTGTCTTCGCCGTCCCGACCGATGACCCGGATGAGGCACGGGCGGCCGACGCCCACGTCCGCCAGCAACTTTCGTTCTATATGAGCACTCCGGCCTACCAATCCGTTCTGGCGCTGCACGGCTGGGAGTCGGTCTCGGAGCAACTGGGTCAGCTAGCGCGCGGTGGACAGTGGGAAGCGATGGCCCGGTTGATCACCGACGAGATGCTGGACGTCTTTGCCGTCAGCGGCACTTGGGCCGACCTGCCGAGCGTAATTCACGCCCGCTATGGCGACCTCCTTGACCGCGTTGGATACTACCTGCCCTACGAACCGGGACGCAACGACACCGGCTGGGCGGCCACCATCGCCGGGTTCAGGCAATTGCGCCCCTGAGACCTTCTTGCAATTCCTTATATTCTAGTATCACCCGTCACCTAATTTCCGGCCGTCTGTCACGTCGTGGAAGAGATGAAATATGAAAGACGAGTGACGCCTGACGAACTTCGAAATACCCTTAACCGCCCGAATTCTGACCAGTTGACTACTAAAGACTAGTCCACACTGCCCATGACTGACCTGATCCTGGCCCTGGATTTCGGGGGAACGAAGCTTAGCGCGGCGATTGTCGAGCGACGGGCCCTGGATGACAAACGGCCCTCGTTGGCCGGGCTGCGCCGGGTTGTCACGCCGCCTGATGCCGACGCGCCTCACGAACGAGCGGTCATGAGCCAATTGGCCGCTGAACTGCTAGGCCAGCGAATACCGGCTGCCATCGGCATCAGCTTTGGTGGCCCGGTGGACTTCGCCACCGGTACCATTCGCCTCTCTCACCACGTGCGCGGCTGGGAGGCCGTCCCGCTGGGGGCTATGATCGCCGCTGAGTTCAACGCCCCGGTCGTGGTGGACAACGACGCCAATGTCGCCGCGCTGGGCGAGCATCGCTTCGGGGCCGGACGCGGCTACCGGGATTTGATGTACCTGACAGTCAGCACCGGCGTAGGCGGGGGCTGGATGCTGGGCGGGCAATCATGGCGCGGGCATGAGGGGATGGCGGGCGAGATCGGCCACACGGTCGTCGACCCGGCCGGGCCGATCTGCCTGTGCGGCAAGCGCGGCTGCGTCGAGCGGCTGGCTTCCGGCCCCTATATGGCCGCCGACGTGGAAGAACGCATGCGCGTAGACCCGGCCGCCGGGCTGGTGCTGCGCGAGATGTGGTCGGGCGAGCCGGGAACATTGACCGGTCATCAGGTGGCCGAGGCGGCCGCCGCCGGGGATGAACTGGCCGGCGAGATCCTCTTGCGCGGAGCCCGGGCCCTGGGCATGGGCATTGGCAACGCCGCCAATCTGGTCAACCCGCAGCGGTTTGTGCTCGGCGGCGGCGTGACGAAGGCCGGAAGCCGGTGGTGGGCGGAGGTACGCCGGGTGGCGAGGGCCACGGCGCTGCCGGAGGTTCGCTTCGATATTGTCCCATCCGAACTGGGTGACGACGCGCCGCTCTGGGGAGCAGCGGCCCTCGTGACGTAGCGCGGACAATCCTGTCTGCGAAAGCGGGATACAGTCAGGATTGACTGTTCTACCCGGTGAAGCGCTTCATAATCCCCGCCTGTTTTTCGCGCGGAAGGGATTTTGATAGAATCTTCCCTGTGACTCAAAATGCTGCACGCACGAAACGGCTCGCGCCTTTCCCAGGCCTGATCTTGTGGTTGCTAGCGGCTTTAGCGCTGGCGGCCGTTCTCACCGGCCCGGTCGCTGCTCAAAGCGAGCCTTCCAACCCGCCCCCATTTGTCGAAGTCACTGCGGCCGCCGGAATCCAGGCGCCACGGGTTGGTAACGAACGTATCACCGGCCAGGCCTGGGCCGACTATGACGGCGACGGCTGGCTCGACCTCTACATCACCGATTTCGGCACGCCACAAAAACCGGGGGTTAACCGGCTTTACCGCAACAACGGTGACGGTACCTTTTCCCTCTCGCCGCTGGCTGAGCAGGTAGCCCTGGCGGAGGCCAAGAGTGGTGGCGCGGTCTGGGCCGACTACAACAATGACGGCTGGTCCGACCTTTACGTCACCAATTGGGGGGCTAACACGCTTTTTCGCAACGATGGCGGCCAAGGATTCACCGACGTCACCGTCGCAGCAGGCGTGGGAGACATCGCCAACGGTAAGACCGCCTCCTGGGGCGACTTCGACAGTGATGGCTTCCTGGATCTCTATGTCGCCAATTGGTCCTGCACGCCCAGTTGCGGCCGTCCGGTGACGGGCGATCAGGATCGACTCTATCGCAGCAACGGCGATGGCACATTTAGCGACATGACCCGCATGTTGAGCAGCCAGACGGCCGGTGCGGGTTTTATCGCCGGTTTCGTCGATTTCGATAACGACGGCGATCTTGACATTTACCTGGTTAACGACGAGTTCGTCAACCCGGTCGGCAACGCCTTGTGGCGCAACGATGGGCCGGGCTGCGATGGCTGGTGCTTTACCGAAGTCTCCAAGGAAGCCGGAGCCAACCAGCGCGTGATGGGTATGGGGCTGGGTATCGGCGATATCAACAACGATCTCCACTTCGACTTGTTTTTCACCAATGTCGGGCCGTCGACCCTGCTGCTGAACCAGGGCGACGGTACGTTTGTCAATGGCGCGGTAGAAGCCGGGGTCAACACCCCAAAAGCTATCGGCTGGGGTACGGTCATTTTCGATTTCGACAATGACGGCTGGCAGGATATCTACCTGGCCCAAATGACCCGCACCGACGGTGGCGTGGGCTTCAACCCGCTGTTCCGCAACAACGGCGACGGCACGTTTACCGACCTGGCCGAGGGTAGCGGCGTGGGCGATCCGGGCAAGTCCATTGGCGTCAGCGTAGCTGACTTTGACCGCGATGGCTACCTGGACCTGATCGTCGGCAACTTTGACGAGGGCTACCGTCTCTATCGCAATACCTTGGGCGATTCGGCCCTAGGTGGCAACTGGTTCGCGCTGAACCTGAGCGGCGATGGTCCGGTCAACCGCGACGCTGTGGGGGCGAGGGTTTTTCTGACCGGCAGCGACGATTTGGTCCAGATGCGGCAGGTGACCAACTCCACCGGCCTGGGCGGCAACAGCGCTCTGGAGCTGCACTTCGGGCTGGGGACGGCCGAGGTCGAATCAGTGCGGGTCGTTTGGCTCGACGGTCACGAGGAAGTGTTCGACGGATTAGCGACCAACGCTCGTTATACGTTAGCCTATGGTGGCGAGCCAGTATTGGTGGATGGCCTAGCCAGGGCGACGATTATCTTACCCGATTGGTGGACCTGGGCGGTCGGGGGACTAGCGGCCATCGTCCTGGCCGGTGGTATGATTCTCATAGCCTGGCACAGAGGCACCGCCCGGTCGAACCGCCAACCGGTCCTCCGACCGCGCCGGGCGCCGGTGGGGTTGGCGACCGGCTATCTTCTTATCCTCCTGGTGATCGCCGGGACCGCGGCCTGGTTGTGGTCGTCGCGCGATCTCCTGGCTGAACGTTTCAATGGCCGCACGCCCGACGGCCGCCTGGCCCTGTTGCTGAGCAAGTCGGGGGTCACGCCGCTTGACCTGGGACCGATGCCCGATCCGGCGCTGGTGCGGCTGGGCGAAGCCCTCTTCTTCGACAAGGAGTTAAGCGGCAACCGTGATATTTCTTGCGCCACCTGCCACCATCCGCAATTGGCCGGTAGCGACGGCCTGCCGCTCTCCTTCGGCACCGGCGGGCATGGGTTGGGCCCGGCGCGCGAGCCCGGCAGCGATCGGGAAATCATCCCCCGCAACGCGTCCGAGCTCTTTAACCGCGGCTCGCCGGTCTGGAACACAATGTTCTGGGACGGGCGGGTCAATTTTTCTGATGTCTATAATTTGGATACCCCGGTCGGCAACGGACTGCCCGATATGCTGCAGACGGTGCTGTCGGCCCAAGGTATGTTCCCGGTGACCTCGCGCGACGAAATGCGCGGCCAGCTCGGCGACACCACGGCGGCGAACGAGATCAACGAACTAGCGGCCATCAGCGATATGGAGCCCAAGAAAATCTGGTCCGCGCTCATGCGCCGCCTGCTGGCCATTCCGGGTTATGTCGAGTTGTTTCAGGCTGCCTATCCCGATGTGAGAGTCGAAGATCTGGGCTTTGAACACGCCGCTCATGCCCTGGCGGCATATGAGATCGCCGCATTCTCGTTCGACGATAGCCCGTGGGACCGTTATTTGGCCGGGGATCTCGAAGCGCTGGATGATGACGCTATGCGCGGCGCACTGCTATTTTACGGCGAGGCGGGCTGTGGCACGTGCCATTCCGGCAGCCTCCTAACCGACCAGCAATTCCACAACATCGGTGTACCTCAGATCGGGCCTGGCAAGCTAGACGTGGAGAAGCAGTTGGACTTGGGTCGCTTTCTAGAAACGGGCAAGCCGGAAGATCGCTACACGTTTCGCACGCCGCCGCTGCGCAATGTCGCTCTTACCGCCCCCTATATGCACAATGGCGCTTTCGCCACGCTGGAAGCGGCCGTTCGCCACCATCTCGACGCAACCAGCGGGCTGCGCAACTATGACCCCGCACAACTGCCCGAATACTTCCGCCATGGCCTCCACACTGATCCGGCCGTCTATGACGATATCCTCCAGACCCTTGATCCACGCCTGGCGGAGCCGACCCTCCTGACCGACGTCCAGGTATCTGAATTGCTGGCGTTCCTGCACGCGTTGACCTCACCCGCGGCTGTCGATCTGGCTCACCTGGTGCCGGATAGCGTGCCCAGCGGGTTGCCGGTGGAAGATTAACCCGGCGATGAGATCCTGAATCCTACCCTGATTTGACTTTTTTGTTCTTCAATTATACTATAGGGGAGTATAGTATAGTATATTATAGTATAGTGAGAGGTTCAATCGATTATGCCGTATTATCAATATGCCTGCCCCGAGTGCGGCGAGGTGTTCGAAAAAAAGTTAAGCATGGCCCAATCCGGTGAGGCCCAGGAATGCCCCAATTGCGGCAGCCGCGAAACGCGCAAGCGACTGGGAGCGGTAGCCGTCGGCGCCCGGTCCCAGCCCTCCCCCGCCTATGAAGCGCCCATTCGGCGTAGCCCTTTCTCTTGAGCGGGCAGTTGCTAGCGCGAACCGTGCGTTCGCCCATCTGAAGAAGTCAGGAAAACCCATGAAATTACAATCTGAAGCCACGCGAGAGGATCTACTAAAGCGCCTGCGGCGCGTTGAGGGCCAGGTGCGTGGCATTCACAAGATGCTGGAAGAGGAACGCGACTGCCGGGAAATTGCTCAGCAGTTGACGGCGGTCCAGGCGGCTTTGCGGAGCACGACGACGACCTTTCTGCACGCTCACGCCCGGGAGTGCCTCGTTCGCAGTCAGGATCTGGAGCCGGATAAGCAGGCGGTTCTGATCGACGACCTGTTCGGCCTGCTCGCCTCTACCGCTCGATAGAGCCGTTACGGCCGCACGGCGAACGGCAAGAAATAGTGACGAGTATTGGGTGACGGCAAGGTGTTGATCGAGATCGGTGTGGGTGAAGGCTGAGCGGTGGGTAGGGGAGCATCGGTCGTCGGCAGCGGTGTCGGCGTTCCTGGGGGCGGCAGAGGCGTGTCGGTCGGTTCCGGCTCGTCCTCGCAACTGGCGCGGAAGTTGGCGATCAGGTGGCGCGTTTGATCCATTGACCGGACAAGGTCGGCCGAGTGAACCGGGTCCGTGTCGAAATCGACTCCGGTCGGCTCGCCCAGGTAGAAGACAGCCGGATTGGCCCAATGATTGATACGCGGGCATCCGTCGGGGCAGTCATAAGACATAATGTCCCGGAATTGGCTCGTTTCGCCGAGAGACTGATAGCCGTGGGAATAGGGATATACTCCGTCTAGGTTGGCATTGGCCCTGTCGTGGGCATTACCCACCATATGACCCAACTCATGGGCCAGGATCGATTGGGGGCAGGTGGCGACGCCCGGATAATCCAGCGCTACAACGCCAAACGCCCATTCACTAAACCATTCATGCGCACCGGTCATCTGGTAGGCAACCCCGCAACGATTCTGATTACCTTCGGCCACGAGCATAGCCACCAGATCGGCCTGGGTCTCGTCGCGCCAGACGTGGACGAAATCGAGCAAGCCGTTGTCCGGGGTTTGCAGATTGACCAGGTCGGTAGAAATATCGCCTGATTCAACGTACGGCACTTCTTTAGCGCCGGCCAGCCGCCAATCGAACGACGTCTGGCTGTTGTTATTGGCGGTGTTCATTTCGCTGATGAGCTGGTTGATGCGAGACTCAATAGCCTCGGTTCCGCCGATGGCTTCGCGGGCGGAGACGGTGTAGGTAATGAGCACGTCGACGACCGTACCGTCATCGCGGCAGGTGTTTTCGCTCGCCTCTAGGGCTGCATCGCCATCCGGAGCCGAAGGTAAAAGGGTGTCGGGGCCGTTGGGTTCCGGCGCGCGCGGGTCGATTTCACGGATAAGGTACTGATCATCCATGGTCCCGGCCAGGTTGTTGATAGTCAATCGCCGCCCGCCGCCCAGTTCGACGCTGCCGGTCAATACACCATCCTGCAGCGACAGTGTCACCGTTCCTGGCTGCTCGCGCACCTGTCCGACCCAGACGTAGCCACCGGTGACCGACAGGTCGACTCGCTCCTGCTCGGCTGTCAGTTGAAGATCATCGAACAGGTTCAGCCGGATGACGCGAACGTCTGGCGCGATAGCCTGATGATTGAGCCGCACCGGCCGTACGCGCAAGGCTGCGCTATTGGATTCGCTTAATTGTAGGTTGGTCTCGGGGTGCAGCGGGATGAAAAGGCGATCGTCGCTGAAGGCGGCGAACGGCCGGCCCAGGATCATGACCCCTAAGCACAACCCGGCTATCAGAAGCCAGAGAAATTGCCGGTAGTGTCGCGGCCTATGTTGGTTAGGTAGATGTGGCTGCCCTTTGCCCATAAAGCAATCGGTTGTCCGTGACCTGCTGCCCGCCAGTACTTGGATAGGCCGGCCGGATAAATCACGGCCGCCACAGACGACCACCCCAATCTAATAAAAAACCGTCCTCTTGTATACCCCTTGAGGGCCATTCCTAGCGGTTCTCTCATGATAAAATAGAAGTTTTTTCATTAAGAGCAGTTTCGTTTCCGTTCTTTTTGAGGCGCGCCAAAATAAGGGTAGGCTCCTATCATCAATCGGACTGGGGACAAAATTTAAGAACCACGGCACCAGCGCGCTTTGTATCACCATCTTTCAACCGTTAAACCATGATTGCCCGATATACATCTGCCCTGTGCCTGTTTTTGCTTGTATCGTTACTTTCAGATGCTCTCCAGAGGGCACGGAAAGCGAACTCCGGCCCTGTTCCTGGCCGTGCTGCCCATTCGGCCGCAGGAATGGATGTACCTGATTCCCACCATCGGCCAGCTGTACTTCATCAACGACGTCTCGCGCGGGCTGGCGCCGGATCCCATGCTGGTGGCGCTGTGCAGCGCCATCACCCTGGCCATCGGCGCGGCGGCGCTGGTGCTGGCCATTCGCCTCTACAACCAGGAACGGATTATCCTGGGCAAGCCGAGCGGTTAGAGGTGGTCGCTCGAATAGCCTGGATGATCCAAGCGCCATAAAGAACCAATTGACGCTACCCCTATCCTCGTTTACCATGTAGCCAGTAACGGCGAATTGGTTCAACGGCGACAGGCAACAGGAGCGACAAATGGAAGTTGCGCCCGGCATTTACAGTTTGGGTCAGAAGCAAGGCGCGAACGTCCACGCTTTCCTGCTCGACGACGGTCAGGGAGTGACGGTCGTCGACACGCTCTACGATGGCGACGCCCGCCTAATCCTAGACGAGCTGAACCGCATTGGCCGCTCGCCCCTCGACATCAAGCATCTCGTCATGACCCACGCCCACCGCTCGCACCTGGGCGGGCTGGCGCGACTGAAGGAACTCAGCGGTGCGCCGATCTACGCCCACGAGTGGGAGGCCGACATCATCGCGGCCGACCGGGTCGCCCAGCCGGTCTCCCGCCGCCCTTACCGGCCGTTCCGTACCTGGCCGTTGCAAATCGCTTTGAATTTTAATCTTTCCAGGCATCCGCCGGCTACAGTCGACCACTACATCCACGACGGCGACCGCGTCGGCCCGCTGACGGTCATCTTCGCCCCCGGCCACTCGCCCGGCCATCTGGCCTTTATCTGGCCGGAGCGCAAGCTGCTCATCGCCGGGGATGCGGTCTGCACCTGGCCCCGCTTCATGCTCGGCTGGCGCGGATTCATGCTCAACGTCCGGCAACACCGCGAATCCGTGCGGCGGCTGGCCGAATTCGACACCGATATTTTGTGCGCCGGGCACGGCGAGCCTCTGCCGGCCGGCGGGGCGCAGCGCATCCGCGCCGCGTTGCCCGAACTGGACCGGTTAGTGTGAGGGGCCGGGGTGATGGTTGGTGGAGGTGGGATTAGTAGAGCGGGAGATTGAGCGAGTGGGAGATTGAGAAAGTATGGCTCGAATCAAGGAATACTGGCTGCAACTGGAAAATCGACGATGGGACGCGTCGCCGTGGGGCTTCAACCGGCTGACCGGGATGCAAATGACCCGGACGGCGGACGGCGCGTTTAGGGCGGTGGCCCGCGAGGTGCTGGTCATTCGCCGCTATACGGCCGATTGGGGGCAACCCGACGACCGGCCGCTGAATTCTTGGGACCTGGCCGAGCCGGACCCCGTGACATCCGGCGGCACCATCCCCGGCGCGATGCTGACGGCTAAGGTCGCCGACGAGATCGTCGTCCATTTTCGCAACCTGGACGAGCGCGTAGGCATTCCCGAGCCCGCCCGCGCCCACAGCCTGCACCCGCGCGGCGCGCAGCAGGCGGCCGAACATGGCGGCGTTTTCCCTCTCTCGCCTCCCGATCCAGCTCAGGGCGGGCGTCGCGGCGATCGGGTCATGCCGGGCGAAACCTTCACCTATCGCTGGACCTGCCCCCATCGCGCCTCGGCTGGGACGTGGCTCTATCATGACGCCTCTGTCAACGGGTCGCAGCACATTGCTCTCGGCGCCTTCGGCATTCTCGTCATCCAGGCTCCGGGCGAGCAAATGCCCGATGTGCCGGCAACCGGATGGCGTGACTCGGGGGACACGAGCACACGCTTCGCCGCCGTCCCTACGCCACCAAAGCGGGCCGATTACCTCCTGGCGTTTCACGAATTGCCGGGCATTGGATTGTGTCTCAACGGTCGGGTGGACCTGGGCAACACCCCCGTGTTAGTGACCGGCGAGGGAACGCGAATGACCGTGCGCTGCGTGAATGCCACCCCAAACCCGGTGACGGTTGCCATCCAAGGCCATCGCTGGGAGCGCGGCGGCGGCAACTACTCGGATACGGAACTTCTGCCGCCCGGCAATGGGACCACCTTCGCCATTCTGGCCGGTTCGGCCGAAGGCGGAGGGGGCCCGGGGGAGTGGCTTGTCACCGGCCGCTCGGGCAACCAGGTAACCTACTGCACGTTCGTGACGACAAAAAGCGGCCCGCTGGCCTTGCCGAGCGCTTGAAGGAGGAATCAACCATGGATCCGTTTATTCCCGTTCCCCGCGCGCTGCGTCCCTGGGCGGTGCTGGGCGTGCTCCTGGCGGCGGTCTTCGCCATATGGATGTTCTTCTTCCCGCGCTTCATCCCCACCCATTTCGCCTGGGTGGTCGAACCCCGGCTGGCCCAGGCGTTCATCGGCGCGGGCTATGTCTTCCGCACATTTTTCTTCCTTCAATTTCTGCTCGTCCATAACTGGCTCAATATTCGCTGGACCTTCTGGGGTAACCTAGCCTTCACCGGCACGCTACTACTGGCGACGCTGTGGCACGCCGACGAGTTGAACTGGCGCTTTCTGGTCGCCCATCTGTGGATTATCTTCTACACTTTCGAGCCGATCACGATGATCTTCGGCGTGCCCTGGACCGACGAGGCGCGACATACTCACCTGACCAGTGGCGGGCCTATTCTGCCTTGGTTCAGACGGTTCCTCATCCTCGTCGTCGGCGTGCTGATGCTGTTCGGCTCGCTGTTGATCATCAACCCCGAATGGCTCGATTTGCGCTGGGCCTGGGACCTGAACGGCTTCGACGCGCGCATCATCGCCGCCTGGTTCTTGGGTTGGGCCGTGTGGGCTGGAACGATGGGTTTCGCCCGCGATTGGGACGAGGTCCGGCTGGCCGGCGCGCTGGCAATCCTGTTCGGCGCGGTCGTCTGCCTGACGCTGTTCTTCTTCCGGCCGGAGTTCGACTTTAGCCGCGCGCCGACGCGGGGCTATGCCGGCGTGGCCGTTCTATTCACGCTCGGCTTCGCGTTTTTCTTCTGGCGACAGGAGGCCGGGCGGCCGAAATGAAAAACAGGCCTTGCGGCCTGCTCGCCTATTAATCGATGAGGGCAAAATCTATCCCGCCACCACCGCCACCATCGGTCCGCGCCTCACCTCGCGCTGCAACTCATCCAGGCGGTCGGCCAGCGTACCCAACACACCGTTAATGAAGCGGGGGGCGCTATCACTGCCGTAGACCTTGGCCAGTTCAACCGCCTCGTTGATAGCCACCTTCACCGGCGTCTCATCTGTCGCCAGAAACTCGTACATGGCGATGCGCAGGATGTTGCGGTCGATGACCGCCATCTGATCCAGCGGCCATTCCGGAGCAAAACGGGTGATGAGGCGATCCATTTCATCCTGGTACTCGATCACTCCGTTAACCAGCATCTGCGCGAAATCGACCCCGGCGTGCTCCATCGGGTTCACCTCGATCCGCAACGCCAGCACCTCCTCCGGATCGTGGTGGGCGATGTCGTACTCGTATAAGGTTTCTAAGGTGACGCGACGCGCTCGCCGTCTGGTCTTCATACGCACCCTTTTCGGGAGAGCTAGACCACCTCTCCCTTACTATAGTGTACGTCCTCGACGAACACATTCACGGCGTCCACTGGAACGCCAACCATGTTGTCAATCGCCTCTGAAACAGTCGTCTGAATCTGGCGGCTGGTCTCCAGCAAATTGACATGCGGTGCCATTATAACATAAATATTGAAGCGAATCTTGTTTTCTGACAAATCCAGCAACACGCCATCCTGTCGCAAGCCACGCTGGAACAGGCGGGCAATGTCGGCCGGCACCTGAGTCATCTGCTGCACCCCGTCGACATGAGTCACCGCGTAACGGGCGATGGTGACCAGTACCTCCGGCGCGACTTCGATGCGGCCGATGCTGCCCATTTTTTCTTGTGTCTGTGTCTCACTCATGACCCGATTCCTCCATCCACGCGAATCACCTCACCGGTGATGTAGGATGCCTTGTCCGATGCCAGGAAGGCCACCATGTAGGCGATCTCCTGTGGCTCACCCCAGCGTCCCAGGGAGATGAACTCGATTGTCCGCCGAACGAGGTCTTCAGGCAAGTCCATGGTCAGGTCAGTGGGCACGAAACCCGGCGCGACGACGTTGACGGTAATACCCCGCGAGCCAAGTTCCTTGGCCAGCGACTTGGAAAAGCCAATGATGCCCGCCTTCGAGGCGGCGTAGTTGGTCTGGCCCGGCTGGCCGACAACGCCCGACACGGATGAGATATTGATAATCCGACCGCCTTGCTTGCGCCGCACCATCGGCCGCGCCGCCGCCTTGCAAATGTTGAAGACACTCTTGAGATTGGTGTCGATGACCGCGTCCCACTGGTCTTCCTTCATTGACAGCAGCAGGGTGTCACGGGTGGTTCCGGCGTTGTTGACGATGATGTCGATGTGGCCATAGGTATCAATGGCCATCTTGACCAATTGGCCGGCCGCGGTCAGGTCGCTGACATCCGCCTGGACAGCCACCGCCCGCCCGCCGCGCGCGGTGATGCCGTTTACGACTTCTTCGGCTGCGTCGGCGCTCGATTGATAGTTGACGACGACGGCGGCTCCCTCGGCGGCCAGTTCTTCAGCGATGGCCCGGCCAATCCCCCGCGATGCGCCGGTGACAATGGCGATCTTGCCTTCCAGTAACATACAATGTTCCTTATCCCTCAAACTTGACGCGCTCGGCCGACCGGTCGATGCGTTTGACTAGCCCCAGCAGTACGTCCCCTGGCCCGACTTCGAGGTACCGGCTCACACCGGCCGCGCTCATGAAGCGAATGGAGTCCGTCCAAGCCACGGGCGAGGTCAACTGGGCTTTCAGTTCGGCGCAAAACTCTTCCGGGGTACTGATCGGGCGACCGCTGACGTTGGCGATGACAGGAATTTGCGCCGCTGTCCAGGGCGCTTCGTCGACGGCTTCGGCGAATTCCGCGGCAACGCTACCCATCAGCGGTGAATGGGCGGCGATAGTGATCGGCAGGCGTATTACCTTGCGCGCCCCGGCCTCACCCAGCCGGGTCATGGCCGCGTCCAGCGCCGTCGTATCGCCGGTAATGACGATCTGGCCGGGACAGTTGTCGTTGGCCACGCCGACGAAGCACCCTGTTTCAACCGCCACCTGAGCGCAAATTTCGGCCACCGGTGCGGCGTCCAGCCCCAGCACGGCGGCCATGCCGCCCGGCTGGCGCTCGCCGGCCAGTCTCATCAGTTCGCCGCGCCGCCGCACGAGGGCCAGCCCACCGGGAAAAGATAAAGCCCCGGCCGCGGCCAGGGCTGAGATTTCGCCGAGCGAGTGACCGGCCAAATAAGCCGGTTGAGCTTCGCCTCGCGTCTGGAGAATCGTCCAAGCGGCGAAGCTGGTCGTATAGAGCGCCGGTTGCTGCACGGCCGTGCCGGTTAGGGCCTCCTCCGGACCTTCAAAGCAAATCCGGGACAGGGCAAAGCCCAACAAGCTGTCGGCTTCGTCAAACAAGGCACGGGCCGCCGGCTCCTGGGCCACAAGTTCGCGCCCCATTCCAACGAACTGGGAACCCTGTCCGGGGAAGAGACAGGCGGTGGACATCAGGTAGCGGACCCGAAATTATTCTTCCTGCGCCGGCAAAATCTGCCGGCCGTTGTATTTGCCGCAATGCAGGCAAACACGATGCGCCCGCTTAATCTCGCCGCAATCCGGACAGGTGACGAGATGAAACAGGCTCAACGAGTCGTGGGCACGGCGCTTGTCGCGGCGCGCTTTCGAGACCTTTCGCTTGGGAACTGCACCCATGATTTCACTTCCTTTTCTTTACTAAATCACCGCTCGCAAATAGGCAAAGCCGTGTCGGTATTAGGATTCCGGCTTGTCTGCGATTTGTTTATACTTAATGGTCCGATATTCAACCGGCACCAGACAACAAAAATCAAGCGGCCGCCGGGCCGCGAACTTGAATTATAGACGGGTCGGGGATTGAATGCAAGGTGCCTGAAGGCGAATTAATCGTTTCGGCCGGTGTTCTCCAATCGGATCGCTGGCCTACTGGTTTCTTGGCCGATACTGCAAGGCTTCCGCCAGGTGCGCCGCCTCGATCCCTTCGCAGCCGGCTAGATCGGCGATCGTCCGGCTGACCTTGAGAACGCGATGGAAGCCACGGGCGCTGAGTCCCATCTGGGCCATGGCGGATTTCATCAGCCGGCGGCCGGTGTCGTCGACCAGGCAAAACTGGCGCACCTCGCCCGGCCCCATGTCGGCGTTGCAATAGAGCATCGCAGCCGCGTCCGTATCGGTAAAGCGCTGGCATTGCCGCTCGCGCGCCGCCTGCACCCGAGCCCGGACGTCGGCCGACTGCTCGCCGCGGCGAGTGGATGACAGCTTCTCATACTCAACCCGCGGCACCTCAACATGAAGGTCGATCCGGTCGAGCAGCGGGCCAGAAATGCGCTTCTGGTAGCGGGTGATCATCGCATTGGAGCAGGAGCAAGCGTGGGTCGGGTCGCCAAAGTAGCCGCAGGGGCAGGGGTTCTGGGCGGCGATGAGCATGAAGTTAGCCGGGTAGGTAACACTACCGGTAGCGCGGGAGATCGACACCTCGCGCGGCATGCCTTCCAGCGGCTGACGCAGGACTTCGATCAGCCGCTCGCCGAACTCCGGCAGCTCATCGAGAAAGAGGACTCCACGATGAGCTAGCGAGATCTCACCCGGCCGCGGCCACGCGCCGCCACCAACAAGCCCGGCATAGCTGATGGTGTGGTGGGGCGCACGGAACGGCCGTGTGCGCACCAGCGGCGTGCCGTTCGGCAGCATCCCGGCGACGCTATAGATCTTGGTCACCTCCAGGGCTTCGTCGACCGACAGCCGCGGCAAGATGCTGGGCAGCGATTTGGCGATGAGCGTCTTGCCGCTGCCGGGTGGGCCGGTCATTAGTATGTAATGGACGTTAAACCCGCTTCTTGCGTGTCGAACCATCCTTCAATGCTCAATTCCTGCCTTTCAACGTCGATGAAAACCATCACATTCAACCGCTCCAACAACCCGCGTTTTTCCTCAACTGTCGGATCGCTGTAGCCTTGCAGTTTCTCTCGTATCTTCCCTGAAAACGCCGCAAAGGATTCATAATCGGTCACCGGCAACACGGCCGCCAACCCGCTTTCAATTTCCTCAACGGATCGTTGAACGGCCGCCAGTTCCCCTTGTACCAATTCCCGTTGGGCAAGGTATTCCAACCTTGACATTTGTATATCAGGGTCAACATAAGCCGTCGTCAGGTTTGTAAGACGCTGGTTCAACTTCACTTGCTCTTGGCATAACCTCTCCAAGTGAACCCTCTGCCGTGCCTGCTTCGCCTTTTGCTGTTCAAGCGAGCTTTCATAACCCGCCTGCAACTTTTTCGGTTCAAGTAGCAATTTCACAACAGCATCCCACACGGCTGCGTCAATACGAGCGGCCATAACCTGTTTGTTCCGGCAGTGACCGTGCTTGATTCGATGTCGGTAACTGGCCCTGTCCTGAAGGCATCGGTTTGAGTTACCGGCCAACTGTGTTTGGGTGAAATACGGCCGGTTGCAGTCGGCACAAACGAGCATCCCGGTCAGGAGATACGAACGTGAAGGCATTTTCCGGGAACGTTCCCTGTTTGCCGCCAGTCGTCTTTGTGCCTCTTTGAAAAGATATTGTTCAACAAGAGGAGTGACCTTGATCGCAATCCACCTGTCATTGTCTCGCAATGTCAGTTTTCGGCCGTTGTGAATTCGCTTGTACTTGTTGTAATAGACTGTCCCGTCATAAGTGGTATTCGCCAATATACGGGCGACGGTTGACTTGCCCCAAGTGGTCTTGCCGGACTGGTTCTTCACCTTTTCGGCCGTCAGGATATTCACGATGCCTCTGATTGATTGTCTGTCGTGAACA
>JAWOHK010000236.1:0-5452 GCA_046485205.1 Chloroflexota bacterium | reverse complement strand
ACTCCGGCGACAGCATCCGACTGGAGCGCAATGAGTTCTACTATCGCGCCGACGAGGGTCTGCCCTACCTGGACAGTGTCACCTTCAAGTTCATCCCCGACACCAACCAGTTGTTGGCCCAGCTGCTGTCCGGCCAGTGTGACATCGGCACGCAGGATGCGCTGAGCACCAACGAAGCGCCGTTCCTGATCGAAGCCGAGGCATCCGGGCTGCTGGTTCCGTACTTCCAGACCGGTACAGTCTACGAGCACATGGACTTCAATATCCATCCGTTCGGCGACTACGCCAACACTCGTTACAACTGGTTCGATGATGCGAGCGTTCGCCAGGCGCTGACGATGTGCACCGATCGCCAGGGCATGGTCGACAATATCATGTTCGGCCGGTCGGAAGTCATCCACACCTACATCCCCAGCGTCCACCCGCTCTACCCCGAAGGGCTGACCGAGTGGCCGTATGATGTCGCTGCCGCCAACGAACTCCTGGATGCGGCCGGTTATGATCAGCGCGACGATGAAGGCTTCCGCCTCGATCCAAACGGCCAGCGATTCGCACCACGTGCCGGAACAACGGCCGGCAACGTCATGCGCGAGCAGATCATGCAGATCTTCAAGGAAAACCTGGCCGAGTGTGGCGTTGATGTACAGATTTACTTCGTTCCGTCCAGCGAGTGGTTTGCTGACGGTCCGGAAGGCGAGCTGTTCGGCCGCCGCTACGACCTGGGCGAGTTCGCCTGGTTGACCGGCGTTGAACCGGCTTGCAACCTGTACGCCGGCTACAATATCCCCGGTCCCGAGGGCGAGACGAACCCGGTGACCGGCCTGACCTATGATCAGGGTTGGGGTGGACAGAACCAGACCGGTTACTATAACCCGGACTTCGATGCGGCTTGCCGCGCGGCCGAGCAGAGCTTGCCCGGAACAGAGACTTATGAAGAGAGCCACAAGGAAGCGCAGCGCATCTTCAGCGAGGACGTACCGGTTATCCCGTTGTTCCTGCGCTTGAAGGTTGCCGCGGCGCGGCCGGAAGTTCAGAACTTCTTCGTCGACCCGACGCAGAACTCTGAACTGTACAACATTTACGAACTCGACTTGCAATAAATAGTAAGCGCGAATCGTAATGTAACGGTAGCGTGATGTCGGGTGGCGACGCGAAAGCGTCGCCACCCTGCTATCAGGCATTCTTGTTCCCGGCGTTACCTGATTGCCCTTCATCAACTTTTTCTTTCCGGATGGCGTAAAAGAAATGGCTTGGCGCGTCAAATCCTCATTTGTTACAATACGCTATCATCCCATATTTTATGATTCAGGATACAGGACCAGCCGGTCCCGGCAGGAGGGTTTGCAGTCGAGACGGAACGCGCGCAATCGATTCCTTCGGGCCAAGTTCGGGTCGACTAACTTGAGGTGACTTATGACAAGCTATCTTATACGTCGAGGATTTCAGATGGCGATAGTCGTGCTGATTGCGACCGTAGCCATCTTCGGCCTGCTCAACGCCGTACCGGGCGGGCCTCTGTCGGGCATCAACATGTCCGCCGACGCTCGCAACCGCTACAGCCAGGCTGAAATCGCCCGGTTGGAGCAAATGCTGGGGTTGAATAAGCCATTTTATCTGGCTTACCTGACCTGGTTGTTGGGCGAGGATTGGGTCGATGAGGTCGGCGAATTCCTGGGGCACCCCGGCCCGGAGGACAAGATGTTCATGACCGGCACTTGGTCTGATTTCCAATCGCCGGCTTGCCAAGCTGCGGGCGGCACCAATGCCAACTCCGAAACGGCGCGCCGTTTGCCTTGCGTCCGGGGTGTGATGCGTTGGGACTGGGGCGATTCCTGGTCTCTGGCCCGGGGCCAGCCGGTGACTACTGTCATCGGCAGCCGCATCCAGAACACGATCATTCTGATGGCGACCGTCACCGTGCTGTCGTTGGTTATCGCCATTCCCATCGGCATCATCTCGGCTGTCAAGCAATATTCCAAACTGGATTACGCCGTGACGACCTTCAGTTTCTTCGGCATCTCGATGCCCGTCTTCTGGTTTGGTCTGATAATGATCATGTTGTTTACCCTGCAGTTCCAAAGGTGGGGCTTGCCGTACTTCCCTTCGGGTGATGTATTTACGACCCGCGTGATGCCCGGCAGCATCCAGGCCGTGCTCGGTATTACTCCTTACACCTTTGCCGATCGGGCTGTTCACCTGTTTCTTCCGGTAATTGTTCTGACGATGCTTTATCTGGCGGGCTGGGGGCGATTCATGCGCTCGTCGATGCTGGAAGTGCTGCGTCAGGACTATGTGCGAACGGCGCGAGCCAAGGGGCTGCTGGAGCGTACGGTTATCTTCAAGCACGCCACTCGCAACGCGCTCATCCCACTAATTACCATCGTGGTGTTCCAGATTCCGGGTATCTTTGGGGGAGCGATTCTGACCGAGACCATATTTAACTACCCCGGTATGGGACGGTTGTTCATCGATGCTCTGGGCCGCGATGACTGGCCGATTGTGATGGCGATATTATTTATATCAGCCATCCTGGTTGTATTCGCCACTCTGGTTGGCGACATTCTTTATACCGTTGTTGACCCACGTATTCGTTTTGACTAAATCAAAAATGAGCCAGAAAACCGGGTTTCTCACAGAAACCCGGCTTCTAAATCGAAAGGAATTTAGATGACAGTAGCCGAACTGGATCCCACTAGTTTGCAAGCTGAGGCGCTCCTTACTTCCAAGCCTGAGCCTCTTCTACACACCTACTGGCGGCGGTTGCGCCGCCACCGCCTGGCGACAGCCAGTCTAATTGTTCTGGCCGCGATCATCCTGGCGGTGACTTTAGGCCCGGTGATCATGTCGCAAATGACGTACTATAACGTCTCGCGCGGAGCCGAGGTTAATTATTCCCGCGATGGTCAGGACCTGGCCAACCGCAATGCCTCGCCTTCCCGGGATCACCCCATGGGCACCGACGAACTGGGCCGGGATGTGTTGTTTCGTCTGTTGATGGCTGGTCGCCTGTCATTAACCATCGCATTCACGGTCGTCTTGTTTTCTGAGACGTTCGGGATGTTTTTGGGTGCGGTGTCCGGTTATTTCGGAGGGCGGACAGACAATCTGATCCAGCGTTTTACGGAATTTATTATTATCCTGCCGCTCCTGCCCCTGTTACTGACCCTGTCGTCGATCTTTCGAGGGGTTAGGATATCTTTTCTGCCGGCTGAATGGAGCCAGGCAGTGGTTATTATTATCATCCTAAGTTTATTCAGTTGGACCGGTTCCTGCCGCCTGGCTCGTGGAATGGTCCTGAGCCTGAGAAACCAGGAATTCACCGAAGCCTCGCGTGCTTTGGGAATGAACGACCTCGGGATCATCACTCGTCACATGATGCCCAACGCCCTGCCGCCGATCATCGTCAGCGCGTCGCTGGCCTTGGGCGGTGTCATCGTCCTGGAATCAGCGCTCAGCTTCCTTGGTTTCGGCATCCAACCGCCGGTATCAACCTGGGGCAACATGCTGCAGGGCGTGCAACGCGATATGTTCACCGCCCCCTGGAAAGCGCTTTACCCGGGGTTGATGATTTTCATCACCTCGCTGGCCTTCAACTACCTGGGCGACGGGCTGCGCGACGCACTCGATCCGCGGTTGAAAATGTAGATTGCATCCTGTATTAGGAGAGAATCGGTGGATTCTAACAATAATATTATTCTCGATATCAAAGGACTTAAGACACAATTCTTCACCGAAGGCGGTGTTGTGCGTGCGGTCGACGGCATCGACTTCGATGTGAAACGCGGTGAAGTCGTTGGCCTGGTAGGGGAGTCGGGGTGCGGCAAGAGTGTTACCTCGCTGTCGATCATGCGCCTGATCGGCCAGCCGGGCAAAATCGTTGAAGGCGAAATTATCTTCGACAACCAGGACATTCTGAAGCTGCCCGAATCGCGGATGGTCGAGATGCGCGGTAATCGTATCTCGATGATCTTTCAGCAACCGCAAAGCAGTCTGAACCCCGTTTTTCGCATAGGGGATCAGTTGGCCGAAGTGCTGTTCATTCATCAGGATCTGGGGAAAGAGGCCGGCAATAAGCGGGCAATCGAACTGCTGAGTATGGTAGGTATCCCGGAACCTGAATCGCGATCCAAGGCTTTTCCGCACGAACTGTCGGGTGGTATGGCCCAGCGGGTCATGATCGCCATGGCCCTGGCCTGTGTGCCCGAGCTTCTGATCGCCGACGAGCCAACCACGGCGTTGGATGTGACCATCCAGGCCCAGATTCTGGACCTCATGCGCAACTTGCGATCCAAGATGGAAACATCCATCATCCTGATCACTCATGACCTGGGCGTGGTGGCCGAGATGTGCGATCGGGTTAATGTCATGTATGCGGGGCGTATCGTCGAGCAAGCGCCGGTCAACGAATTGTTCAAAAACCCCAAGCATCCCTATACGGTGGCCCTGATCGGGTCAACACCTGTATTAGGCCAGGCCGATCGAGAACTAACGACCATCCCCGGCTCAGTACCGAATCTGGTCGACCTGCCGACGGGGTGCAAATTCTGGCCTCGTTGCTTTGCCCGAATTGAAAACAATCTGGAAATATGTCTCGAGGAAGAGCCGCCTCTGGAACCCTATGGCCCGAATCATACCGTCCGCTGCTGGCTGTATGAGTAAAGGGCTGGTAAGCGATTGGCCTGTATTTTTGTCGAGAGAAAGGACAAGACTAAAATTATGAATCCGACGGCAGAAAAGCACCCTCGGGTTGTTCTGAAATTGGATATAAATAGGAGAAGCGGATGGCAGAAGAGTTGAGTACAAACGGCAGCACGCCGGCGCTGAAAGAGCGCAAGAGAATGCTCGAAGTCAACCATGTAGTCAAATATTTCCCGGTTCGCGCCGGTTTATTACAACGGGTGCAGGCCTGGGTTAAAGCTGTCGATGATGTCTCGTTTTTTATCAATGAAGGAGAAACGTTTGGCCTGGTGGGCGAATCGGGTTGCGGTAAGACAACCATCGGCCGGACGATTCTGCGCCTGATCCCGGCTACATCCGGCGAAGTCATTTTTAACGGTACAAATATCTTCGATCTGAACGCGTCGGAATTGAAAAAGATGCGGCGCGATATGCAGATCATCTTTCAGGATCCTTATTCATCACTGGACCCGCGCATGCCCATCGGGGAGAGCATCTCCGAAGGGCTTCGGGTTCATACCAACAAAAGCTCCCAGGAGCGATACGATATTGTGGCCGAGATGTTGACCCGGGTCGGCATGCGCGCCGATCATGCCCCTCGTTACCCCCACGAGTTTTCCGGTGGCCAGCGGCAGCGCATCGGGATCGCCCGCGCTTTGGCCCTGCGGCCCAAGTTCATCGTCTGTGACGAGCCGGTCTCTGCTCTCGATGTATCAATCCAGGCCCAGGTGTTGAACATTCTCCGCGAATTGCAGCGCGACTTTGGCCTGACCTA
>JAWOHK010000171.1:0-17027 GCA_046485205.1 Chloroflexota bacterium | reverse complement strand
ACGATGGCAATATCGGTCAATTGGTTACCGATTACTTCAAAGGATAGGAGGGCTGGTTGATTGAGATTTACCGTGGTGCGAGGGCTATTAGTCAACTCTACAATTGGAGAAACTGAGGGTTGATCGGCAAAAGTAGTGAGAAATTCCGCCCAACCCGGCAATCGGGTGACTTGAGCATAAACGGGATCGAGATCAGCGGTTGATGGGGGCCAATAGATCGCGATTCCACGCCCATTTGGGCAACATCCGGGCCCAGGTTCAAAGGCGAGTACCGCGGCAGCGGCGGCGGAAGTTACTTCGATTGCAGCGTCCTGCAATTCACCTGGCGGGCTAATTTCCACCAGGATGGCGGCCGCATGGAGTAGATCGACGGCGGCAATTGTGTTGATCTCTGACAAAGCAGCTGCGCCATACACTTGAGCCCCCCGTCGTGCATCAGCCGCTAACGAGAAACGTAAATCGGGATCGCTGGCCAGGGAAAGTGCCAGAGATTCCACCGCGGTTGCCAACCGTGGCAGCGAAGCGAGATCAATAGCTGCGATGGCGGCGTATTGGTCTCCTTCGGGGCGCCGCTGGTACTCGGAAGACTGGGCCACAAGTTCGCGAGCCAATTGTTGCCCATCCATCGTCGGATTACTATTAAGCAATCCCAGCACCGTCTGATAATCCCAAACCGATCCGGGTAATAAACCGGGTCCCGCCACTGCATAGTTGGCAAAAGGTTGGAGGGTTTGCAGGACATCGACCTGGCTCATGAGGCCGGCTGTGAATGCGATGACATCAAGGCGTACTCCTGTTTGCGTCGTCGCGCCAGCCAGTGCCTGATCCAGATCGGGCAGGCTGAGGTGATCACTTTCACCGGGAAAACCTATATCGATATCCAAACAACAGCCGCGCCAACCTCCGCCAAAATCACCGATGATCAGCGCATAACGGTTGGCCGGAAAGGATGTGATGCCCCAGTGAAGAAAACTTTCGAGTGTGGCCGGATCGCCCATGTTCCCTTCGCCCAACGAAGTTGGCGGAGATGAAAGTCGATCCGGTTCACTGTCCGGCTGAATCACATAGCGAACCAGATCGCTTGTGCCGGCGCGGTCGGCTGAAGGCCAATCCGTTTGGGCGACGATCTGGATCTGATCTGAATATCCGGCCGCTTCCATGGCATTCAGATCGTTCCACACAAAATCGGCGCGATAGTTATCAGCGCTGGCATAGTACAGGATCGTCCAGGCGGCTCGGGTTGGATCATAAGCCACTGCCGGTATGGGGATGTTATCCGTCTCCGGCGCAGTAGGCTCAAAAGGCGGTTCAGCCGTGATGCCCAACACCATTGGCGTTGCAACCGGTGCCGGCGGGGTCAGTTGCGCCAGCCGGCCGCCAGGATCGCAGCCGGCCAGGAATAAGACAAATGTCAGGATAATGGCCAGAAAATTACCGCGAAAACGCATATGGAAACACTTCATCAGCTATCATTATCAACGAAGAGGTTCCGGTTGGCAATCTCATCGCCGGAAGAGGTAGAAATAAGCCTTGCCAAGCATTCTAGGCCAAGATAGGATTTGATTACTGAACAGGACGGTCAACTTCATTAGGATAGCCCATGGCTGAAAATTGGCACAGTTATTCCGGAAATATGCATATCCACACGCGTTACTCCGATGGTGAGAAATGGCATGCGGAAATCGCCGGAGATGCCATTGCTGCCCGACTCGACTTCATCATCATCACGGACCACAACGTCTGGGTCAGCGGCGTCGAAGGTTACTACGAAAACCAATCGGGGCGAGTATTGTTACTGACAGGTGAAGAGGTTCACAATGTCCGGCGTCGCCCCCAGGCAAGCCATTTTCTGGCCTTTGGTGCGGAACGAGAACTGGCTAGATTCGCGGACGATCCGCAACGGCTGATCGATGAGACGCTGACAGCCGGCGGTATCGGTTTCCTGGCTCACCCCCACGAACGAGATTTAACGCTCATCCAATCGCCCGATCTGGGTTGGCATGATTGGGATATTAAAGGATTCACAGGCCTTGAAATCTGGAACTATATGTCCAGCTTCAAGAATGTTGTCGCTGATCGACTGGATTCGTTGCGCTGGCGGAACAAATTGCTAAGTCTGTGGATCGCCTTGCGGATGGCCCTATATCCGGAACGACATATCTGTGCTCCGGATCGGGCGACACTGGCCGTTTGGGACAACTATCTGAGCCGGGGGTTGCGAGTTGCAGCGGTGGGCAACAGCGACGCCCACGGCACGCCGATGAGATTAGGGCCTATTCGCCGTGAAGTCTATCCTTATGAATTTCTGTTTCGCGCCGTTAATACCCACATATTATTGCCGAAACCACTTACCGGCGAACCAGCGGGCGATAAACGGAAAATATTGCGGGCACTTGGGCAAGGAAACAGTTGGGTCGGTTACGATATGCCCGCCTCCACCGCGGAATTTCGCTTCACCGTCCAGGGCGTCAGCAAAGGCGTTGTAGGAGAAGAAATGCCCTTGGGCATAGGGGCAACCCTCCAGGTTCGAACGCCTGCCCGCTGTCGCATTCGAATCGTCCGCCACGGCGAGGTAGTGGCTGAAGTGGAACGGGAGTCCAATCTGGCTTACATGCCTTCTAAGCCGGGCGCATATCGGGTCGAATGCTTCATCCCTTTTAAGGGAAAAGAGCGTGGTTGGATATTCAGTAACCCGATCTATTTGCGTTAGGGTTGAATCCTGGCCTGATCAGGGTCGGTTGCCGGCCGCGCTAAGTACTGAACGCCCTATTTCCTGGCCAATGGCCGGATCGCCCTGATTCTCAAGTACAAGGACCAGTATTTGCCGCGCAGGATCGGCTGTTGACAGACCCGCATACCAAGTATTTCGGTTTCCCTCCGGACCGGCCAAGACTGACAAGGCAACATCTCGCACATTTCCGCTCTGAGGCATGGCTCGAAGTACAGCTTCAACTGTTTCCGGCGAAACAACTGTCTTAATGGGATCAAACTCCATTGCATTGTTTTCTTGTTCTTCACCATCCGCTCCCACGACAGCTTCCACCAAAGAGAGTTGAGGCAACCGGCCGTTATTCCCTAGAACGGCATATGCTAGCGCCACCTGGAGGGGCGAGAGGGTCATTTGTTCCTGACCGATGGCGGCCATTCCGGGCTCGATAATGGCCGGGATCGCCGGGTCAGGCGCAACCGGAAGTATGAATTCCGGGGCAGTGGTCAGATTAAACTGGTCGAATATCTCATCCAGCGTTGCCTCTCCCAATTGTTGTCCCAGGTTATACAAGGGAAATGGGCAATTCATGGCGAACATGTCAGCCCACGAAAATGATCGGGCGGCCGTATCATCCGGCCGCAACTGGCATCGTTGGATCTGGCCATTGATCATCACCGGCAGTAGCGGATCTTCAACCTGGTTATCCAGGCGTAATGTTCCATCCTCGATAGCGGCAGCCAGAATCAACGGTTGGAGGATTAAACCAGGCTGGTAAAGACCCTGAGTTACCCGATTAAACAGTGGTCCCGGTTCGCCGGCTGACAATTCTTCGAAGCGAAGGTCGAGTTCATTAGGATCATATCCCGGCTGGCTGACCATGACCAAGACCTCAGCCTGATTTTCCTCGTCCAGTTCCAGAAGTATCATAGCCCCGGTTTGGTCGTCCATCAATCTGGTGGCCCTCTCCTGCAAACTTGAATCCAGGGTGAGCTTAACGTCTTTTCCGGCAGGTGATACATGCAGAAAATCCCGTATCACAGTTGGCCAAGTTCCATCTTCCGCACCACGAAGAACAAAATCAAGGGCTTGTTCGATTCCCGCCGTGCCGTAGCGAATGCTGTAATAGCCCAATGCGGGGCCCACTTCTGGAATCGGATAGGTCCTGATATACCCATTGGCGAATTCGGAGGATTCAGCCAGCACCGTGGAATCGCGGTCGAGAATGCGCCCGCGATTGACCCGCCGCTCGATTTCAACCAGACGGGGGTTGTCTTCGCGGCTAAGCAGACTCACTCCCCGCCAGGATACCCAGTAAGCCATCATTAACGCCACAGTCATGAACCCAGTCAGGATGATGAGGGTAAGGTGTTCAACTCTCCGCCTATAATCACGCTCAATTGGATTGGGAACCTTTTGGGGCATGGAAGGAGAATCGTGTCCAATATTGGCTGAGAGATATAACAACAACCCAACCATCAAACTGCTGACAAGCAACGAGCTTCCGCCATAGCTGACGAAGGGCAGCGTAATGCCCGTCAGTGGTATTAATTTGGTCACCCCTCCCATAATCAAGAGCGCTTGAACGCTAAACACAACCGTAATTCCGGCCGCGATATAGCCATAGAACGCTTGTGATTGCAGCCCCGAAGTTGTCTTCAAAGCCAGTCGCAGGCCACGTTGCGCGAGCAGCGCGAAACAAGCCACAATCGTGAGACTGCCTAATAGCCCCCATTCCTCAGCAATTGCCGCTAGCGCGAAGTCGGAATGGACAACCGGAATGAAGCCAGGATACCCCTGCCCAATTCCCTGGCCAATCAGTCCCCCGGCCGCTTGAGCGATGAGTGATTGAACGATCTGATAGCCATGAGAGCTGGCGTATGCCCAGGGATTCAGCCAACTCAGGAAGCGGGGTGTGGCAACGGTGTCAAAAACGAAATATATGCCGGCTCCGGCGGCCACTACCAGCGTCAAACCGGTGGCCACATAGGCGATAGATCCGGTCGCCAAATAGAGTAAGGCAGTGAAGACCAGGAAAAAGAGTGTTGCTGCACCCAGGTCCTGTTGCCACACCAAGAGAATAATCGTAAAGCCCCACATGAATAATAAAGGACCTAGAAATGGTAACTGATTGCGGATTGATTCGATGAGGTGAATCGGCCGGGCCGGTCTTTTTCTGACGGCCACCTGTTGCTTATAGCGATAAAGAGGCTCTTGTTCGGTGAAATAACTGGCCAGAAAAATAACAAGCAGTATCTTGAGCAGTTCTGAAGGCTGGAAGTAAATCCTGCCGAAAAATGGTACCGGTACCGGTAACCATAGCGCCGCCCCGCTTCCCGATGGGTTCACGCCAAATATCAGAGTGATACCCATGAGCAGGAGGCCGCCAGTAAGAAGAAGATATCGATAATTTTGAAGAGGTCGCAAGCTGCGAGGCCAGATGCCAACAGTCAGGAGTGTAATAGCACCAATGACGACCCACAGCGTCTGACGACTTAAAAAATTAGGGGCAAGTCGATCCTGAAGCAATAAGCCCCATCCAACCAAGAAGGCAAACAGTGGCAGCAAGAACGGGTCGCGTCGCGGGATTAGATAGCTGATGATTGAATGCGCTATGATGATAGTTGCCACCCAAATTAATGGTGACCAGAGGTGTGCCCAAGATAAGTGCCCAACCTGCACAATACTGAATGCGACAGCATTGCCTGTCACGAACAAAAATGCAAGGCCCAACAAGGCTCGTTCCCGACGATCGCGAATGTTGTCGCGTTCTTCCAGGCGATCCGTTTTCCACCGAGTTAAACCGCGGAGTTCGATTCGATCGACCGCCATTAATCTAAATATCTGCCAACGAGGTGGCTTAGGTTTTCGCGGGCGGAGGGAGCGACGTGGTGGTGCTCCGTAATGAGAGCATCTTTTAGGGCACTATGAACCGGAAAATCCCCCATCCAACTATCCATGCGAAAAACCAGATCGCTGATTGCTCCCTGGGCCAATTGCGCATTTGCTCTCAGGATGCGAATCACCATCTCCACAGTGACCGGAGCTTCGCTTTCGTGCCAACAATCATAGTCAGTCACGTGAGCCATGCAGGCATAGGCTATCTCGGCTTCAGCCGCTAGAAAAGCCTCTGGACTGGTCGTCATCCCGATAATGCTCATCCCCCACGAGCGAAATAACTCCGATTCGCCTCTAGTGCTGAATCGCGGTCCTTCGACCGTAATAAAAGTGCCCCCACGATTAACCGTACCACCGGCATTTTCCACCGACAGGGCCAATGCCTGGCTCAGTTCTCGGTTAAACGGGTCCGGGGTCGTGAGGTGAGCGACCAAACCCTGCCCAAAGAACGACCGCTCTCGGATACCTTTCGTGAAATCAAAAAGCTGATCCGGGATCACAATTTCGCCCGGGGCGTAGTCCTCTCTTAAAGAACCACAGGCGCTGACTGATACAATATATTTCACTCCAAGCGTCTTAAGCGCATAGATATTTGCCCGGTAAGGAACCTCAGACGGCGTGAGAACGTGACCACGACCATGGCGGGGCAGAAAGGCGATTCGACGACCGTGGAGAATTCCGGTCGTGATGTCGTCGGAGGGCTTGCCAAACGGAGTGGTCACGCTAGTGGACTCAACATCCGTTAAATCAGTCATATTGTAGAGACCGCTGCCGCCAATAACCGCTAGTTCAATTGATTCCATGAAATGCTCCTCGATGCCGATACGGTTTGGTGTGAGTTAAGTAAAATATTCCTGGAAATGACAGCGATCAGTAATAAAAACATTGCTTCTGCGTGTCAATATCAAAACCGCTTTATACCACAATTGAGGGGTGGTGTCCCCCAACGGTTAACCCATGAAAATCACTTAGTGTGTCATTGGGTCATAGGTGGACATTGAAAAGGTCAGGCGAAAGTTTACGCCGGAACTGAGCCATTTGGCTTGAGCAGGCTGTGCGACTGTTAGGACATTTGAATACACGACAATGTCTACTTTTTTGTCACTTTTAATTCCCCTTTTTCTACATCGGGACTTGCAACCGGGACTAAAGTATTCTATAGTCATGAATAACGCTTAGTGTTTGATTAATAAATCTGTTTTCCTGTTCTTGTAGTTATGGAGGAAGTCCTATGAAGTGGCTCATTGCATTATTGACTGCGGCGACTGGTTTGCTGCACATTCTTATCGGCTTCAACGTGATTGGTGGCGGATCTGGTGATCCATTTTGGATGATGGTCGCCAACGGTTTCGGATATCTTGTTCTGTTGGCGTTATTCCTAACAACCTCTGGTTCTACCCGGCGCACAATTCGCTGGATTCTAATAGCCTATACGCTGATCACCCTGATCGGATACTTTATTTTGAATGGCGAAATCAGTACATGGCCAATGATCATCAAGGCCATCGAGCTCTTGTTGGTTATACTCCTGTTCCTGGACCGCGGCAGCGATAAGGTAGCCGTGCCGGTGGCGGCGAGAACCGCCGATACAGTTGATATGACGGTGCCCTTGGCCTCCACGAGTGCCGGCGCATCAATTGCCCCGACCTCAGGCGTACCCGTTGTCGCGGCGGCGGTGGTTGCGAATGAAGTGGTTGATCGAACCACTGAAACTACTGATGGAACTATCGATGATCTGACCCAAGCCGGCGATGAAACCCTTGACCAGACCGTTGAGACTGTCGATGAAGCCACCGATACGGTTGCTGATGCCGGAGAGGTGGTGATTGTAGAGACCAGTCGAATGGGTGACGCCGTTGTCGAGACGGGCGAGGCCGCGGGGGCTATGGCCGCCGGTGCTTTGGCCGCGGCTGTGGTTGCCGGGGACGACCATCAAACAATGGTAGATGATGTACCCACATCTGAGGATACCCGGGCCAATCTGCAAGAATATCTCAAATCGTTCGGATCCTCGTCCGAGTTTAATCGGGATATCGAGTACATCGAAGGAGTTGGTCAAGCCTATGGAGGGAAACTGCGCGCCGTAGGGGTGAATAAGGTCACTGACCTGGTCGTAAACGCCTCGACCCGGCGTGATCGGAAGAATTTGTCAGACAGTTCGGGAATAGCCCAGAGCCTTATCCTGACGTGGGTGAATCATGTTGATCTATTTCGTATTAAAGGCGTAGCTCAAGAATACGCCGATTTGTTGGAGCAATCAGGTGTTGACACGGTTGTCGAATTAGCCCAACGCAATGCCGTTAATCTCCACAAGCGGATGGCTGAGATCAACGAGGAGAAGAAATTGGTGCGTCGCCTGCCGCACGCCTCCGATGTGCAGAGCTGGGTTGAACAAGCGAAGGAATTGCCCCGATTGATCTATTATTAGAAATAGCTTACTGCTTAAGCCTGCCTGGTTTAAACGCTTATTTGTAACGGGCGGTGTTCTCGAAAGAACACCGCCCGTTTGTTTATTAACTGCTACCATTGCCGGTTGGATTTGTAAAGTCCCCTTCTCTCTGTTAAACTGCCCATAAGATGGAACCCAAGTTTCGTTATTGGCCGGCCGGGGTTCTGATTTTGATCTTAGGTGTTGTGTTGTTTACGCAGCGGCCTGCCTCTTCTGCTGTCCAATATTCGGGGTATGGGCGAGCAGAAACCGCCGGTATACAAATTGAGGTCGCCTTGGATCCTCCGGTCGGCATGCCGGGAGACACACTGCGTTTAACCGTACGCGTTTCCAACCGCACAGTTCAGTCAGTGTCCCCTTCCATTGAACTTTACTTGCCGAATAATCTGGAAGCCAATATGTATGGTCTTCCCCCCGGGGCAACATTCAACCTTCAAGCGAACCGGATCGATTGGCTGCCAATCGTGGCCCCCAGCGGCGAATCGGCGTTTCAATTGGACACGCTGGTGCATACGGCCGATGTTCTCTCTCCCGAGCAAGACATCGTCGCTCAACTCTACCATCGTGGGGAGGGTACCAGGGCGGTGGCTCAGGGTTGGTTTGGCATTCCACCGATGATCCGCGCGCTTTCTCAAGATACCCGGGTTGCCGTCGGGCAACCAATCAAGCTGGAAGCTGCAATTGCAGGTCCCGGACCGATGAAGATAGTCTGGGATCTGGGTGATGGCCGGCGACTTGACCTCGCTCAACCGGAGGTGGTTTTTCCGACGGCAGGACGATTCGATATCCTGGTGGAAGCGTCTAACCCCGCTGGACGAGTGTCAGGGCGGATGAATCTGACCGTGTTACCCAGCCCTGTAGCCGGTTTTCACCCGGATGATGATCGACCGGCTGTCGGCCAACCGGTGACCTTTATTAGCACCAGTGGCGGTCAGCCGCCACTCGCCGTCCATTGGGATTTTGGCGATGGAAATTCGGTCACCGGCGAACAGCAACCCGTTCATATATTCAGGCAAGGCGGCACCTATCTCGTGCGCCTGGTTATCGAAAACAGTCATGGCCGGTCGGAAGCATTTTGGCCGGTAACTGTCGGCAACCCCCCGCTGGCTGATTTGTTACTGCCTGACAGAGTTGCAGTCGGCCTCCCTTTGGTAGGGCAAGCGAACGGCGATGAGTCGGTGCTCCGCTATATCTGGGATATGGGTGACGGACGAACTCATGAAGGTTATTCGGTTAGTCATTTCTATCGCTTGCCAGGTGATTTCTATGTCACCTTGATCGCCGATAACGGTCATGGCGAGACCCGAGTCGGTCGATGGGTAACAGTAAACCCTGGAATCACCAACCTTTTCTTGCCACTGACGACCAATCAAAACGAGGCTCCAGATTTTATTGTCGATGACGAGTTTAGCGGCGCGCAAGTGGATCCGGTGGTAACGTCCTTAACGGAAGCCATCACGCTGGAACCAATTTCCTTTCCTGAGGGAACATCTCCAGCCGAACAGTTATTAGCGTATCTCAATGCCGTCAGGGCAGAATATAACCTGCCGCCACTTAATTTCAATTATGAGTTAAGCGTGGCGGCACAATCTCACGCCCGTGACAAAGCAAACTTTCCCGACAACTCTCACATCGGCTCTGATGGGACAACTTCCGCGGAACGCCTCTTGCGGGCTGGATATGGAGGTGGTTATGCTGGTGAAGCAACGGCCTGGGGGTTTGGGGATCCTCGCCTGGCAGTCGAATTCTGGATCAACAGTGATACTCACCGGCCCCTGTTGCTAAATCGTTTGGCGACCGATGTCGGTATCGGCTTTGTCGAGGATTACGGAACCCGAAACGTCTGGCATTGGGTAGCTGAATTTGCGGTAAGTTATGGCGCCCCTCTTCAGGCAGCCATTCGACAGCAATTACCGGCTCCATCGCAGACGGCAACGAACAGTGAAATGGTTAACTATAGTTGGGTGTGGCCGTTGCCGCTGGCTGCAGGTGAGCGTTTTACTGTTTATTTAGTCGTTGGTGACCAATTGATGCCGATCGGCATGACCTCTGCGCCTGTTTATGGGAGTCGCTTTGTATTGTCTTCAGACGCAATGAGCGCGATCACAGCGGTTAGCGCATCCCCCGGCATCTCCGGACGATATCAGTGGATGGTTCGGCTTGAAGATGCTCTGGGAGGTGTCATCGCTGAAAGCGAGTATTGGCCAATTTCAATCGTTGTTGATTCAGTCGTTCCGACGGCGGAAGCTACGATCATGATCATCACCGCAACACCTCCGGGTTCGACACCTTCGCCCACCAACACGCCGATCCCGGCTCCGCCGATCAATGAACCGCCGCCGGACGATCAACCACCGGTCGTTATTACCGCCACCCCACAGCCAAGCCCGTCCCCATGACGATGTCCGAGCATTTTTGTTGTGTAGGCTTGTAAATGTGTATGCACCCTAATGGTTCTTGCGGTGTTATCCTCTCCGTTTTACAATTAAAGTGACATGGATGATAGCCATCAAGTATTAAACGGCCGCTATCAACTCCTGGATCGAATCGGGAGCGGCGGAATGTCGGTTGTCTACCGGGCCAAAGATTTGTCCTTGGGGCGGATTGTAGCGGTTAAGGTGCTGCAGGAAAGCCTGACGGATGATGAGGACTTTTTGCGCCGTTTTCAACGTGAGGCCCACTCGGCCGCGAATCTGTACCATCCAAACATTGTCACCGTCCATGATATTGGCCAGGATGGCAACAATCATTACATTGTCATGGAATACATTGATGGCCGGACCGTAAAGCAATTGGTTCGCTTGCAAAATCAGCAAGGACATCCATTGACAATGCTCCAGGCGTTGGATCTAGCCATTCAAGTATGCGCGGGAATCGGCTACGCTCACCGGGCAAATCTGGTCCATTGCGATGTCAAGTCGCAGAACATCCTCGTGACGCGTGATGACCGGGTCAAAGTCGCCGATTTCGGCATAGCCCGGGCCATGAGTGAGGCTACCCAACATACGGTCGATAGCCAGATATGGGGAACTCCGCATTACTTCTCGCCTGAACAAGCGGCCGGGCAACCTCCCACTCCTGCTTCGGATGTATATGCAATCGGGGTGGTATTATTTGAATTGCTAACCGGCCGTTTGCCGTTTCTGGCTGAGACACATACGGCCCTGGCTCTCAAACACATGCATGAACCACCGCCCCGCGCATCTGATTTCAATCCCTTGATACCTGATCAATTAGACCAGATATTAATGAAAGTATTATCGAAGGAGCCAGCGGCTCGCTATCGGACGGCCGATCAGTTTGGCCGAATCCTTAGCGCATACCGCGAAAGTAGTCTTCAGAACACCGGGGCTGTATCAATTTTGGAATTAACGCCGGCGGTACCAATTTACGATCAGCCCACCGCAGTTTTTCCGCGAGACACGGGTTTGATCTTGCCTGAAACTGGAATCGCCATGATCGGATCGACCGGTAACGCTTCGGATTCGAAAACTGATGATCGAGACTGGATTGCAATTGCCTTGGGAATTCTGGCTGTTTTAGCACTTATGGGTCTGATACCACTTTGGTACTTTGTTTACATGTCCTACCGCGGTTAAAATGTAACTGCGTGACCGCTTTACTGCCGGAGGCAGTCTTATGAACTCAACCCGATTAACCAGGTGGCTGGTCTATCTCCTGATAGGCGCTGCTCTTGTCGCCGTCATGTGGAGTTTTAGTTCCACGCCAGGCGTCCAAAATGATATCCCGATCAGTCGCCTCGCCCAGCAGGTTCTCGACAACGAGGTTGCCGAACTCGAGGTTTCGTCAAACGGTCGTGAAGTAACGGTTCGTTACGTTGACGGCCGCCAACCCTCGCGAGCCAATATCAGTAGCGTCAGCTCCATAGAAGAATTACTGGCGACATATGGGGCCACTAGCGAAAACTTTTCTGATGGCAAAACGGTCATTATTTACCAGCGACCCAGCCAGTGGAGTGGTCTCTTAAGTGTTGTGGGTATATTTCTGCCCGCGCTCCTGATCATCGGCTTTTTCTACTTTATTTTCCGTCAAGCCCAGGGGTCGAATAACCAGGCACTTTCCTTCGGCAAAAGCCGGGCCCGCATGTTTACCGGCGATCACCCGACCGTTGGATTTGACGACGTAGCCGGATGCGATGAAGCTAAAGCGGAATTGGAGGAGGTCGTCGAATTCCTGAAGGAGCCGGAGAAATTTGTCAGCTTTGGCGCGCGAATCCCCAAAGGGGTTCTGCTCGTCGGCAGCCCCGGTACCGGTAAAACCTTGATGGCTAAAGCCGTGTCGGGTGAAGCCGGTGTGCCTTTCTTCTCGATCGCCGGGTCGGAGTTTGTCGAGATGTTTGTTGGCGTCGGTGCCAGCCGGGTTAGAGATTTGTTTGAACAAGCCAAACGCAACAGCCCGTGTATCATCTTCATCGACGAAATCGATGCTGTCGGCCGGCAGCGAGGCGCCGGTCTGGGTGGGTCGCATGATGAGCGCGAGCAAACGCTCAATCAGATCCTGGTCGAAATGGACGGCTTCGATACCGACACCCACGTCATAATCTTAGCGGCCACAAATCGTCCGGATATTCTGGACCCCGCCTTGCTACGCCCGGGACGCTTTGACCGGCGGGTGATTATCGACCGGCCGGATATGCGCGGCCGCGAGGCGATCTTCAAAGTTCACTTGCGGGGTAAGCCGGTCGCCAATTCTGTCGACATTATCATCCTGGCCAAAGCTACGCCGGGTTTTGCCGGAGCCGATATCGAGAATACCGTGAATGAGGCCGCCCTCTTGGCAGCCCGCCGAAACAAGAAAAATATCGGCATGAGTGAATTTCAAGAGGCGATTGAGCGTGTGCAACTGGGACCAGAACGTAAAAGCAGGCTCATGTCGCCCGAAGAAAAAGAGTTGACAGCCTACCATGAAGCCGGGCACGCGCTGGTCAGCCATTACCTCCCCCATGCCCAGACGTTGCGCAAAGTGACGATTATTCCCCGTGGGATGGCGGGTGGCGTGACCTGGTATCTGGAAGAGGACGCCTTCTTCCACACGCGATCTAAGTTTGAAGCCATGATCGCTACCGCCTTGGGCGGACGGGTAGCTGAGGAAATCGTTTTCGGTGAGATCACGACCGGAGCTAGTAATGACTTACAACAGGTCACCCGTATGGCCCGAGCCATGGTTACTCAGTATGGCATGAGTCACGAAATGGGTCTCCGTGTTTATGGCGAAAAACAAGAGATGGTCTTTCTGGGGCGTGAAATAAGCGAACAACGGGATTATTCCGATGCTATAGCAGAACAAATCGATACCGAAGTCCGCCGGATCATTGATATGGCATACCAAGCGACCACTAATATTTTGACCGAGAACAGAGACAAACTGGAATTGATAGCGCAAAGACTGCTTGAGGTTGAAACCATTGAAGGAGCCGAGTTTGTGGCCATCATCGAAGGCAAAGATGTCGATGCACAAGCGACGCCATCTTCCACGTCATCCGGAGCCACGCGCTCGTCACAACCGAAAAACAGCGAATCTGTGGAGCGTCACCGACCTTCGTTGGATTTGCCACCGAAGCCAACCCCGGCATAGTCTATCCGGCGTGACTTAGCTGGTGTATTTATGGTCGGAAGTGTCGATATTGCGCGCACCTTCGGATTCATCAATGATGTCTTGCAGTCAATCATTGTGATTTTCGGTGCCGCCGTTGTTCTTTATAACATCCCCCGGCTCTCTCGAGGAGCAGTTCCCCGAACATTCTCTCTCCTGATCGCCTTCGTGGTCCTGGTCTATCTAACCGAACTGTTGGTTAGCCGGTCGATTGCCCCGGCCTCGGCCGAATTACTCCTGCGCCTCGGTTGGATTGGGATCGCCATGGTTCCGGCTGCCCAATTCCATTTGTCGGACGCATTGTTGACTACAACCGGCAAGTTCTCCCCGCGCCGCCGGCGGTTGGTCATCCTTGGTTATCTGAGTGGGGCATTCTTTTTAATTCTAGGTGTGTTCACCGACTTGATTGTCAGACCCCCGTTGCCAAGCATTCCTATCCCGCAACTGACAGCCGGTCCTTATTTCCTGTTTTTTGCCGGGTACTTCTGGTTGCTGGCGCTCAGCAGTGTTTACAATGTTTGGCGAGCTCGCCAGAGATGTCTGACCACAACAACCCGTCGCCGGATGACAACCACCCTGATCGCGATTTTGGCCGCGCCGTTGGGCGTGTTCCCCTATACGCTAATCGGTCCGGATCCCTTGCAGGAGTTACCGCTATTAATCTGGCCGATCATTATTGCCGGCAATTTAATCGTCAGTATCCTGTTCGCCTTTTTAACCTCTCAGCTCGTCTACTTTGGATCAGTCTCGCCTGATCGGGTAGTTCGGGTCCGGCTTTACAAGTACATGGCGCGCGTGCCTTTGGCGGCCACAATTCTCTTACTGGTCTATGTTCTGGTCGGCCGCGCGCCGTCGATCCTTGGCTTGCCCAAGGAAGTCGCCCTCGGTTTCGCGGCCGTTGCCACTGTGATGATTGTGGAGTGGATTATCCACCAATATAAGGGTCCCTTTGAACGCGCCTTTCAACTAAACGATGATCCGGATGTCCGGCGCATTCAAACCTTGAGCGAGCGGCTGCTCACCACCAGTGATTTAAAGCAATTTCTGGAGAGTGTCCTGGCGGCTACCGTTGAGGCCTTGCGTACGCCTTCGGCCTTTATCGCGGCTTATACCACCGCCGGCGTCTCGATTGAGGCAGTTGTTGGTCCGCCCGCGCCTTTAGAGGGCTTGTTACCGGTCGCCGACCTCCAAAAGCTGGCCCTGCCTCCTGGCAGCGATAATGGTTCACAAGACCAGGATCTTGAGGCGGTCAATAGTTTTTTCGTTTGGAAAGATTATTGGATCCAACCTCTATACAATCAAGGTAATGAGGTGATGCTGGGCATCTTGGGCATTCGGGCCCGTGGGCCGGAACCGGATCTTAGCCCCGAGGAAATCGATTTATTTGACCGGTTGAAAAGCCAGGCATCGACGGCCTTAGAAGACCGTTTGTTACAACTGGAGGTCTTCTCGGCCGTTGAACGAATCTTGCCTCAACTCACCGCCTTGCAGCAACGTCGTAGCGCGGCAACTTTTGGCGGGTTGCCGGTATTAGCCGCGGGGCCTGATTTACTTCACGATGAACTCTTGCAAGATCCTGAATTCAACAACATGGTGCGTGATGCCTTGACGCATTATTGGGGCGGTCCCAAATTGACAGAAAGCCCGCTGCTTCAATTGCAGGTCGTGCAGCGAGAGCTGGAGGTGCATGACAATAATCAGGTCAATGCATTACGGGCTATTCTGGCCGAGGCAATCGACCAGCAACGACCTGAGGGTCAACGAAATCTGACGACGACGGAATGGATTCTCTATAACATTCTCGATTTGAAATTTGTTCAGGGGCGACGCGTTCGCGACGTGGCCCGTCGTCTGGCCATGAGTGAGTCCGATCTATACCGCAAACAGCGTGTGGCCGTGGAGAATGTAGCCCGAACGATTGCCGGCATGGAGCGCGCCGCCCTGAATGATGGTGAGGAGCCCTTTGAAGCATCTATCGTTGCCGAGCCAGACCCTATCTCTATCTCCACCTGAGTCATTTTCCTACCGGAACAACCAGCTTTTTTGCGAGGATGTTTCCTTGTCGGTGATCGCTCAATCAGCCGGCACACCAGTCTATGTTTACAGCCGGCAAGTATTGGCCAATCGTATTGGCGCCTTTCTGAGCGCAACGGCCGCTTATTCACCTGAGGCACTGGTATGTTACGCTGTTAAGGCCAACGCCAATCCCGCGCTCCTGAACTTGTTTCGGAAAGCCGGGTTGGGCGCCGACGTGACCAGTGGAGGGGAGTTGTTTTTAGCCCTGAACGCGGGCATTGATCCATCGAAAATTATTTTTTCCGGCGTGGGGAAAAGAGAACACGAGATCACCGAGGCGCTAACAGCAGGTATCAAGGCCATACATGTTGAATCAGAAATGGAGTTGCACGTTGTCGCCGAGATCGCAGAACAGTTGGGCAAGCAGGCTCCTATCGGTGTACGTGTGAACCCCAATATCGATGCTGAAACCCATCCTTACATCAGCACAGGTCTACACGGACATAAGTTCGGCGTTCCGAAGGAACGCGCGATGGCGATGTTACAGTTTGCGGCCGCCCATCCTGCACTACACCTTGTGGGGTTAGCGGCCCACATCGGCTCTCAGATCACCGAGCTAGGTCCATACGCCCAATCGGTTGACTCCTTGATAGAATTGGCGGTCGAAATGCGCGACGCGGGTGTGAGTTTAACCTATATCGACGCCGGCGGTGGGCTTGGAATTGATTACGAATCAGCAGCCCCTTCAATTGTTGACTGGGTCAACACCATCGCCCCCCAAATCCACGCCGCCGGATTTTCTTTGGTGTTGGAACCCGGTCGTTCAATCGTCGGCCAGGCTGGAGTGCTATTGACCAGGGTTGTCTATACCAAAGAACAAGGCGATAAGCAGTTTGTGATCGTTGATGCCGGAATGACTGATCTAATCCGACCGGCCTTTTACCAGGCATATCATCCGATTATCCCGGTGATTGAGAGCCATGAGTCGTCTATCACGGTCGATGTCGTAGGGCCGATCTGCGAAACAAGCGATATCCTGGCCCGTGACCGGTTACTGCCGCAGCCTGCGCGGCAAGACCTTCTGGCAATCCTGCATAGTGGTGCTTATGGCTTCGCCATGAGTTCCAACTACAACGGCCACCTTCGCCCGGCCGAGGTTTTGGTTGAGGGTGATGCATTCCGGATGATTCGTCGCCGGCAAGTGTATGAGGACTTGCTCGATTAATAATCGTCCCGAGCTATATCCATCAAGTAATTGAAACTCGACAATCCGATCAGGGAGAGTAAGACGGCATGTCCATAACTCGATATTGGTTATCAGTTCCTTTGGCAACCCGGATTGGC
>JAWOHK010000169.1:0-25302 GCA_046485205.1 Chloroflexota bacterium | reverse complement strand
GGGGTGGCGTGATCCCGGTAGGAATGACGGCCCACTTTCCCGAACTGGCCCAGATGGCTTCCGACTTCTGGAGCAAAATGATCCGCTCGCCATGGGAGTTGGCGATTGTCGGCCTGGTCATCTTCCTCACCATCTTCACCTTCAATATTCTGGGGGAGGGGATGCGCCAGTACATGGATGTCACCCGCCCGCGATTATTTCGCCGCCGCAAGCCCGAAGGTGATTTTCTCGAAATCGAATAATTCTTATATGGAACGATTTGCCAAATCGCTCCACTACTTTGGAAACAAGGGTTTTATAGTTCGAAGTAGCGACTTCAGTCGCGTTCTTCAGAGACGTCGCTGAAGCGCCTACTACGAACAAGTGATAGTTATTTGCGTTGACGTGCACTATTTAGCGCAACAAAAAACCGTACCTTAAGGCATCAGACGGATCGATCAAGAACTCGTTCCGTCCTACGACATGGGCCGTGCCGCTGATTCGTGGGATAACCGCCGGGTAGGGGCCGAATTGGGTCGTTTCGACAACTTCGCCGATGAAGGTTGTACCCAGGATGCTTTCAACAACAAAGGATTCCCCGGTCTTGACATCCCCCCGAGCATGATGAATTGCCGCACGAGCGCTGACACCGGTTCCCGTAGGGCAGCGGTCAACCTCCCCATCGGCAAAGACGCAGACATTGCGGCTATGGTGCGCCGGATCCTCGGCCGGGCCGACGAAGATCGTGCCGTATAGCAGGCTCAGATCCGGCTCGAACGGGTGTTGCGGCGCGCCTTGGGCGATGACGGCCTGCTTGATTCGCGTACCTTTGTCGATCAGATCGCGAAACCCGGCTGCTGTCAGCCTGACTCCAACATCTCTGGCCTGAACAAAGGCATAGAACGCTCCGCCGAAGGCCAGATCGTAGCGTACGCGGCCGATCCCTGGCACGTCAATCTCCTGATCCGCCGCATAAACGAACGAAGGGACGTTGTGAAAGGACACGTGTGTTACCCGGCCGTCAACGAAATGGGGGAAAGCGGTAACGCGGCCGGCGGGCGTGTCCAGCCGGATCTCAGGTTCGGGAGCCAGTAATCCTGTTTCGATACCAACCTTGACCAGGCCGATGATCCCATGACCGCACATGGTGCTGAAACCTTCGTTGTGAAGGAAGAGCACGCCCAATGTGCCATCCGGCGTCACCGGCTCGGTCACGATACAGCCGTACATGTCGGCGTGGCCACGTGGCTCCCACATCAGGGCCGTTCGGAGGTGATCGAGATTTTCGCGAGCGTAGCGGCGCTTGGTCAGGATGGTGTCTCCCGGGATGGGTGGCAAACCACCGGTGATAATGCGTAGTGGTTCGCCGGCCGTATGCGCGTCAATCGTCGTAACACGGGTCCATTCTGAAGGGGGTTGCCAGTTATTGTTCATCGTCACCTGTTCCTTTTAACTGGTTAGCACATATGAGGGAGAAGTAAGCCTCATACATAACGTATACATTGTACCAACATAATTCTTACACGGTTTTTTTAAGGTATAAGAGACGCTATCGAAATAATGAAAATTATGGAGATTCGCGAACCACATCGTCTTACCGGTGTGGATTCGCGGATGTCTGATAACTGAGCATAACCGTCGTTGAATATTGGTTTTAAGACTTGGATATTGAAAAAGGGAGAAATAACAATGAGCAAAATTGTAGGCATTGACTTGGGTACAACCAACTCAGTCGTCGCCGTCATGGAAGGAGGCGAACCGACCGTTATTACAACGGCCGAGGGCAGTCGCCTGACGCCATCTATGGTGGCATTTACTAAGAGTGGCGAGCGGCTTGTCGGACAGACGGCCAAACGCCAGGCAACAATTAACCCGGAAAATACCATTTTCTCGGTCAAACGATTTATCGGCCGGCACTATGACGACCCCGAAACCGCTGAGGATCGCGCCCGTTTGCCCTATCCAATTGAGAAAGGGCCTCAAGGCGAGGTCAAGATTCGCGTTCCCAATAAGGACCAGTCCTATTCGCCGCAAGAGATTTCGGCGATGGTGCTTGGTAAGCTGAAGAAAGATGCCGAAGATTATCTCGGCCAACCGGTGACCAGGGCGGTCCTCACCGTCCCGGCTTACTTCAACGACAGCCAGCGCCAGGCGACCAAGGACGCCGGCCGCATCGCCGGACTGGAAGTCCTTCGTATTATTAATGAGCCGACCGCGGCCGCTCTGGCCTATGGATTGGATAAGAAAACAGACGAGCGCATCCTGGTCTTTGACTTGGGTGGCGGTACATTCGATGTGTCCATCCTGGACGTGAGCGAAGGTCTGATCGAAGTGGTGGCCACAAATGGGGACACCCACCTGGGTGGCGATGATTGGGACTTGGCTATTGTTGACTGGGTGACGGCCGAATTCCTCCGCGATCAGGGCATCGATCTGAAGCAAGACCGGCAAGCGTTGCAGCGCGTGCGCGAAGCGGCCGAGAAGGCCAAGATCGAGCTCTCGAGCACAATGGAGACCGATATCAACCTGCCGTTCATTACGGCTGACATGCACGGACCAAAGCACTTGCAGATGACATTGAGCCGCGCCAAATTCGAACAGTTGACCGAGCATCTCTTGCAGCGTGTTGAAGAACCCTTTAACCGGGCTCTGCAAGACGCCGGGATAAAGGCCAACGAATTGGATGAGGTGGTGCTGGTCGGTGGTTCGACCCGCATGCCGATGGTCCAGGAACTGGTGCGCAAGATGACCGGTAAGGAACCGAACAAGAGCGTCAACCCGGATGAGGTGGTCGCCATTGGGGCGGCGCTGCAGGCCGGGGTTCTGGCGGGCGACGTCAAGGACGTGCTGTTGCTCGACGTGACGCCGTTAAGCCTGGGTCTGGAAACCATGGGTGGGGTGATGACAACCCTGATCCCGCGCAACACGACCATTCCGACCCGCAAGAGCGAAGTCTTCAGCACGGCCGAAGATAATCAGTCGGCGGTAGACATTCATATCTTGCAGGGCGAGCGGCCGATGGCCAATGATAACAACACGCTGGGTGTCTTCCGGTTAGAAGGACTCCCGCCCGCGCCGCGCGGCATTCCGCAGATTGAAGTTACCTTCGACATCGACGCCAACGGCATTTTGAATGTCACGGCCAAGGACAAGGCCACGGGTCGTAGCCAGCAGGTGACAATCACCGCCAGCACGAACCTGAACGAGGCCGACATCCAACGTATGGTCAGAGATGCGGAGACGCATGCCGGTGAAGACCAGCGCCGCCGCGAGTTGATCGAGGCCCGTAACACGGCCGATCAGGTGATCTATCAGACCGAGAAGAGTCTGAGCGAGATGAACGGTAGCGCGCCTGAAGGGGTAGCCAGCCAGTTAGAGAGCCAGATCGCTGAACTGCGCGAGGCTATGGACAGTGAAGATACAGAACGCATCCGCCGCTTGACCGAGAGCGTGCAGCAATCGGCCACGGCGTTGGGTGAAGCCATGTATCGCCAGACGGAGACAGAAGCAGGCGAGCCGCCGGAGGCATCCGGCGAGGACGAAGATATCGTCGAAGGCGAGTACGAAACCGCCTAACAGACGCCATCAGACAATCTGATCAGGCTCAACATCGACTACGACCGGTCATAGGCAGTCGCCTTTGGTGACCCATGACCGGTCGTTTTGTTTTGTGGGATCAGATGGGCTAGAATGAAAGCGTCTTTTCATCCAGGCTGTAAACCGTTGATTGGCCAGCCTGTTTGCCGCGGACTGAGTGGCTTAACAAGCCCGGTCCGCGGTTTTAATATTAGTCCGCCGGTCGACAAGACATGGCAGGATTGATACAGTTGGGGGCTTGTGTGGGAGGTATCGGTATTGATGAAATCCCGAGCCAACAATCAGTCTGAACGATTGGCGGCCGTCTTGCTGATCGGCCTGAGCCTGGCTACCGCCGGCTGTCGAAACAACCCGGCTCCGGTTCCAACAGTCCCGCCACCGCTGATCACTTCCGGGACAATCACTTCGATTCCGGAGGTGGAACCGGCCTCATGGCCGGAAGAAACCCCCACGCCGCCACCAACTACAGCCACACCGCTGGCATCTGGTCCCGTAGCGGCCAATCTGATCCAGGAATATATAAACGCCAGCTACCGGGTCGTTGCTGTCGTCCGTAACCCCTTTGCCCCATACGCGGTCATTGTCGCTACAGAACGCTCGCGATCGGTTTGCGGCAGTCCCGAGGAACCGGTTCGATGCCGAATAGATGATACCTGCGGGGCGTCCACGACCTCGCCCGTGTGCTTTTTCTTCATTGAACCGGGGTTCGACGGCGCAAGCGACCCGGCTACGCAGTATGTCGCTCGCTGGCCGGATGCCTCGACTGACCACACCCTGATGACCGAATCCCTTCGTTTTATTAACGCACGCACGATCGAGTTTACGACACGGAGTGTCGAATCAGATCAGGAGGACGAGCAAGTATGGTGGTTGGACCTGGTCACCGGGGCCGCAGCGCAACTGGATCGGCTGGAACCGTAAGGTTAAGCGTACTAAATTCCGCGCGATGAACGTGTATTCATCCCCTCGTTCTACTTTTCAGCCTGTTCCAAATCTTGCCTGACGTCACGCCGGAAATCCCAATTGAGGTAGTGTGGAGTTGTCGGCAGGGCCAGTTCCACAGCATATATCGATTGGATGCCGGCCCGTACCTGCCTCGGCCGGCATTCCAGCAAATGTCCGCCGTGAGCCAGGTCTTCAGAAAGAAAATGGAGGTGGATACCCGGCACACTGACCGAGGCCATGAAGTCCGGTGTGTAGAATCCGGCGAGGGTGCCACGGATGTTACTGTACTCGAACACCGGCTGCTCGCGGGCGATCTCAACCAGGGGGATGTAGCATTGCGATTTGGGTACGGAACGCACCTTCATATAAGCGAATTCGCCATCGACGCGAAAAGCGTAAAAGATGTTGGGTGAGGGCAAGGGCGATTGGAGCCAGCGCAGAAAGCCGTCGAAGTCGATCTCGATTGTGGATTCAATGAAATGCTCCGGCCTGTAAAAAGTAACGCAACTAAAAGGTGTCAGGGCGTCATCACCGACTTCTTCGACGCGGCCGTCAGCCGTCATCTGATAGACAAGGCCGTCGAGCATCACCATTTCACTGTCGAGCATGTCGAACGTGCCCAGTCCGAAGTCGCCGTGGCGCTTGATCTCACTGAAGGGGATGCGTTCCTCGTAGATGTCTTCGACAATGGCGTTGACCGGAGAGCAGAGAAAGAGGTGGTTGTTAATCGTCATAAGAGGAACAACACTCGTGACCGAGCTTGATAGTTGTTGAAGAATTAACGCGTCAGGAACTGCTTTGACGTCTGACTCACAAGTATCCCAGGCTTCGCAGCCGCGCTTCAATCTGGCCGGCATCCTCCGCATCAAACGCCTGTTCTTCGGCCAGATCCCCCTCAGCACTGGCTATAAAACGTACCGGCGCCGGATCGACCAGGGCTTCCTCCAGGACCCGGCCATCCATGATCGCCGGGACCGCCTCGCCCAATAAGTGCAGGATCGTTGGGGCCAGATCCAGGATGTTAGCCTCAGGCAGTTTGATGCCCGACTGGATGCCCGCGCCTTGACCGATGAAGATGCCCTCACGCCGGTGACAACCGGAGTCGCCGCGTATTTGATTGGTCATCACCCGGCCTTCGGTGGCGAAGAGCGGGCAGGCGATCATGGCGTAGTGGTCGAGTTCCAGGTGAAGGTCGGGGCCCTGTTCGGCGTAGCGGCCATGGTAGACATCGTGCCCACGGATAAGGTTGGTCAGAATGGGATGGCCCTCATCGTCGCGGAGTTCGGCTAGCGCCTCACTTACCTCATCCAGGCGCCGATCATAGTCCGCGTCAGTAACGATGCCGTGCGGCTCGCGTCCGGCCCGATTGAGATAGACTTGACCAACATGACCCATGCTGTAGGCCATAGTCCGGCTCCAGTCGACGCTGTCGAAACTGAGAAACTTACCAACGATATCGTTGCGGGCTTTTTTGCTCACACGCGCGATCGAATTCTGTAAACCCAGGCGAGCCACCCACTGATAGGCCGTGGCCGGAGTGATACCATGGCGGAAGGCCCATGACTTAAGCTGCGTCGTGACATCCGGTTTAAGTTTCATCAATCCGCGTTCCATGAAGAACACGTTCAGGTTAACCATATTCTTTAGCGGGCCGAAGCCGTGGTCGGACATGACAATGGTGTTGGAACCGGGTGGTAAGTGGTCCATCAGATGGCCAATGTATTCGTCGACCAGCGCGTAACCATCACGGAGCGCATGTTCGAAGGGCGATGGTTCGTAACGAGGGTGGCTATGATCCATGAAGCGCCACAGCGCATGCTTGGCGATGTCCATAGCGATGAAATGGACCATCAAGACATCGACCGGCTCGGCTTGCATTAATTTGAGCGCCCATCGGCCGTGATGGTGGATCAGATCAAAGATATCGGCGATGAATTCAGCCTCGTTGCCGGGTTTGTACTGTATATCAGGCGCTACCCGGTAAAGCCCCATCTCGGCTTCGTAGCGATCGATCAGATCGGGCGGGTGGCTAATGATGGCGTTGCGTGGGCTCAGGATATCGGTGACCATGAAACCGTTAACTTCCTGTGGCGGATAAGTAACGGGTACATTGAGCACGCCAACGCGATAGCCCAGGTCGGAGAGACGCCGCCAGAGCGTCGGCTGGCGGATGCGCGTCGAATTGACCAGGGTGAAGTTGTCGCCGTGGGGTTGGATGAAATCAAAAACGCCGTGCTTGCCGGGGTTAACACCGGTCATAAAGGTGGGCCAGGCCGGGCTGGTGACCGGCGGCAACGTCGACGCGAGATCGGCCGTGACGCCACCTTGCATCAGTCGCGCCAGGTTCGGCAGATGGCCCTCGGCCGCCCAGGGTCGAATCAGGTCTAACGTCGCGCCGTCGAAGCCTATAATGAGTAACGACATAATGCTTAGTATACAGCACGATAAGCTTTGGGAACGAATGGGGTGGAGTTAATGTGATGAAATAGACCCTCACTGTATCCCTTGACCATATCCGTTTCATGTTCGTTCGGCGCCCCACATGCTAGGATAACAGTATAGATAATTGCAGCGATGCATATTTTCCGGCACGATGATGCCGGAAAGAAGGGGAAGCAGCGAATGAAATACGATCAATTTATCGGGCACGTCCAAAACCGGGCCAGGCTCGGCACAACAGGTGAGGCTGTCAGCGCCACGCGAGCAACATTGCAGACATTGGGACAGCGTCTCCACGGCAATGGAGCGAAGAATCTCGCCGACCAATTGCCACAGGAAATCGGTCTCTATCTGACTATGAACGGCAATGATGATAGTTTTGGGGTGGATGAATTTCTGAAGCGCGTCGCAGAGCGCGAATCATGCGAACTACCGGAATCGGTCTATCACGCGCGCGTGGTGTTCTCCGTCCTCCAAGAGGCAGTCAGTGAAGGCGCAATGGACAATGTACTGGCGCAATTGCCCCAAGAGTATCACTCGCTGATTACCTCAGGATATGAGGGTAATTTAGATCTAAATCAGAATTAATCTACGTACCTAAAGAGTCCAAATTATAGCTTAACGACCAGCCTCGCTTTAAGCCTTCAGTTGATTTGAGAGTAGACTGACGGACAAGACCAGTTGGGTGACCAGTTCGCGGATACAGCGGTTCGGCTCACCCAACGCCTAAGGGGAGGGTTGAAATGGAGGATTTAATTCACAGCATCCCAATCGGGTGGCAGTTGTGGAACCTCCCAATCCGGCTCAGGCTGCCAGCTAAGCCATTTGCGATCGAAAAGTGGCGAACCGAGACTGAACAGCGTTAATATCTCCTCTCTCGCTTCCTCCACTCGCGAGGCCACATCAGCCGGAATTGAGTCGCGCCTCACACCGGCCAGATATTCCGGCTCATCCTTCCATCGCCAATAACCGTTTGGATCGATGATGAGATCGATCTCGAGATCCAGCGTGTCAATGCTCCACTGGGTCTTATGAAAAGGCATTTGAAAATTGACATACCAACCTTCGAAATCGACAAACTCTGTCGACCAAAACCAGTACACGGCGTAATATGTCTCCGGCGGCATAAGGATTAAGGCATGGCGATGTTGCCACCTCCAATCATCTAGTTTCCATTCGCGGCTGTCCTGTTCATCCCAGCGCGATAACCCGTCGGGGTTTGGGGTATATTTTCTTTCTATCAGTCCGTGTGGTATTTTGCAGTGCGCTCCAGGCTGCAGGTAGGTTACCAATAAGTCAGGGGTATCCTCGACAACGGTGACCGCATGCGCTATCCAAACTCGATTGTGGGCAATGCCTCTGATGGTGGCTTGGGTACCGGATTTCCACATGTAATGCTCGGGTGGTCTAATACATATCTTATCGATCTACTGATTCAGTCGAAGATCCAATCCCACTCTGGCCCACGATCTCCTTCACGCGATACACTCTCAGGTTTTGTGACTCGTAATAGGTGCGCACGTTGAGTTCGGCGATGAGGCCCATGACGATGAATTGCACGCCCAGAATGACCAACAAAACACCCAGAAGGAGCAATGGCCGGTCGCCGATGGTCATGGCATTGAAGCCCGCCAACCCGCCGGTTAAACCGGCCCAAACTTTCAGGCCGGTCAGGTAGCCGCCGATGAGCGCACCCAGGGCAAAGAGGATGATGCCCACGCGGCCGAATAGCTGCATCGGCCGGTCGCCATATTTGCGTAGAAACTCGATGGTAAACAGATCGAGAATGACGCGAAAAGTGCGCGACAGGCCATACTTCGACGTGCCGGCTACCCGCGCCCGATGGTTGACCGGGACTTCCGACATGCTGAAACCGGCGAAGTTGACCAATTCTGGAATGAAGCGATGGAGTTCGCCGTAGAGATTCAAATCGTGAGCGACTTCGGCGCGAAAGGCCCGCAATGAGCAGCCGCGATCCTTCAGCCGCACCCCGCTGACGGTGGCGATGAGCCAGTTGGCGACCCGCGAGGGAAAGCGCCGCAGCAGGTCATCCTGACGATTCTCGCGCCAGCCGTTGACGACATCGTAACCCTTGTCCAGTTCAGCCACCAATCGTGGGATATCGGCCGGGTCATTCTGGCGGTCGGCGTCGAGAGTGACGATGACCTTGCCGCGGGCGTGATCAAACCCGGCGGCGAAGGCGGCCGTCTGTCCGTAATTGCGCCGGAAGCGAATGGCGACGATATGATCGTCCTCGGCCGCCAGATCGACTAGGCAGGCAAAGCTGCCATCGCGGCTGCCGTCGTCGATGAAGATCGCTTCATAGTTCAGACCATGTAATGCCGAGCGGATCTCTCCGGCCAGCGGCCGGAGATTCTCCACCTCGTTATAGACAGGGATGACGAGGCTGAGGTCCTTGGTTTGGTTCTGGATTTTCACGCTATGTACCCCAAATCCCGCAGCTTTTGCAGTACAATTTCTTCTTCGGCATCGGAATAGACAGCATCATCGCCCCCGCTATCATCCGGACTGACAGGGCTGTAGGTGACCTGGTTAGCGTTGTTGAAATCATCGGTAAATGCTTCGGTCAGGACGCGGCCGTCCATGTATTCCGGCACCGGCAAGCCCAGGTAATGCAAGATCGTCGGAGTTGGATCCAATAGACTGGCCCCTTCCAGCTTTGCCCCGCGACGCGAACCGGGACCCTTCAGCCCGATGACGCCGTTCATGTGATGGTGGCCGGTCTGGCCGGTGCTGGGCTCGATGATCCGGCTGGATCCAAAATCGGCGTGGCCGAATGAGACATATTTGGCCCGGTCGGTATGAAGCACCAGATCGGGCAATCGCGATGCGTTGATGCCGTGAAAAATCTCCTCGCGCCGGTAAACGACCGGAACGACCTGGCTGCCATCTTCAGGGTCGCGAAGATCTTTGGCCGCAGCAATGATCGCGTCGCGCACCGCTTCATAATCGGTCGGATCGACGCTTCCTTGCGGCCGCTGGCCTTTGACATTCAAGTAAACCTGCCCGAAGTTGCCTACGGAAAACGCTTTCGTTCGCGACCAATCGATGTCGTTGAAAGACAGGAAGAAACGCCGCAACATCCCGCCGCCGCGGCCACGCTTGACGTTTTTACGGACGTCGCTCAAGCCGAGCGCGGTCAGCCACTTGAGGGCGTTGATAGGGGTCACGCCTAATTTAAATGACAGGCGCTTGAGCAGGGAGAGCGGCGTGCGTTTGAATGCCAGCCAGCCGTTGGCCGCCAGCCAGTTATTGATGTGGAAAAATTTATGAAATGGCCCAAAACCGTGGTCGGATAATACGACGATCAATGCCTCATCCGGAACCAGAGCTACCATTTCGCCTAATAACCGGTCCACCGTCTCATAATAATCCAGGATGTCGGGCATGACCCGTGTCGCTATAGCCGGATCATGCATGGGGTGCGATTCGTCCACCAGATGCCAGATTTCATGTTGCAGATTGTCCGTCGTCTCCAATACGTAGATGAACAGATCCCAGGGCTTTTCGTGCAGCAGGTATTGCACAGAACGAGCCCGGTCAAGTTCCAGTTGCTTGCAGGCACGAACAAAAATGGATGGATCTACCCCACGGCCTTTTTCCGACATACGCATGGGGAATGGGCCGCATGCGTCGATGAGCTCTTGCTTTAGTTGTGGCGGATAGGTGTAATCACTCTCCGGGCCGGGCGTCAGGAACGAACAGAGCATGAAGCCGTTGAGCGGCCGCGGCGGATAGGTCATCGGCAGGCTGACGACGCCAACCTGTTTACCGGCCGCGCTGGCGATTTGCCATATGGCCGGAACGGCGACCGTCAGGCCGTTAGAGACCCGAATGTCATAACCGTCCTGGACCGGGTAGGTGAAGTCGATCAGACTATGCTGGCCGGGGTTGGTGCCGGTGGCAAATGACGGCCAAGCCGAAGCCGACACCGGAGGGATAGTCGAGCGCAATTCACCGCTTGCTCCATCGGCCAACAGGCGGGCCAGGTTCGGTAGGCGGCCCTCGTCAAGCCAGGGCTGGAGCAGATCAAAGGTAATGCCATCGAGGCCAAAGACGGCGACTTTTCGTTGGGTCATGGTTGAATTAGCCGGCAGGACGGATCCTATAATTTTTGAGCGTCTGGTGCTCGCGCAAAGTGCAGAACGCTGCGGAGCGCGTACAGGAGACCACCCAGTAGCCCGGCGCTGAAACGAAGGAAGTAAAAAGCCAGGGACATGGACACCGCTGTGGCCGCCGGTACGCCGATGGGCACGAACAGGAAGGTGTAGATGCCCTCGCGCAAACCGAGACCGTTGAAGGTAATGGGCAACAGATTGATGATGGCGATGATTGGCACGAATAAGGCGAAGATGCGAAACGGCAGATGAATGCCCAGAGCCCAGGCGATCGTCACCTGCACCAGAATCAGGTTCAGCGTGAACGGCAGGCTGATGAGTAGTGAAAACAGCAAGGCCCGTGGAGGGTAGCGATGAATGGTGTTAACCAGGTTTTCAAACTTGCTGTAAAAAGGCAAGCTTGGTGTTTTTGGATAATATCGATTGATAACTGTCAGGGGATTGGACAGACGGGCGATTAAAAAGGCCAGAGGTATACCGCCAGCGGTCAGGATGATGAGCGCCCACAACACAGCCGGTAATTCCAGTGTCATGGTATGCGCGGCCACATTCCACAACAAAGCTGCCAGGGCGATGAGCGACGAGCCGACCAACCCGGTGACGCGCTCCATGAGTACCGAACTGAGCGCCTCCGCCCCACGGCCGTAACTCTGGCGTAAACTCACGACCTTGACCAGATCGCCGCCGAACCCTGAAGGGATAAAGTTATTGGCGAAGAAACCGATATAGTAGAGATAGACCAGATAGGTGAAGCGAGGCCGGTCGTTGAGCGTATGCAGCAGGATATACCAGCGCCAGGCACGAATGACCACGTTAAGTTGAAAGAGCAGGAAGGCCAGGGCATACCAGCCCCAATGAATATTGGCTAGCGTCTGCACAACCTCGGCCAGACTAACCCGTCTGAAAAGCCAGACCAGCAATACCAGACTGAGTAGGATTTGGGAGAGGCCGATCAGTTTCTTGCGGTTGGCCTTGACGAACTTGCCCATAAGCTCGCGATTATAGCACAGGGAATCGACAGCGGGATATCGTGAGAGAACCCGCTTGACCCGCGATTGCCGGTCGAACAGGCTACGTCACATCTTTGTGTCGGGTGCGGGGCTATTCATTGACAACGTATAATGTATCGAATTTGCCCACAAGACGACGTTTTCCTGATACGCCTCCATTTCCCCGGCCACGATTTCGGCCACAGTCATGGGCCAGGTGATCGGTATTCCCCAAGCTCCCTGATTATCCAGGCGGGCTGTGATCGACCAGCTTCGATTAGCGGAATCAACACGCCGGCGACTGGCGAGCCGAACCTGATGCGGACTTTTCCCGAGTTCTACAAAATCTCGCAATATTTCACGACCCGCTGCCAAGCCTTCGTGTGAGTAGAGAGAAGGATGTTGCAGATGGAAGCACAAGACCATGAGGTGATGAACCTCACCCAGTACCGTGTCTTCGTTCTCCCAAAATAGCAATTGGTAAAAGAGTTCCCGGCAGGTAAAAGTTTCAGGCCATTCAGCGCCGCATTCCGGACATTGGCTGGTCATGATTTTGTAATAACATTAATTGTTCCCATTTTACACCGTCATGCGTTATCTTACCTATAGGACAAACCGCGAATAGAATCCAGAGATCATCATTCACGTGAAGGAGCGAAATATCATGAAAGCTATACGCGTCCACGAATATGGCCCGCCCGACGCCCTGCAACTGGAAACTATCGACACACCTGATCCGGGGCCGGGCGAGGTTCGGGTAAAAATCGAAGTGGCCGGGCTGAATTACATCGACACCTACCAGCGCAGCGGCCAATACAAGATGTCGCTGCCCTACATTCCCGGCAGCGAGGCGGGCGGTGTAGTAGATGTGGTGGGACCGGATGTCGAGAATCTGAAGGCAGGTGATCGGGTGGCGTACGCCATGAACCCGGGCGCATACGCTGAATATGCCGTGGTGCCGGCCTGGAAATTAGTTAAAATTCCCGGCAACGTAGATACCCAACAGGCGACGGCGGCCATGCTTCAGGGCATGACCGCTCACTATCTGAGCCACGATACTTACCCCATCCAGCCCGGCGACACGGTGCTGATCCATGCGGCCGCCGGCGGTGTGGGGCGGTTGCTGGTGCAGATGGCCAAGTTGCGCGGGGCACGGGTCATCGGTACGGTTTCAACTGCCGAGAAAGCCGACCACGCCCGCCAGTTGGGAGCCGACGAATTGATCCGTTACACGGAAACCGATTTTGAGGCCGAGGTCAAGCGTCTGACGGACGGTAGCGGCGTGGAGGTGGTTTATGATTCTGTCGGCCGACCGACCTTCAGCAAGAGCCTAAATTGCCTGCGGCCCCGCGGTTACCTGGTGCTGTTTGGGCAGGCCGGTGGGGCGGTTGGGTCATTTGATCCACAGATCCTTAACCAGAAAGGGTCGCTGTTTCTGACTCGGCCGAGCCTGGGCCACTACGCGGCGACAGCGGCCGAGATTCAAAGCCGCGCCGGTGATATCTTCAACTGGATGTCACAGGGCCAACTGGATGTACGCGTCGACCGTGTGTTCCCACTTGTGGAAGCGGCAGAGGCGCACCGGTATATTGAAGCCCGAAAGACAATAGGGAAGGTTTTACTCCGAATTTAACTATCCGGGATCGGATTTCCGACCGGTATCCGCACGACAAACGCTGTGCCCCGGCCGAGTTCGCTTGTTACCTGCACCTGACCGCCATGGGCGGCTACCAATTCGCGCACAATGGCCAGCCCCAGGCCGGAGCCGCGACCATCCTCAACCCGCGCGCGCGACTTTTCCAGGCGATAAAAACGCTCGAACACGCGTGGGAGTTCGTTTTCGGCGATCCCTGTGCCGTTGTCGCGGACGATTCCCTCAACCCAGCTATCGCCATGACGAACCGACATCTCAACCTGACCGCCGGACGGGGTATAGGTCAGGGCATTGTCGACCAGGTTGGTAAACACCTGAACCAATCGATCGGGATCCCCCGAAACAACCGGCACCTCGGTCCGATTCAGTCGCAATTCGATCTGCTTTAACTCGGCGCGAGGTTGGGAAGCGCGATAGACATCTTCCATCACTTGGCCCAAGTCGACCGCGCGGGGAGAAAGGTGAAACTGCCCTGACTCGATGCGAGCCAGATCCAACAAGTCGTTGACCATGCGACTCATACGGCCGGCTTCGGTGTGAATGGTTTCAGTGGCCCGGCGGCGCTCCTCGGGTGTTGCGGCCGCACCGTCGAGCAGGGCCTGGCTCCAGCCCGAAATGGCGGTCAGCGGGGTCTTGAGGTCATGGGACACGTTGGCCACGAAATCCCGTTGCGCGGCCTGCGTCGCCTTCACCTGGGCAGCCATACTATTGAAACTGCCGGCTACCCGCTGCACCTCGTTCGGGCCTTGCGGCTCCACCCGTTGGTCGTAGTCACCACCGGCGATACCCTCGGCCGCCGCTGCCAGTTTGTCCAACGGGCCAGCCACCGAACGAGTGATGGCGATGGCCAGAAGCACAGCAAGCAAAATAGCCAAGGCGCCGGCGTAAGCCAGCGGCCGCAGGAAGAAGTCGTTGAAAAATTCGGCCGCTGTCGGTTCGGTAAGGCCATAGAAGATGAGCACCCGACCAAACTCGCGATTTGGCTCAGCAAAGACCAGCCACTGTGAGCCGTTGGAGTGGGTGAAGCTACCGAATATGCTGGCTCGCCCGGCGTTGGGCAAGATGAGACCCGTTGGCCGGTCTATCCCGGCGATCTGATCGCCGACCCAATCATCTTCCTGTTCGGTGTCGAAGATGATTTCGGCCGACTCGCTTTCGGTGACCAAAATGCGCACTCCGGTTTGCTCGGAAGTGGTTAGCAGAAGGTTTTGTAACTGTTCGCCCGACCCGCCGGCCTGCCAGAGCTGGACGATTTCATTCTGATTGGTACGGCTGACGGCCGCCAGTCGTTGAAGAATTGGCGTCAGTCGCACGCTGGAAATGGTGGCGAAGGCGAACAAGGCTATTGCCACCATCAGCAATGTGGTCAGTATGATGGCGAGGTAGGAGAGGAGCAGGCGGCTTCGGAGCGTGCGCATAGCTAGCCAGAATCAAGGTTGAAGGACAAGTTTATAGCCATGCCCCCACACCGTTTCGATCTCCAGCCCGCTGCCACGGAGTTTGTCGCGCAATTGGGCCACGTGGACATCAACCGTTCGCGTTTGGCCATGGAATTCGTAGCCCCAAACCAGATCGAGCAGTTGATCACGTGATAGAACCGAGTTGGTGTGGTCGATCAGCGTGACCAGCAAATCAAACTCTTTAGAGCGTAAACTAACCACCTGGTCGTCAATGGTCATTTCCCGGGCACCGGGGTCTATTACGACCGATCCCAGGCGCCGGACAGAATCATTGGCCGATTTTCCGCTGGCGGCCCGGCGCAGGATAGCCCGGACGCGGGCTACCAACTCGCGCGGGTTAAACGGCTTGGTCATGTAATCATCGGCGCCCATCTCCAGGCCGACGATCTTGTCGATGTCCTGATCGCGCGCGGTCAGCATCAGGATCGGCACTTTGCTCTCAATGCGAACCCGGCGGCAAACTTCCCAACCGTCTATCTCCGGCATCATCAGGTCGAGAATGAGGAGATCCGGCGGATCGCGGCGTACCTGTTCCAGCGCCGCCATCCCGTCGGCAACCGCCGTCACCCGGTAGCCTTCCTTTTCCAGATAAAGCCGGACCAGATCGCGAATACCCGCTTCGTCGTCGGCGATCAGGATCGATGCGGCCGGCATCATACTTCCTGGTTCAGGAAACCAGCGCGATACACTCGATTTCCACCAAGCCCCCTTTGGGAAGGGCGGCTACCTCTACGGTAGAGCGGGATGGAAACGGTTCGGAGAAGTGGCGAGCATAGACGGCATTCATAGCCGCGAAGTCGGCCATATCCCAGAGAAAAACGGTGGTTTTAACGACACGATCCAGGCTAGAGCCGGCGGCAGCCAGCACCGCCGTGAGGTTGCGAATAACCTGTTCGGTTTGTTCGGTGACGTCCTGGCTGACGATCTCGCCAGTCACCGGATCGAGCGCGACTTGCCCGGCGGTGAATATGAACTCGCCGACGCGAATCGCCTGTGAGTAAGGTCCAACAGCGGCCGGGGCTTCTTCAGTGTGAATACGGGTTTTATTCATGAGGGGATAAATTCCTTTGCCAAAGATCAGGCATTCTTGATCAGGATATTCCAGTTGTTTCCTTTGCGTTCAGCCGGCAGTAGCCACAGCACTTCACTATCAAGTCGCAGGTCATAGTCGAGGTCTTCCATCCAATCCATTCGATTGGCTTCAATCGAGACAATGACAAGCTCCAGGAGTTTGCGGGCATCTTCCGCCGCAATCACGGCCGGGCGAAAATTGGCGTTATCGGGGGCTGTGGTTCCTTCCGGAAGCGGTTGTTTTTCCAGTAAGGTGCTACATAAATCGCGGGCTTCGGCCAGATCGCAGTCCCAGGCGGGGATGAAGACCCGTCGCGGATTGGCCCAAAAAGCTTGGGCATCCTTCTCGCCTGAACGGCCGCCTTGCGTCTTACGTTTGAGGATAGTGACTTTGGCCCGGTAGAGCCAAAACGGCAGCCATTCTGGGGGCTGAGGACGAAGTGGTGCGGCATACTGCGCGGCCACTAATTGCACTCCTCCTTCATCAATAGCGACGGCTCCGCTGCAGTTGGGGCATTGAATGACCACATCTTCCTGGCCGGGAGCCAAAGCTTGATTACACCGCGGACAGCGCATTAACACCAGCTTCATGGCTTACCTGGTCCGGTTTTTCGGTTCATTTCTTGCACATCGTCAAGCACAGTCATGCCGGTCTTAAACAACTCCGTCATTTTATTGGCTGATAGAATTTCTCCTAACAACCCGGGACTGGAAGCGGTCGCCGCTTTTTGGAATTCCTTGGGCTTGTCTTCAACTTCCTCACCGTAGCGAAATTGCCGGTAGCCGAAAAATATCAGGGCAATACCCAGTACAATGGGTAAGAAAATGATACTGCCACCGTCATCATCGCCGGAGGCGACCAGCCCGGCCAGAATTGTGCCGTTGACCAGAATCATATTGCCGGCGGCTAGCCCGGCCACCAACGCGGCCGCCCGGTAGAGCGTCTCACCAGGGGCTTTACCGTACATTGTTTTGCCCGAAACGGCATCGATGACAACCTGGTAGGTGCGGTTGCGGTAGGAATAACGGGCCAGCCAGACCGGATAGTAGAGCAAACCAAACTCCGGTCGCAGCAACTGGATGTTCTCGTAATATGTACTGGTCTGGCTAGCATCGCGGCGGCTGCGATAAAGAAAGTGCTGGTTGGCTTCTTCGAAGGCTTCAGTTCGCGATTCAGTGGGCTCAAAAACCATGGCCTCGGCGTGCAGGGCCTGGCTATCAAACGGTTGCAAATCATCGCGCGAGATCGCGACACGATGGACGCCGAACTCAGTCACATCAACGGCGGCGTCGTTCCAGTGCATCGACTCGAATATGTAATGCTCGTCAGGCCTGGTCTCATCCTTGTCTTTATGCACACGACCGAATAGCCACCCTGCCACGGTGGCTTCGACCCGCCAGAAGGGCAGGTAGACCAGGAATAATTCGTCAATCACCGCCGTACGCTTCAGGTCGCGGGCTTTACGGATATTGGAAAAGAAAGCCTTCACCGATGTTTGGGCCTGGGCGCGCTCTATCCGTCGGGCTACCTGCCAGCGGCGAATGCCGCGATCGCCCTGCACCAGGGAGTGACGCTGGCAATAGGGGCACTCCACAATACGAAGTCCCTCGGCAATGGGCACGACACCACTGCAACCGGGGCAAATCAACCCTTGGGATCGTTCTTTGCCGGGCGGTGATACAGGAGTCAATGTATTCATAATGACATTGGACTAATAGCGGCGCGACACAGTTGCCGCGGCGATAAAGATTGGAATAGCCAGCACGATGATAGCTACGAGGTAGATTAAGAGGCCAACGCCCAAACCGGTTCCGCCGGCAACAAGAAAACCACCGCCGGGTACAAGAGCAGCGAGGAAATAGGCCAGGCAACCGATTGCACCGATGCTGACATAGGGTAACTCGAATTTTTCGGGAAAGATCGCGGCGAATACCTGTCCCGAAGCCGCATCCACCATGGCCGTATATTGCTCGTTTTTATAATGATACTTGAACAGATAGATAGGTACGTGGACGAGGGCGATCTCGCGGATGGCCTGGGGATTGATCCCTTCGTTGGCGGCCAGCCATGAACGGGCGGCCGTCAATGGAACTGTCGGCACGATGGCATCCGCATCCATCGAATAATCATATGGTTCCAGTTGAGAGGCGGGCACACGCAGTTTTCCCAACTCGACAATTGACAGCGCCGCCGCAGGTTTGAGGTGAATTGCTTCCTCACCATTTTGCGCGGCCCGGGCCAGCCACATAGGAAAGAGCTGATAGGTCTGGGAATCGATACGAGCCCCTGTGTCAAGACCTTTCACCGTATCATTGCCGGCCATCCAGCGACGTAAGGCAGCCTCAGCGCTCCGGTCATCGAGCGTCGGGCGCACCGCGTAATGAAGAACGGCCTCGCTCTTGTCAAGATAGTTGACCGTGTTGCAATATTCACAGGTAGCATACGCCCGGCCCTGTTCCACGACCAGCGGCGCGGCACATTGTTGGCAAAGGAGTTGGGTTGCAGCTTGGATTTCCGCCATCGTGACTTATCCGATGCCCATTGTAGCATGCACAGAACGCCGGTGAAAATCAAGAGGTAAACCCATTGCTTTGTTAAGATTAGATATGCTAAACTGTGTGCTAGATGACATTATGTCTTGTCAATCAGGAGTAAAATTACCAGCATGATCGATGTGAACCAGCTTCGTCGTGGCGTTACCTTTTTACACGACGGCGCGCTCTTAAAAGTAAACGAATATACGCACAGCAAACCCGGTCGCGGTAAGGCGACTATCCGAGTCCGCGTGCGTGACTTACGCACCGGCACCAATCGCGAAGTAACCTTCTCTTCCGGCGACCGGGTTGAGGATGTCCGCCTTGAAAAGAATGTGTATCAATATCTTTATGACGACGGCACGTTCTATGTTTTCATGGACCTGGGATCATACGAACAACGCCAAGTCGCCCACAGCGTCCTGGAAAGTGACGCCGCTTATCTGCGCGACAATATGGAGCTTGAGTTGCTTTCCTACGAGGGAGAGGTAATCGATTATGAATTACCCAAGACGATGGAGTTTGAGGTTGTGGAGGCCGAAAACGCTGTTGCCGGGGATACGGCCACCGGCGCGACGAAAGAAGTGGTAACGGAAACCGGGCTGCGTGTTAAGACGCCCTTGTTTGTTCAAGCTGGCGACCGGATTCGAGTGAACACGGAATCGGGGGAATATCTCACCAGGTTGTAATAATCATCAAGGCATTGGGGCGACTTCACAAGCAAACGCCCATAAGTATGATTATGGAGGGTTAGATGCAAAGTGTGTTGTTCTTCAAAAAACCAGTTGGTCGTATTTTACTGTTGGCATTCCTGGCTATGACCTTATTCCTGGTCGCCGCCAGGCCGGCCGAAGCCCAAGGGTTTGGGGTTTATCATATTGTGCAACGAGGCGAAACGCTTTCGCAGATCGCCAAAAATTACGGCACGACGGTTCAGGCTATTCAGATTGCCAATCCGCAAATATCGAACCCAAACTTGATCTATGCCGGTCAAACGATTTTTGTCCCCTTTGGACAACAACCGCCACCACCGCCACCGCCACCACCGCCGACAACCCCGCCACCGCCGCCAACAACTACATGCCGGGTACATCACTATATCCTTCCGGGACAGACTATGCTGATGATCAGCAGGATGTACGGTGTCGATCCGTTCGCCATCGCTCGGGCCAACAATATCTTCAATCTGAATCTAATATATGCCGGGACGACCCTATGTATTCCTTAGGAATGCGACAGATCTAATGTATGAAAGAAGGGCAGGCCGTGAAGCCTGCCCTTTTTATTGGATGCGTCGAATCGTGACGTAACGCAAACAATCCTGTTTGCGTTACGTCTTACCTGAAACGATGTTAACCAATCTATCGGGGACCACAATGGCATCATGAATGGCCTGGCCGGCGATCGATCCTTGAACCTTTTCGTTCTCCAATGCCAGGCGGCGCAGTACCTCAACGCTGGTCCCGGCGGTTACTTGCATTCGATCCCGCAGGCGGCCGTTGACCTGGATTACGACGGTGACTTGATCCTCGGACGCGGTGGCATCGTCGTATACCGGCCAGGTAGCCTCATGGACCGACCCGGCCTCACCCAACACGTTTTGCCAGAGCTCCTCAGTGATGAACGGCGCGAACGGGGCCAGCAGGAGCGTCAATGTTTGCAGCGCCTCATGCCATTGGTCGGCCGAGATGTCCCGGTCGCGAATGCCAACCAGTTCGTTTAGGTACTCCATCATCGCGGCGATGGCGGTGTTGATGCGGAACTTCTCCATGTCGCCGGTGACGCGGCGGACAATCTGGTGCCGGCGCTGTTCAAACGAGCGATCAACCGGATGGGATTCTTCCGGGCGTTGTTTGATCTCGTGAGCCAATTTCCAGAAACGTTCCAGGAATCGTTGCACGCCGACGATGCCCCGCTCATCCCACGTGACATCAGCGTCGAATGGACCCAAAAACAATACGTAGAGGCGCAGCACATCGGTGCCGTAGCGATCGACAACCTCATCCGGCGTGACAACATTGCCGCGCGACTTGGACATGCGACGGCCGTCGACAGCGGACATCAGGACGCCCTGATTACGCAGTTCACTGAACGGCTCGACAAAGTCGATCAACCCTGCGTCGGCCATCACCTTGGTCCAAAACCGGGCATATAGGAGGTGCATAACGGCATGCTCGGCGCCGCCGACATAGGTGGTGACCGGCAGCCAGGCCTTTACCGCCGCTGGATCGAAGGGATGGTTATCTTCGTGTGGACTGGCATATCGCAGGAAGTACCATGAAGAACATGCGAACCCGTCCATCGTGTCCGTCTCGCGCTGCGCAGGACCGGCACACTGGGGACAGGTCGTGTTGACCCACTCCGCCAACCGGGATAGCGGCGAGCGCCCATCACCCGATGGAACAAAGTCCTCGATGTCGGGTAGGATAACCGGCAGGTCTGATTCCGGTACGGGAACTATCCCGCAGGCGGGGCAGTGAATCATGGGTATTGGCGCGCCCCAATAACGCTGGCGGGAGATCAGCCAGTCTCGCAACCGGTAAGTGGTTCGGGTTTGCCCCAGCCCCCGTGTGTTCAGGTCTTTGGCGATGCGCCGGCCCGCTTCCGGCGAGGGCAGCCCGTCGTATGGACCGGAATCGATGACAATGCCTTCTTCTTCGTAAGGGCTGGCTGTCCCTCGTGGCTGGCCGTCGGGTGAGACCACTTCAATGACTGGCAAACGGTACCGGCTGGCGAACGCGAAGTCCCGCTCATCGTGAGCCGGCACGCCCATAATGGCCCCGGTTCCATAGCCAGTCAAGACATAATCGGCGACCCAGATGGGAATTGCCTTGCCGCTGAGTGGATGGATGGCATACGCGCCGGTGAACACCCCGCTCTTGATAGCCTGAGATGACTGGCGGTCGATCTCGGATTTGCGACGCGCCGTCGCCGTATAACTTTCCACCTCGTCGGCCCGATCAAAAGTAGTAATGTGTGGGAGCAGCTCGTGTTCCGGGGCCAGCACCACAAACGTTGCCCCGAATAGCGTGTCAGGCCGGGTGGTAAAGACCGTGATGGCCGTGGCTGTCCCGGTGGCCGAACCCTGAACTCTGAAGGTGATTTCCACACCCTCTGAGCGGCCGATCCAAGTGCGTTGCATCTGCTTGATAGGTTCTGGCCAATGGATTGTGGCCAGATCAGCCAGCAGCCGATCGGCATAGTCGGTGATGCGAAAATACCACTGTTCCAAGTCTTTACGCTCCACAAGGGAATCGCAGCGCCAGCACCGGCCTTGTTCGACCTGTTCGTTGGCCAGAATGGTGCGGCAGTGGGGACACCACCACTGGCTGCCCATGGCCCGATAGGCCAAGCCGCGCTCAAAGAGCAGCAGGAAGAACCACTGTGTCCAGCGGTAATAGGCAGGGTCGGTCGAGTTGATCTCCCGTGACCAGTCATACGAACACTCGATTAGCTGCATCTGGCGGCGATAGTTGGCGGCAAACCGCCGGGTTGTTTCTTGGGGGTGGATGCCGTGGGCGATGGCGTAGTTTTCGGCGGGTAGCCCGAATGCATCCCAGCCCATCGGATGCAAGACGTTATAGCCGCGCATGCGGTGGAAGCGGGCGCTGACGCAGGTCGGGATGTAGTTGCGGCAGTGACCGACCGACAGCCCGTCACCCGAGGGATAGGGAAAGAAGTCCAGGATATAGGTACTGGGTCGTGCCGGGTCCTCACCTGTACGATAGAGATCCATAGCTGACCACACCGGTCGCCAGGTTTGCTCAACTGCTCGAAAGTTATAGGGTCTGACAGGGCTTTTTATTTTTTTCGTCATCTCACTATCCTTTTGCTGTGTATCGGCTTTGACCATTCGATGTTCGGTGGTCGCGGGTAAACCTGCGGCTGTTTCTGTCGGAACAATGAGGAGACAAACAAAAGACCGCAGGACACTGCCTGCGGCCATTGATTGAGATTATTGTCGAATTTCGGCTCAATTACACGACAGGCACAGCGAATCAGGCGAGGGTTTCGCCAAGTAACAAGCCTGCTAATCGTGTGTAATTTCTTGAACCGTACATCGCGCTTCTATTCCCGGCAGATTAGCATAAGTCTCCGCCGGTGTCAAGGCGTTTGACAGGCGTCGCTGTTCCGTTGCTTTGGCTGTGGTATACTTGAAGCTTAGAGTACCGGAACATTGGCGTCTGCGACTGTCCATTAATTTGAGCAGCCCAAGCTACATCCCATATCGGGTTGACTCCTTGCCGGTTGGAAACAGTTTTATCGCAAGACGCCCATATTTTACTATTTCGGGCTAGGCACCGTTGGATACCTTCGAAACAGTTTTTGAGCGAATGGCCACCATTCGTGTGGTCGACATTATTGATATCCTCCTCGTCACCGCCATCATCTTTGGCGTACTGATGCTGATCCGTGGTACGCGTGCCGTTCAGCTGTTGCGTGGATTGTTGGTTCTGGCCGCCATCATATTTCTATTGGCGCGCATCTTCGAGTTGAGAGCCTTTACCTGGCTGGTCGACAGCATGCTGCCGGTATTGCTCATCGCGATTCCGGTCATCTTTCAACCGGAACTGCGACGGGCTCTGGAGCAATTGGGCTTGGCAAGCCGCTACTTTCGGTTTTTCCGGCGTGACGAAGCCATCAGCCCGACTGTTGTATCTTTCAAAGAATCGGCTCTGCGCCTTTCACAACGGCGTCATGGAGCTTTGGTGGTCTTTGAGCAGGACACCGGCTTACAAGAGTATATTGACACCGGCATCCTGTTGAATGCCCTGCCATCGGCGGAATTGTTCCTGACCATTTTCAACAAGCACACCGATTTACATGATGGCGCGGTGATCATTCGTGAGGACAAGATCGCCGCCGCGGCCTGTGTGCTGCCTTTGTCGACCACCAGTCTTTCAGACCGGCAAATGGGGTTGCGTCACCGCGCCGCCTTGGGCATTAGCGAGGTCAGTGATGCCGTGGCGGTTGTTGTTTCTGAGGAGACCGGACAAGTATCTATTGCCCACAACGGCCGTGTGTTGCGACGCCAGGACATTGCCCGATTGGATACGATCCTGCACGCGATCCTGGCCGGCCCACAACAGCCCGTTCTGCGGAGCGAGCCGCGATGAACCGGGCTAGCTCGTTCATCACCAACCTGGCTTCGTTGGCCCTGGCTTTGCTCCTGGCCATATTTATCTGGACGACCGCCTCTGAGATTGAAGATCCGGTACGCACCCGTTTTGTCGAGGTGCCGCTGGAATACGTCGGTCTGCCGGCCAACGCTACACTGGCGGACGTGGATCCGCGCCAAACCGTCCAGATCAGACTCGAAGGGCCCGATTCTTTATTGCAAGAAGTGACCCCCGACGACTTTTTGGCTACCCTCGATGTCAGTAGTGTCACTTCCGGTGAGACGACACCCGTTAATATCGTGGTTACCGGTCGCAAACCGGGGGTTAACATCTCGTTCATTACTCCGGAGCAAATCGATGTTCAACTGGAGCAAGAGGTGACGCGCGACATCCCGGTGCGACTGGATCTGCGCGGGTCCGTGGCGCGAGGGCATGCTCAAGGGGAGCCGTTCTTGGAACCTTCGACCATCCGGGTATCCGGGCCGGCAAGCCAGATTGACCCCTTGGAATTTGCGCTGGTTACGGCATTTCTGAACAGTACGGCGGAAACATTAGTCGAGCGCGCGCAACCCATTTTATATGACGTGACCGGCCGGGTGGCCGGAGCCACCGGCTTGGTGCTGAATGCGAATGAAGTGATTGTAACGGTACCGGTCGAGGAATTAGCCGGCTTCTCAGAAAAACTGGTTACCGTGGAGTGGCGAGGCGAGCCGGCACCAGGCTACCGGCTGCTGAGTGTCACGGCTGACCCGCCGAGCGTTTTGGTTGAGGGGCGGCCGGCTCAAATAAGCCGTCTGACCAGTGTTAAGACCGAGCCAATTGACATTACAGGTCTAAACCAGTCTTTCCAACAGACCGCCATACTGGTATTGCCCGACGGTGTAACCGTTGACCCGGAACAGACTATCAATGTCGACATCCAGATCGAGCCAATCCTGACCACCAGTACCTTTAATCGGGTGCCCATTCTGAGGGGTGTAGATAGCCGATATGAAGCCCAGGTTAATCCGAACCAGATACGCGTGGTCCTCTTCGGGCCTCTTCCGATTCTCGATGCGCTGATTGAAGACGACATCCGCGTAACCCTCGACCTGTTCGGTTTGGGCCCGGGAACCTATTCGATCGAGCCGGATGTAGATTTGCCGGATCGCGACATCGAGCTGCGTTCAGTCCAGCCGGCGGTGGTCACGGTAACGATTGCTGAACCAACACCGGGCACTGGCCAACTCGAAGAGGGGATTGACGAGGACAATCCGGTTGCCGTCGCGACCGCGACTCCGGTTCGTCAAGCAGTTTCAGTGAGTAATCTGCCGGCATTTTGCTACTTGAGCGGAACTGGTAGCCAACTACCAGAGTACTTGCCCCTATGTCCAT
>JAWOHK010000117.1:0-11134 GCA_046485205.1 Chloroflexota bacterium | reverse complement strand
CAATCCGGTTGTGCTTCGCGCCACTGACGAAGCAGACCCGCGATCTGGTAAGCGATGGCCAGGTCAAGTTCGTGGGAAGGGTCGCCGTTGGTCGCGTTCGGCGCGGGTGCGAAGAGCAGGTCGGCAAGCGTGAGGACGAGGTCGTCGATCGGCAGATCGCGGAGTCTAAAGCTTTGCCTGAAAAACGACGCCAACCGCTCTAATCGTTCAATATCCTCTTCAGTGGTGATACCCGACGGCAGCGAGGCCGGCATCATCTCCGCGTCGGTCGGGAACAGGAGTGCTTCGGGAAGGCGGATACTGCGAAGTAGCGCCTGAAAACGACCAGAATCTTCAGAATCGACCGCTGATACCGGAACACTCGCACCGGCGAATCCCTCCTCATGCAGTTCGTCAAGGGCGCTATGGGCAGCCTGCAAACTTTTGTTGTCCAGTGGGTTAGCGAGCACACCAAGTACGGCGTGTAGAGCAGCGGCGATCTCGCGTTCGCGCCCGCTGCCACGCAGCATGTTATCGTAGTCGGCGTCCAGCGCATCAAGGTGCTCGGCGATCTGGTAACCTATATGGTGGGTCGGAACGAGAATGGCCAGGGTATGCTCCGGTTGCTGTTGGGTATGGTCCCAGGCTTGTCGGGCAACGGAAGGAAGTTCTTCCTCCTCGCGGTGGCGGTACACACGAATTCGGAAGCGGGCTTCTTCGTCCGGAGGGTTTGGTTGAGAATCACCCGGGGGTGTGGGTAAAATTTCCTGCTGGCGAAAAGTATTGGTTCGTACTTCTTCGACCGGATGGTGATCGATAGTCCAGTTTAGCATGGCGTTGGCCGCGCCAAGGATGAGCCGTGCCGAGCGGCCGCTGTTGGGTAGCGTTCGGGCCACGACATCCGGCCGGTCAATAAATTGGGAGAAATAACGCGGGTGGGCGGCCGTAAACGTGCTCGTGATCGCCTGATTAGGATCGCCGACACGAACCCAGTTGCCATCCGGTCCCGTTAACTGCTCTAGAAGCAGTTCTTGCAATGGCACACTGTCCTGGGCTTCATCTTCCAACACGAACGGCCAGCGGTTTCGCAGGGTGGTAACCAGGTCAGGCCGGTGTTCGAGCCGGTCAGTCGCCTGCCAGATGAGATCATCGTAGTCCAGGCTACCTTGTCGTTCGAGCGTGATCTGGTAGCGGCTGTAAATACCAGCCAACATATGCATCAGCGGCGACCGGGCGATGTCGAGATTATCTCGATCACTGCCACCGGATTGCCCCATTGAACGAATCCGATCGATGATGTCTTCTGGCTTGTACCGTTCATTTTTAGCGGTGCGAATGAATGATGCCGCTGTGGTCGCTGTGATATCTCTCCAGCGGGCGATCAGTAGCGGGCTGAATTCGCGACCATCGTCGGGCAAGAATGCTTCCCATAGCTGGTTGTGGTCATTAATCCAGCCATCAACAGCCGCTTCGAGGTATTGCCGGCTCTGGGTTTCGTCGAGCACCGCAATATCCTCGCTCATCGATTCACCTGACCAGCGAACGATTTCCAGCGCCAAGCTGTGCAAGGTGCGCACATCGAAACCGGCATCCGGCAAGCCCATATCAAGTAACCTTCGCCGGATACGAGCGCGAAAAGTTTCAACGCTACTGTTCAGAAAGGTGACAATGAGAATCTGCTGACCGGCATTTGGGTCTATCCGGTTTTCGGCTATGAGTTGCGCCGCCAGCAGCGATAGGGTAAATGTTTTACCGCTACCCGGTACGGCGCTAACCGCCATCCGACCACCGCTGTAGGAAAGGATCTCCTCTTGGGCGGGTCTGAGTCTGAGTGCTTCATTCATCCGTTAGCATTCCCTTTGTAGTTCCGGATCATTACACATTATAATCCTGTCATGGCTGTCCGGCATATCACCGGGCAACTTTATACCTTCTATGAAGCTGAAAATCAAAGCTCTCATGATGAGCGCCATGATTATCGTGGCGCTCATCATTCTGTTACAGCCAGTCGAAGCGTTCGCGATGCCGTTCGGACAAGACCGGGATGCGGTCGATCCCACGCCGGTTGACCAACGATTCGGAGTCATTGAAGCCTTTTGGGAAGAGGATGACGCGGCCGAATTGCGCGTCGGCTGGGATCGCATCCTGTTCTACTGGAATGAAATTCAACCTACCGGACCGGATGATTGGAACACTCTCCATGTTCTGGAAGAGTGGTTAGTAGAGGCTCAAGAACAGGATCGTATGGTCATGGGTTTGCTCAAGAATACGCCGCCATGGGCTACGGACGGCGCGCCGTTCTCGGGCGTTCCGCGAGGTCTATACTTGCCAATTGATGACCCGGAGAATTTGTGGGCAGGATATGTCCGCAAGGTTGTTGAATATTATGCGCCTCGGGGGGTCCATCACTGGATTGTGTGGAACGAGCCGGAAATCGCGCCGGATGTGTACGGGCATGAATTTGCCGGCACCACCCAGGATTATTTCCAATTACTCAAGGTTGCTTATCTGGTAGCCAAGGAGAGCGATCCAGAAGCGATGATTCACTTGGCGGGCTGGTCCTATTGGCACGATCCGCGCTGGCTCGACACCTTTCTCCGGGTGGCCAGCGCCGATTCGGAATCAGAGCGCTACGATTACTATTTTGACGCGATCACCCTTCACATCTATTTTCGGGTCGAAACGGTAGAAGAGTTGGTTGATGAAACCTGGAAAATCCAGGAGCGCTACGGACTGCGGAAACCCATTTGGATTAATGAGACCAATGCGTCGCCCAATCTCGACCCTGGGTGGCCGGTTGAACGGCCCGCTTTTCAGGTCGATCTCGACCAACAAGCATGGTACATTGTCCAGGCCCATGCCTTGGGACTTGGCGCGGAGGCCGAACGTGTTGGCGTGTACAAACTTATTGACGTTCACTTGCCGCCCGGTGGTGAATCATTTGGCATTCTCCGACCAAATCGTACCCGGCGGCCAGCCTTCTACGCCTACAAAACCACGATTGATTACTTGCAAGGATTTTTACTGCCAGTTGGCCGGCAACAAGAACAGGACTTTTACGCTTTTTCCTTCAAACGCCCGTCCGGATTGACCCGTATACTTTGGAGCCGGTCGGCCGCGCCGCTTACGGTTCAGGTGCCGGCTCTGACTGAAGAAGCCTTGCTGGTTTCGGCGGTCGGCGACACTCAGGAGATTCGCGCGATAGGCGGCTTCTATGAGCTCGATCTTGGTGGGGCACGATGTGACCCGGCATGTGATATCGGCGGCCCTCCAGTATTTTTGGTGGAGCAAGTTAGCCAGGAATTCGATGTTATCGACCTCACGGCAATTGACCCGACGACAGTGATCGCCGGCACGGCTACAGCTGTGCCGACAGTCAACCCGGAGGATGCTACCGCTACGGCCGATGCCATGCTTTATCCTAGTCCGACCCCCACACAAACCCCGACGCCTACTTCTACACCGACGGCAACCGCGACGCCTTCGCCCACTGCGATCCCACCGACCGCGACCCCTTTACCGATTGATACCCCGACACCTGAACCCACCCCGGCGCCTGTTTTGGCAAACGTCGATTCCGGACAACCAACCGGCTTGTTATTTATTGGAGCGGGGGCGGCTCTGGCCGTTGTTCTTGGCGCTGTCGCTTTACGTAAGCAAGGCCAATGAAAACCGGAGGATGGGATGTCTTAATCGTCGGGGCCGGCATTAGCGGCCTAATGGCCGCCCAGCAGTTGACCGCGGTTGGGATATCTGTGGCCCTTGTTGATAAAGGCCGGAGCCCTGGTGGACGTTTAGCCACGCGGCGCATTGGACCCGGACAAGCCGATCATGGTGCGCAGTTTTTCACCGTCCGAACAGCTATTGGTCATGATCTGGTCACCCGGTGGTTGCGAGAGGAACTGATTTTTGAATGGTCGCGGGGTTGGTCCGATGGTTCGCTCGAATCGCCTAAGAGCGATGGCTACCCGCGTTATGCAGTTCATGGGGGGTTTAACGCGCTTGCCAAACACTTGGCGCAAGATCTAGATGTCCAATTATCGATCAAGCTAAAGTCTGTTGCGGAAGGCAATAATGGACGCTGGCTGGCCATAGGCGAAAATGGCGAGCGGTTCGAGTGTCAGGCGATTGTTCTGACACCGCCCGTACCCCAGTCATTGGCTTTGCTGGATAACGGGCATTTCGAAATGCCTGCGTCAGAGCGCCGGCAACTCGAGGCAATTGAGTATGCACCTTGTTTGTGTGGTATGTTTCTGGTTGATGGAGAGATTGCCTTGCCGGAGCCGGGAGCTTTTCAACGCCCGAGCCACGCAATCAGCTGGATTGCCGACAATCTCCGCAAAGGAATCTCACCTGAAGGAAGAGTCCTGACCGTTCATGCCGGTCCGGATTCAAGCCATGCTCATTGGCCGAACTCCGATGAATCGATTCTGACATGGATGAATCAGGAGATTGAACCGCTATTAAGTCCCGGGGCTGTCGTGCGAGAAAACCAGCTTAAGCGGTGGCGGTATGCCCTGCCGGTACGCTTGCATCCGGACCGGTTTCTGTCTACCCAAAGTGGGCCTTTGCTCTACTTTGCCGGAGATGCCTTCCATGAGCCACGGGTTGAAGGTGCGATGCTGTCAGGCCTGGCTGTGGCCGAAGACCTGATTGGCCGCTTTGGTTACTAATTGCCTCCAACCCAGGTTGTCGGCCAAGCCTGGTTAGACTCCTCCACAGTTTCGACAATTGGTGGGGGCAAGCGTCGGAACACGTCCCAGGCCGCTACCGTGGTCGCCGCCGTCTCGCGTATTTCATACCAGGATGCCCCGCGATAGGGCCGCTTATCGGCCATAGCGCCAATTGCTTTAATTCCTAATCCTTCGCAGGTGAGCAAAGCGCGCGGCAGGTGGAATTCCTGTGTCACCAAAACCGCCTTACGTACATCGAAAACATGCCGCGCGCGGAAACAGGTATCGTACGTGCGGTGTCCGGCTCGATCGACAATAATATCCTCCGGATCGACTCCTTGGCGGACGGCATAATCCAGCATGGCTCCCGGCTCATCATAGTGTTCGCTGCGATTGTCGCCGCTCACTACAATTCGATTGACCTGTCCGGCATGATAGAGGTAGATGGCCGTGTCCACTCGGTCGAGGAGAACAGGACTGAGGCGGCCGTTGGCATAAACGGCGGCGCCGAACACGATGGCTGTTGAATGGGTGGGGACTTCGGCCGGGACAAATATATTCCGGCTGTAATAAAGTTTTACAGCCCCTCGCCACATCAAGGGTGAGAGCGCGAGAAATAAAAGGAAAACCAAAAAGATCAGGCAACCCTTCTTCCAAAAATAACTCATACGCCGGATTATAGTATGATCGCGTTCTGACGAGTTGCAGAATACACCAATTCTCACTAACTTCTGACCGGATTCACTTCAATTAAAAAAGCCGAAAATACATTGACAAAAACTGTGCAACACTGTAAGATTATTGGTGTAACTTGGACAGAAGGAATTATTCATGAAAACAGCGATGATTTGGGGCGCAAATGGTGGGATTGGCCGGGCATTGCTTGAGACCTTGCGGATAGGCGGCTGGAATACTGTAGCCTTTAGCCGGCATGAGGAAGCTGTACAGAGTATGGCTACCCATAGCATCTATTCGGATATAGCTGACTCGTTCAGTGTTCAAAAAGCGGTGCAGGCAGCCGCCTACGAAGTAACAGATGTTAATCTTTGGATTTATTCTGCAGGGGATATTATTGCTGCCCCAGTCGAGGAAATGAATCCTGAAACGTGGCGCCGAATTATGGATGCTAATCTGAATGGCGCCTATCTGGCAGCCCATCACAGCATGCCACTTTTGGCGTCGGATGCCCATCTATTTTTCATCGGGGCAATTAACGAGAGGCTGAGATTGCCCGGTTTATCCGCCTATGCTGCCGCAAAAGCCGGACTTGAAGCATTTGGTGAAGCATTGCGAAAAGAGCAACGCAAACGAAGCGTAACGGTGGTCCGGCCGGTCGCTGTTGACACGCCCCTTTGGAGCAAGGTGCCAATGCGAATGCCCAAGGATGCGCCGCCGGCTTCAAAGCTGGCCGATAAAATTTTATCGGCGTACGAAGAAGGCCATTCCGGACTTTTAGACCTAGCCTGAGAGGAGTGAATCCTTGCCAACATTCAGTTTCTCATTTATCGTGAACGCACCTCTGGAGGTGGTAGCCGCTTTTCACCAGGACACACAGGTGCTCAAACAGCTAAGCCCGTTTCCTATCATTGCCCAGATTCACGAATACGAACCCCTGGCAGACGAGTCCGAAGCTAAATTCACCCTCTGGTTTGGCCCTGTCCCGGTTCGCTGGCATGCGGTCCATAGCGATGTCGGATTGAATGGATTTACTGACACTCAGGTAAGTGGTCCGCTGAAGTATTGGCGACATGTACACCGCTTCAACGTAGTGGATGAAGACACTACCCGGGTTGAGGAGCACATCACCTTCGAGCATGATGGTGGGCTGCGGGGCTTATTTAGCCGGTTACTATTCAACAAACCGGGGTTGTATGCATTGTTCACCGCACGGAAAATCATCACTCGCCGTGCTGTCGCTCGAAGTGTGGCAGTTCAGAAGGCTGATAAGCCCCGGTAATCCTTATGAGTCCGACTAAACGAAGCTCGGCCGCGAAGATCGTGGTGATTGGAGCGGGTATCGGTGGCTTAACAGCCGCTGCTCTCCTGCAGAGGGCTGGACACCAGGTTACCGTTTTGGAAGGGCACGTATATCCAGGTGGTAGCGCAGGGACGTTTTATCATCAAGGGTTTCGCTTCGATGCCGGGGCGACGCTGGCTGGAGGCTTCGGACCCAGTGGGCCCCATACACGCGTGGCCGAACTACTAGATCTCGAATGGCCAGTAAAACCAGTTGATCCGGTCTGGGTAGTTCACCTGCCTGACGGTCAGCGTGTTACGCAGTGGACTGACCCGGTAGCTTGGCAAGAAGAGCGACGACGGGCTTTCCCCGGCATGGAATCGTTTTGGAATCTTCAGGAGCGATTGGCCGATATTTCCTGGGATATTTCTTCCCGCTCGTTCCCATGGCCACCTCAATCGGCGGGTGATCTCTTTCGACTGGGATTGGCGGTGCGCCCCCGGACGTTGATATCCCTTCCTTATCTGAATCAGACGGTCGGGCAGATGATCCAAACGGAAGATCCGATGTTTCGGGCTTTCCTTGATGGTCAATTGCTCATCGCAGCACAAACCACCGCGGCCCATACAAACGCGTTATATGGGAGCGCCGCGTTGGATTTGCCGCGCCGGGGCGTGAACCATATACGCGGTGGCATTGGGTCTTTGGCGCGCACGCTTGTCGATTGGATTCGTGCCAACGGCGGCGAAGTCTTATATCGCCAGCGAGTGATCAATATTGAAATAGGGGCTCGCGGTCAGACTACTGCTGTCCACACAAACAAAGGCCATCGTCTGTCCGGCGATTTCTTTTTAGCCAATCTGACTCCTTGGGCGCTGGCCGAGTTGCTGGGCGAAGACGCCCCACCGGCAATGACGCGAAACATTGCCCGGCTTGAACCGACCTGGGGGGCTTTTACACTCTATCTAGGCTTGGATGAGAGTCGATTGCCGGGAAACATCGCCGATCACCATCAGGTGATCATCGACCATCATCGTCCGCTGGGGGAAGGTAATTCCGTTTTCATCTCATTGAGCGATGCCGGTGATCCCGCTCGAGCGCCGGCCGGCATGCGCGCTGCTACCCTTTCGACTCATACTGAAATATCTCCTTGGTGGCAATTGCGTCAGGGTATAGATGGAAGCGCACATTTACGGCGCCGTGAAGAGTATGCCGAACGCTTATTAAAGGCCGCGGAAATCGCGGTGCCCGGCCTACGGCAAACTGTTAGACTGTGCTTACCGGGTACTCCGGTCACTTTTCAATATTACACCGGACGGCCGTTGGGAATGGTAGGTGGTTTTCCGCAAACATCCATTTTTAATGCCCGGGGGCCTAAAACCGGAATTAATAATATGTGGCTGGTAGGCGATTCGATCTTTCCCGGCCAATCAACTGCCGGTGTTACATTAGGAGCGATGCGAGTAGCTGCCGAAGTAGACCGTGCCGCATCACGTTTGACACGCTCATTTTCGAGCGTTACACTTCCCAGCCAAGAGAAGTTGAATCATGAAACCAAACCCGCCTCGACTCTTTCAGATTAATGTTTCCGATGGCGGCGTGCCTAAACTGCCGGTGAGAAGCGCCGAGGTGACGGCGTTTGGCGTGCGCGGTGATCGGCAGCGAGATACAAAACACCACGGCGGCCCGGAACGCGCCGTGTGCCTCTATTCTCTGGAGCACATTCTTGCCCTGCAGGCCGAGGGCCATCCCATTTATCCCGGCTCAATCGGAGAGAATCTCACAATTGCCGGAATAGACTGGTCGGAAATTCTGTCCGGAATCAGAATTCAAGTGGGAGAACAGGTTGAAATTCAGATAACTTCCTATGCAGTCCCTTGCCGGAACATTCAGAATTCTTTCGACGATCAGATATTCAGTCGCATTTCACCGAAAACCCAGCCAGGGTGGGCGCGGGCCTATGCCAAGGTGTTGATTCCCGGTCGGATAGCCATCGCTGACCCAATTAAGTTTTTAGGCTGAAAATTGTCAGGTACGTAAATACGACGCACCGTTTACGTCGATAATCGCCCCGGTCATAAATTCGGCTCCTTCCGAAGCTAGAAAAAGCACGGCATAAGCGACTTCTTCAGGTTGAGCCACGCGATTGAACGGGCTTTGCGCGCGGATCGATTTACCACTTTCACCCTGCAGATTAACACGGGCCATATCTGTCTCAACAAACCCCGGAGCTACTACCCCAACGAAAATATTGTAAGGTGCCAGGTAACGAGCTAAGGATTGGCTCATGGCGTTCATGGCCGCTTTACTGGCTCCATAGGCTGGACTATCCGGCTCGCCGCGAAACGCTCCGCGAGAGGATACATTTACGATCCGGCCGCCGCCGCCCTGCTGGATCATGTGTCGAGCAGCACAATAGGAGGCATTGGCCGCACCAAGCAAGTTGACGTCCAAAACCTGTCGCCAACTGGCCTGCCAGTCTTCATACGAGACTTCGGCCAGGGGATGGGCGTCGTAGATTCCGGCATTGTTGACGAGAACATCGATATGACCCATTTGGCTGGCAGCGCTGTCAACCATTGTTGCCACAGCGGTCGGGTCGGCGATATCGGCCTGGACCAGAATATGAGAGTGGCCACTGAGCAAGGCCAATGTCTCCTCGGCCGCCGAGCGATTATTGTTGAAATGGACAGCGACCCGGGCTCCTTGGATCGCAAACATCTGGGCGATCGATCGGCCGATACCCCGTGATGAGCCGGTGACGACAACGTTCTTACCGCTAAAATTCATCATTTGCACTATGTACCTCCGCTTGTATGCGCTCATTATCGACCCGATTGATGATCTCGCCAAAGAAAACACTGATTATCCCGCTATTGCGAACCTTTCAATTCGGACTGTGTCTGCTAAGGCTATTTGCATCCACCCGGCGGCTATGATATTCTCCCCTTCGTCGAGAGGGCTGTATGCAAAAAGGCGATTCACGACGATACTACAGGCCCAAAGCCACACGCCAAAACAAATTCAGGTGGGGCATGTCACCCAAGATGACATGCCCCACCTCTCTTTTTAGAGGTTTATTATGACTAAATTTATCTTTTTCACGGGTGGTGTTGTCAGCTCGGTCGGGAAGGGGGTCACGGCCGCCGCCCTCGGCCGATTACTCAAGGCCCGCGGGCTTTCGGTGACAGCTCAAAAGCTGGATCCCTACATCAATGTCGACCCGGGCACCATGTCGCCCTATCAGCATGGCGAAGTTTTTGTGACCGATGATGGCGCGGAGACCGATCTTGATTTGGGTCATTACGAGCGCTTCATCGACGTCAACCTCAACCAGGCTTCCAACTTCACAACGGGTCGCGTATATGCAGAAGTCATCGCCCGCGAGCGGCGTGGCGATTATCTCGGCGGCACTATCCAGGTTATCCCTCACATCACAAACGAGATCAAGCGAAGCATCTCTCTGGTGGCGGAGAAGAGCCAGGCGGAGATCGTCCTGGTAGAGGTCGGAGGTACGGTTGGCGATATTGAGAGTCTCCCGTTTATGGAGGCGTTGCGTCAGATGCGCTCCGACGTCGGCCGAGAAAATTCCCTCTACGTGCACGTAACTTATTTGCCTTATATCTTGGCCAGTGAAGAATTGAAGACCAAACCGACCCAGCACAGCGTTCGGGAATTACGCGGCATCGGTATTCAGCCGGATGTAATTATTGCCCGGGCTGATTACCCAATTCCCGAGGAGCATCTCAATAAGATATCCCTCTTCACCGATGTCCCTCGTGAAGCCGTTATCCCCGCTGTCACCAGCGACATCTTATACAACATCCCCTTACTTCTGGAAGAGACCCAATTAGCGAACTTTGTCATGGAACGGCTCAATATCCATGAGACGATTAAGCCTGATCTGAGTGAATGGGAAGCGATGATTGCGGAGATCCGCCGGCCAAAACCGGTCATCAAAATAGCTATCGTCGGGAAATACGTCGAACTACACGATGCTTACATGAGTGTGCGTGAAGCCCTCTATCATGCCGGGAACGTCAATGGACGGCAGGTTGATGTTGTCTGGATTCACTCCGGTGACCTCGAAAAGGGCAGAGGTTGGGACCAGTTGGCTGGAGTGAGTGGTGTCGTCGTACCCGGCGGCTTCGGCGAGCGGGGGGTTGAAGGGAAAATCTTGACTGCGCGCTGGGCCAGGGAAAATAAGGTGCCTTATCTCGGCCTGTGTTTGGGCATGCAAGTGATGTGCATCGAACTGGCTCGTAACGTATTGAAGAGTGATGAACCGAACAGCACCGAATTTGACCGCAATTGCGAACATCCGGTAATCAGTCTTATGCCCGACCAGCATGAACTAACCGACATGGGGGGCACCATGCGCCTGGGAGCTTACCCAGCCAGGCTAATCCCTGGGTCCATTGCTCGTTCGAAGAAAATCTGCTCCCGGGTGATGTTGTGGCTTTCTACGGTGATCTTGGAAGCGGAAAAACCGAGTTTATCAAAGGTATCTGCGATTTCTTCAATG
>JAWOHK010000053.1:0-3053 GCA_046485205.1 Chloroflexota bacterium | reverse complement strand
TTGGCAACGAGGTATTGGCCATCCCCGGCATCGATAACCTGTGGGCGGCCAACATCGACCCCAAGGCGACCGCGGCCGTCTACAAACAGCGCATCCTCGACGACGCCCGCGAGCGCGGCCGGCCGGAATCGGCCATCGCCGTGATGACCGAGGAACTGGAGTCGCCCTGCACCGAGGAGATCGCCGCCTTCAACCGCTTTATCGAATTCGCTGCCGGCGACGAGTGGGACGTCATCGTCTTCGACACCGCGCCGACCGGCCACACCCTGCGCATGCTGGAGCTGCCCATCGAGTGGAGCAAGCAGATCGACGTCAAAGCCTTCGCCTCGGTCGATACGGTCGTGGCTGATGACGTGGCCAAGCAACGCTTCGGCCAGGTGATCGATATGATGCGCGATCCCCATCGCAGCACCTTCGCCTTCGTCATGTACCCCGAATCGACGCCCATCATCGAAGCTTTCCGGGCCAGCGAGGAACTGAAGACGCTGGGCATCCAGCCGGGGCTGGTTATCGCCAACCTCGTTATCCCCCCGTCCGACGCGGCCACGCCCTACGCGCAGGCGCGCCGCGCCATGCAGCAGAAGTACCTGAGCGAGATCGCCGGGCGCTTCCCGACGCCGATCGTGCAGGTGCCGCTCCTGTCGCAGGAAGTGAAGGGGCTGGAGATGCTGGTCGAATTGGGCGAGTCGGTCTATGGTAATGGCCATTCGAAGGCTAGCGCCCTGGAATCTATGGCGGTAGCCGCCGACTAGGGAGAAGAGCATGTACGATACCCTAACCGATACCCAGACCCTTACCGTTCAGGATGCCGTCCGCGGGGCCGCTCGCGACTTTGCCGCGGCTCTGGCGGCCACACCTCAGTTTGTGGCTTTCGAACGGGCAGCCGAAGCGCTGGAAAAAGATGACCAGGCTAACCGGATCATCAACGAGTACCAGCAACTGCAACACTCGCTCTATATGATGACCATGCTCGGCGCGGTCAGCCCGGAAGACCAGGCTGATCTGGACGCGCTGAATGAAGCGCTGCAAACCAATGGGACGATTATGGCCTATTCGCAGTCTCAAGCTGAGTTAGCATTGTTGTGTCAGGAAGCCGGCAGCCTGCTGTCGCAGCGCATCGGCATCAATTTTGCCGCGGCTTGTGGCAAAAGTTGCTGCGGTTAAAATTCTCCATGGCGGGACGGGCCACTCAAGGCTCGTCCCGCCATATAAGGAATCATCATGAATACAAACACACTATCACCGGACTTGGTGGCCGCCACCCATGCGCTGGCCGATGTCTTGATGCAGGCTGAGCCTTTGGCCGCATTCCACCACGCCTGGCAGACGCTCAACGACGACACGACCGCCACCGGATTGCTGGATGCGTTGACCGCGGCCCAGGCCGACATGCGCCGCAGCCAGATGAACGGCGACGCCACGCAAGCCGGCGTCGATCACATGCGCGACCTGCAACGGCAGGTGCAAACGAATGCGCTGATCATGACCTATGTGCGGGCCCAGCGCGATGCGGCCGCCTATCTGCCGGGCGTTAACATGGATATCAGCGATTTATTGGGCATTGATTTCGCCGCTTTCAGTAACGCGGCGACCTGTTGATTCCAATAACCTGGTAGTCCCTGATAACCGATATAGAATTTATTATATGAATCAACTCAGAGTACTCTTTCTATGCACTGGTAACTCTTGTCGCTCTCAGATGGCGGAAGCAACTGTCAATGCGCGGCTCGGTGACCAATGGCGGGCTGTAAGTGCGGGGACGATTCCCGCAGGGTATGTCCACCCGAAAGCCCTGGACGCGCTCCGTGAAATCGGTATCCAGCACGACGGTCGCTCCAAGTTAGCCGATGAATTCCGCGACGTGGATTTCGATCTTGTAGTGACGGTCTGCGATTCGACAGCAGAGGATTGCCCTCTTTGGTTGGGGAAGGGCAACCGAGTTCATCATAGCTTCCCCGACCCGGCCAAGACGGACGACATGAACGATTTTCGTGCTGTGCGCGATGCTATTGAGCGTGAATTGATCCCTTTGTTGGAGGAATACAATGGCGTCTTATGATTACCGCTGCGGCAACTGTGGAAATGTGTTCACCGTGCGGGCTACCTTTAAGGAAAAAGAGGCCGGGTTAGATCCGGTATGCCCCGTGTGCCACGTGCAAGACGCCAAACAGGTCATCGGCGTGCCGATGTTGGCCGGCGTGGGCGCGGGTGACAAGAGAATACCTATACCTGTTCAGTCCGGCTCCTGTTGCGGGGCCAGCGGGGGGTGCGGCTGCGGATGAACAACCCCATTCATGTCAGAGTGATCGGCTCGCCCATCGCCTGCGCCGAGGGCGTGAAAGATACCTGGCGCGAAGTGGCCGACTGGACGGCTGATCAATTGCACAACCGGTTTGGCCCGGCGGTCCGGGTGAACTATTACGATCTGTTCGACGCCGATTGCCCGCCGCTGCCGGCCGAGGCCCAATTGCCTCTGGTTTTGGTCGATGACGAGGTCTTCAGCAGCGGCGGCAAGATCTCTGTACCCGCTATCCGCCGCCACCTGGAGGCGATGGGGGTGACACCCGTTGCCTACCGAGTCTGAGGTCCGCGCTGCGCTGAGCCGGGTAATCCACCCGAGCTATGGCTTGTCGCTGGTGGGGCTGGGCATGGTGCGTGACATCGCGATTGACAATGCCGGCATCTTCGTTAGCCTGGTGATGAACTGTGCCGGTTGCCCGGCCGGGCAACTCGCGTTAGGACTTGCCTGGCGGGCGATAGAGGCGCTGTTGCCGCCGGGCAAGTGCCAGGCTAACGTCCGGTTGTTGCCGGAGGTCTGGGAGCCGCCGCCGTCTTGGATGCTTATTGATTTTTGATGCCAGCGGGATGACGGATCGTCAGGCGCCCGGCCGGCATGATGCCCTCGACCAGTGTGCTGGTCACAGTGCCCCATTTGGCCTTTTTGTAGTAAAGGGACGAAAACCTACGCTAAGGTTCATAACGGTTGTACAATGTTGGCGTTTGATAGCGTGTTGTTGGAGCGAAATAGGAAAATATTCCATTGAAAGTAGCGC